>NZ_CP126274.1:0-303830 GCF_003234805.2 Curtobacterium sp. MCBD17_040
GACAACATGGCGCAGCTGCGACGCAAGGACACAGAGGGAACACCTGCCAACGGCGGCCAGTTCGCCGGACAAGCCCACACCGCCGCAGACGACGTCGCCCTCAACAGCGAAAACTTCGCCTGGCCCAACGTTGATGGCGCAGGCACCGAACCGGCCTTCATCGACTACGGCAACGACCAGCGCTGCGTCTGCTCCAACACCAACCACGGCGATGGCTTCGTCACCACCGACGAACACGGGCAACTTCACGACGACGAGACCACCGCACACGGAGTCATCTGCCTGGTCTGCGGCCGGTTCTACCGAATCGAGCCCGGCGCCACCACCCCACCCGACATCGTCCCCGCGGCACGGTTCGACGTCAGCGCACCGGCGTTCCTTGACGCGTACGACGAACAGTGGGAGCGGTTGCACGGCTGACCGCCCTGTGGCCCGCAGGAACGGGGCGGCTCAGCCAACGCGACGACGGTCAGGACCGGGCATTTCCTGAGCCTGCAGCGCTTGCAGCGCTTCGAGCCCGGGATGTTCCGGGAGCCCGGCTTCCCAGCCAGCGAGTTCCACGGCACGATCGGCCGGAACCCGGTCGGGCAGGTAAATCATCCACGGCAGACCGTCCTTGCTGCCGACGTGAGCGGGACGGTTTGCGCCGTGGCCGGCTTCGAGGGCGGCCGCGTGTGCGTGACCGTCGGTGAAAGTGCCGTGGAGTTGGTGGATGAACACGTGGCCGACGTGCACTTCCTCGCCAAGGAGTTCGACGACGAAATCCTGTTCCTGGACGAGCAGGGATGCCTTCGGTGTGCGGAGCAGCCGAAGTGTCTGGTCGTCGTACTGGCCCGACAGGTGGAAGTTGAAACCGTCGATGCCTGGGAAGGGCACTGCCGCTCCACGAGCGATTTGACGCAGTGTCGCGGCCCAGAGGCGGTCGCGTTTTGTCACGCCCTCCTCGGGGAAGACGAGGGAGACCCCGAAGGCGTCCTCGACGGCGACGAGGTCGTCGAGGAACGTGACGAACGACGCCGCGGGACGCTGCATCTCCTCGGGTTGGAAGGTTGCCACGAGCCAGTCCTCGCCTTCCACACGGAGGCGTAGCTCCGACGCATCCGCGAGAGCGGTGAGGAATCGAGCGAGATGGCGAGCTTCGCGGATCGGCACTCCTGCCCGCGCCGACACCTCGAAGGTGACCTCCGGCGTGTACTTCTCCTCGTCGTCGGGGAGGAGGAAGCGCAACGATAGGCCTCCGGGACCGTCGGCGAGGAGTTGCCCGCCCTCCTCACCGCGGGGCGACCGCCGTACGGTGCCGTTGACGCTGTACAAGTGCCGGCTTCCGGGCCCCTGCGCGATGATCTTGATTGCAGTACCAGCGCCAGCATCCCCCGGCAGAAGATGGAGCTCCGCCGGGAGGTCGTCGCTGTGGAACCAGTCGGGGCCGCGGCGCTTGAAGGACGTGATGACCCGGCGCGGGAGGACGACTGGATCGGCTACTCCGAAGCGGAGCGCGTGTACGTACTGGTCCCGAAGGTCCGCCGTTGAGTCGTCGAACGACGTCGTCAGCTCGGTGGTGAGCGGCTCCTTAAGGTGTGCATCTGGGGTTCGAGCGATGAGGGTCTTGGAGATGACACCGCTCGCACTGTCAACGGAGAAATCGACCCCCCAGTGGTCGCTTCGAATCAGCATCCGCTCGCGTACCCGCTCGAGCACCTTGCCGAGGTCACCGTCCCTCGCGAGCGCCTCCTCTGGACGGTTGAGCGCCATCAGGTAGCTCAGGGTGTGATCGGTGAAGAAACGTTGGTGGACATGTTGGTGCTTGGCGAGGAGGACGTCGAGTTCGGCTTGCCCCATGATCTCGATGCGGACTGGGCGGTTGTCGCGCATCGCAAGCGTCTTCTTGAACTCGTCGATGGATGGGTTCCCGGGGATGACGAGCGTCCACTTCGGCGGGTGATTGATGCTCCATGCGCGGTCCAGTGACTCGCGCACTTTCCGCCGTCGGTCCGAGTGCTTTGCGGAGAATCCTTCGGGGTAGTACTTCAGCTGGTAGATGTGCTCGATAGAGCCATCCGCACCCCACACGCCGAAGTCGATGCCATCATCGCCACCGCGCCCATCGATCGCTTGGGCACGCCGTCCGTCCCCCTGATGTTCGGCGCGAAGCAACGCCTCCACAACCCGGTCGAACTTGTCCCGGCCCAGTGTCTTGAACTCCACTCGCTCCTCGACCACCACACTCCCTCCCGTTTCGGCGATGGTAGCGGGAGGCACCGACCCGACTGCGGGCGCCGTAGCGACGTCGAACCGTTGGCGGCCACCTGCTACCCCGTCTTCGTGTTGAGCAGGCCGAGCATCTCGTCGGAGGTGTGTTGCGCTTCTTCGAGGGCGGCGGCGGTGCGGGCGAGTGCTTGGGCGACCTTGAGGTCGAACTCGTCCATTTCGTCGGTGAACTGCTGTCGGCTCATCCCGTCGAAGCGGGTGGGGACGGCCGCTGGTGCTTCCCACCGTTGTTCGCGTCGTCCGGTGAACCGTTGGACGCGGCCGGCGATGGTGGTGAGGCTGCGGGTGCTGATCGGCTGGTGCACGTCAAGCCACCCATGCTGGTCAATGGCGGGGACGATGTTCGTCGCCTTCCGCCACTCATGCTCGAGCCCTTCGTCGCAGTCGTGCACGTCCGGGTCGAAGGTACGCGGATCGACGGCCTCGGCGACGTCTCGCTTCCGGCCGAGCTCCGCGGGGAGCGCCACACGAAGCCACCGGGTGACGGCGCAGGCGGGACAGCCGGGCGGAGTCCCATTGTCGCGGGGCACAGTGCGTCCCTGGATGGTGACCGGGTCAAGGCGAATGTCAGCGGTGGTGACTTTCCGGACCTCTTCGCGGGTGAAGCCGAGCACACCGAACAGGACGATGAGGAACCCGTCACGGCGGCCGCGGAGGGCGGTCGGGAGATTGTTCCGATGTGCGGTGGTCGGCAGCTGCGCGAGCGCCTCGCTGACGGTGCGGGTCATCCCGTCCCCGGTACGGATCAGTGTTCGCGGCGGTGTCAGTCCCCGGAACGGCACATCCTCCGCGGCGGCCCGCAGCCCGTCGAGGTCCAGTGGTGCGCCGGCATCCTCGTGGGCGCGGCGGATGGCGCGAACGCGAAGCGTGTTCGTCGGCACTCCGCTTGGGAACGTGCGAAGGAACGTGACGATGGTGTCTGGCCGAGTGGGTAGCTTCGGCTGCTCGAACGCATCGCACCAGTCGTCGAACAACGCCCAATACTGCTGCAGCGTTGGCGGGAGCGTGCTTATCACAGGCCGATTTCGGTGACGGCGTTGTTGTCCAGCGGTGCGTGCTCGCGGCCGTACACCTCGATCATCGCTTCGCTGGTGTGCCAGGACTGACGCATGATCTGGTGCGGGTTCAGACCCTTTCGCAGCGCGGAGGTGACGAACCCGGCGCGGAGGGAGTGCGCGCCGTAGTGGCGGGAGTCCATGCCGGCGCGCTTGGCGATGCGCACGAGCGCGTCCTGGACCACCTGACCGTCGATGGCGGTGTCTTTGAAGAACCGGCCGGCATGGGACACCGGTCGGAACAGCGGCATGCGCTTGGGTAGGCGTCGCCAGGCGGGGAACGGGTCATCCCAGTCCACCGGGTCGTCCGCGCCGCGGCCGCGTGCGCAGATGTGCTCGTCGATGGTGTTCGCCGCGAGGACGCGCATCACCGCCGGTCGTGCTCGAGCGGCGGACATCGCTTCGGTGACGAGGATCCAGCGCATGAATGCGCACACGGGGCAGGTCGCTGCCGTCGCACCGTACGGAAGCGCTTTCGTGCGGCCGCGCGCTTCCTGGTCGGTCTTGGACTTCCGGACGCGGACGTGCAAGCCGTCGTCGGGGTGGAGTCGGACGTCGCCGATGAGGAGCGCGGCGAGTTCGCTGCGGCGGAACGCGCCAGCGAACCCCATCACGATGAGGGCGTAGTCGCGGGTGCCGATGACGCCCTTCGGGTAGCTGTTGATGTCGATGGTGGACACCATTGCGCGCAGCTCTTCGATGAGCAGGGCTGGCATGCGTCGCAGTTCTCCGCCGTTGGTCCTGCGGAGTGCTTTGAGTGTGAGGTCGACCTCTGGGTCCTGGCTGGGGCGCGGGTACCGGCCGAGCTCGTTCATCTTGTCGATGGCGGCAACCCAGCGGGCGAGGGTGTTCGACGCGTACGGCGTGGCGATGTCGTCCTTGCCGAGCATCGCCGCTTCCTGCAGGTACCGGGACACCACGAGCGGGTCGGACGGCAGGCACTTGATGTTCCGGTCGTCGCACCACTTCACGAAGCGTGCCCAGTCCAGCTTGTACGCACGCAGCGTGTGCTCCGACATCGCCTCGGACTGGAGGAGACGAAGTTCCTGCAGCCGATCCTCGGTGATGTACTTGTCCGTGCTTGCCGGCGGCTTCTCCGGCGGCCGGGTCGCAAGCGTCTCGTCGACGTGCTGGTTCAGTGCCACCTTCCCTGCGGCAAGGCGTTCCACCTCTGCGAGCCGTTCGGGTGAGACCCCGGAGATGGTCTCCACGATGCGAACGGAACGAGGCGGACGAGCGGGCTCCGGAGACGGCCCGGCCGGCGTCTCGAGCTCGAACTCCTGCTCCGCGTCGCTCATAGTGGCGATACTCGCACGTCCCAACGACATCCTTGGCTGAAACGCCGGAGTCCGGAGACCCGCCGCACGCGCTGAGAAGCCCGCCAAATCAACGATGCGAAGGCTTGTTGACGATGGTGACCGCGGGACTCGTCAGGATAACTCCTATTGGGCTGACGAGTTTGCTGCTACCCGGAAGCGACCAGTCACTGAATCCACGAGCCCGCCTCCGCGCCCACCACCCCCACCATCACAGTCCGTCCAACGACCCCAGGAGGCCGCCCCGTCGCGCTTTGGGCAGCCACTCGCCCGGGCCTTGCCCCGGTGCAACGGCACAGGCGATGCTTCAACCAAGCCCGCTTGGAGCCCCCTTGATGAGGAGAGCCGCCGTGTATCGACAGGTGACCGTGTATGTGCCGGACGCGCGGATGGAGGAGTTCTACATCCGCTTTGGCGACTTCATGGGTGGCGGTCCGTCGCCCTCGAGCGAGGGCGAGAACCCGCCTGCGCGGCATCAGGCCGGCCAGCCGCCAGCATGGACTCGAGAGCAGGGGGCGGAGGAACGGGCCGCAGCGTTCTGGCATGACGTGACCGACCCGGGGCGGGACGTCCTCCGGGTTCTCATTGCTGGGGCCGAGGAGGAACCACCACGCCATTTTCTGCCCGCCGACGTCGTGGCAGCCGTCGGCGCCAAGAGCACGCAGGCGATCGCCGGCATCCTCGGCGGCGTCGGTCAGGTCGTCAGCGGCCACGACCTCCCGTCCTACGACTACGAGCCCGGTAGAGCCTGGCACTTCGTCTGGGACTGGGATCCCAAGAAGCGCCTGTACTCGATGGCACCGGAGATGGCCGCACTCCTTCGCATGGTGGGGGCCTGAGCGCGACTCTCCCCTAAGCGTCTTGCGCAAATCTGTTGCAACAGAACAGGGCAAGGCGTATGGTCGGGGCCACGAGGAAAGCCCTCGAGAAACGGACCCGAACCGACATGACCACTACCTGGACGATGCTGCCTGTACCCGAGCAGGACGCCGACGAACTCCGCGAACTCGTCGCCGAACGCCAACGCTCCCGCAATCAGCCGGTCGCCCCGGCGCCCACCGAGGTTCGTGACCGCGAGCTCCTCGCGTCCGCGGTCAAGCAGGGCGCCCTGGACCGGAGGCCGCCGTGGACGGCGGCCGGCTACGCCCACATCGCGGAAGGCACGTCGATCACGATGCGCCGGATCCGCGAGGTGATGCAGCTGCTCGCCGCGCACCCCGAGCAGTGGTTCTCCACCGAGGACATCGTCGAGCAGACCAGCCTCACGCTCGAGGAGTGGCGCAGCGCCTGCCGCAACATCCGCAAGCGGCTGAACGCCGAGTTCCCCGAAGCGCCGGTCTGGCCGAACGGCGAGTACGCCGGAGAACGCGTCTGGCCGTTCACCGTCATCTCCGGACGCAGCATCTTCGTCCGCGACCAGCTCTACGTCGCCCTCAGTGCCGCGCAGGCAGCCACGTGGAACGAGGTCGCCGGAACCGACGGCCAGTAGCGACTGCCCGCATCGTGAAGCGCCCAGCCCCTTCCCCAGGTGCTGGGCGCTTCTGCACGCGCGCACCCCCGGCATTTGGTTGCCCGTTCGTTGCAGCAGCAACGCGCGAGGCAAGGCGGGTCTGAAGCGGCGACCCTCCCCAGACCCACTCCCCCGGGCCCGGTGACAGCGCCAAGGGTCCCAGGACGCGCCAAATCAGCAGTCCCCTCCCCCGCAGCCGTCTCGTGGCGCCCCGTCCGCGCATAGAAGCACTCGTGGACAACCAGCACGCGCCGCTCCGAGGCATCATCAGCGCGCCCATCACCGTGCTCGAG
Source organism: Curtobacterium sp. MCBD17_040 (assembly GCF_003234805.2). Taxonomy (GTDB): domain Bacteria; phylum Actinomycetota; class Actinomycetes; order Actinomycetales; family Microbacteriaceae; genus Curtobacterium. Next base: position 6,443 of record NZ_CP126274.1, read on the forward strand.
GCAGACCTCCGGACGGCCAGCGGAGACGACAAGCGGATCTTCGACAGCCTGTCGTTGCAGCGGTTCGTCACCGTCGACGAGCAGGGCTTCGGCCGAACCGAGAAGACCTACATCGTCCACCACGACGTGCCCTGCATCACCAGCATGCCGCCGGCGCCGGTACGGAAGGCGACCGTGCCGCCGAAAGCGCGGACCAGCGGCAAGCGCAGCCGCTGACCCCTATGCTGCCACTCCCCCGTGTGCGGCTTACGCTGTGCGCACGGTCCAACGGAGGCCAGGGACCAGAAACCCACACGGTTCCGTGGGTATCTGGTCCGGATCCGTGGGTCAACGGTCCTCGTCCTGTGGGCATCCGGTCCGCGCGCCGTGTGTATCCGGTCCGCAAATCCCGGCCAGGTAGGGGCTCGGATCGGCACCAGCATGCGGATCCCCACACTCCGCGGACGCTCCCCCTGTAGTTCTTCCCTGTAGCTCTCCCCTGTAACTGATCTCAGTACCAACGCAACCATAAGAGCGACAACGAGCTGTCCACAGATGGTTGGGTCCAGAGCATCCATTGGAGGGAGACAGCTCCGAAGGTGAGGACGGCCTGATGCGCTGCACCGCCGAGGACCCGATACCCACGTCTGGCCAGCGGTGGTGCCTCCGTCGCTCAAGGACCCGATACCCACACCGCTCCGCTACGCCGAAGACGAGTGAGCTGCACTTGCGTACGGGCAGTGCGGACCAGGTACCCACGGTCTTCCACCGATGCAAGGCGACCGGTGAGGACCAGATACCCACGCAAGGCGTAGGCGTGGGTATCCGAACACCTGGGTCCTCGAGCACCGAGAGGACCAGATGCCCACGTCGAGCGCTCTGAGCAAGCCACGGGTGAGGACGGGGCGCGGACCGGATACCCACGTCGACCGACTCCACCCCACAGGCGGGGACGCCGCTGCCTCCCGAGCTCGTCATGGGCCGTAACCGGGTGAACCGGTGTCGACGAGGACCGGATACCCACGGCTTCGGACCAGATGCCCACGCCTGCCAGATAACTGGGAGGACTAGATACCCACGTTTGAGGACCAGATGCCCACGCCGCACCACGCGCGCTCAGGACCAGATACCCACACGACCGTCAAACGGCCAAGGACCAGATACCCACATTGCCCGCGCCGCTGCTGCGGACCAGATACCCACACTCCCGATGCCGGTTCGAGGATCAGATGCCCACACTCTCGGGGCGCCGGCCCTTCCCATGGTCCGTTGAGCGGACGCTTGCTGTATCGAGGAGCCGAAGGATCGATACCCACGCCGGCGTCGTGGACGCGAGGATCGGATACCCACGCGCTGCGACCCATGGCTGGCACCCCGCGGATCGGATACCCACGCTTTTCGTGCGGGCCGCTGCATCCCGAGGAGGACCGCTTGCCGACGCCGGTTGGCGGCTGGGCGGTGGAGTCGGGCACCCCCTGCCGGGCGGCAGGCGTGCCGCTGCTGTGGGTATCTGATCCTCGTAGGTGGAGTGCGCTGGCCCTGAAGTCCGCAAGAACCGCGACTTGCGCGCCGGAGTGTGGGTATCTGGTCCGTCGATGCGACGCGATACGCCCCCAGCGAGCAGCTGGGGGCGTCCGGTGAGGTTCCTGCCTACGTGAGGGCTCGTCTTGGCTTCGTGGGCTCCACGTGCGGCTTGGAGGGCCGGAGGATGAGGTAGTCCGGGGTCGGTTCCACTCGGGCTTCCGGGTAGATGATCTTGATGGCCTTGAGGTGCCCTTCGAAGGCGGCCTTGAACTTGTGCGGCTGGGTGTACTGGGCGCCGAACTGCAGGTTGAGGTCGGACCACTTGATGCGGGTCGCGGTCCGCAGGTAGAACATGCGGTACGTGAGCCAGAGGTAGATGTCCATGCGCATCGCTGACTTCCCCAGCGCCTTCATCGCGTTCAGGTCGATGGGGACTGGTGACTTGACGATGGAGTCGTAGAAGCGGTCCGAGAGGGTGACGGTGGAGCGCCAGAGGCCGTCGTTGTCCTCGACGTCGTCCTTGCCGAACCAGAGGCGGACGCTGTCAGCGATGCGGAAGTACTCCATCGCTTCGCCGTGCCCGTCTTCCTTGATTTCCAGGCCTTCGACGCTGAGGTTCGCACCGAACAGGCGCCGTAGCCCGTCGGAGACACGCTTGTGGTCCCGACCGCCGTGGGCGAGGCCGATCTTCGCCATGAACGCCTTCATCGACCGGCCGAGCTCGAGCTGCTTCGACTGGGTGAGAACCGCTTCGGTTGCCATCCAGTTCATGGCCTGGCGAGGGAGAACACCGTACGGGTACGCGGGTCGCCGCTCCCCCGTCTCTGGGTCGAGGATCAGCGCCGGCTGCATCATCAGGGACACGTTCCCGTTCCGGCGCTCCCAGTAGGGAATGTCGCCGGGGTTCCGGTACGGCAGGGACACCTGAGCCCAGAGCCGGGCGGAGTAGCCGACGTCCATCGCGTCTTCGTCGGCGCCCTCGAGGCTGGCGGCGTAGTTGACGAGACGAGCCGTTGTCTCGTCGATGCGGATCGGAGCAAGCGACGTCTGTGTTGACTGCTCGGTGATGATGAACTCGTCACCCATGGGGAACCTCCGGAGAGCGGGGAAGCAAGGGGCGCGTGCGGGCGCGCAGGATCGGTGCGTTCCACCCGGCAGAGCGCACTATCCCTGGCGCTCCCCCATCCGAGTTGGTACGCGAGCTAGCGTGCTCGGGGACCAAACACCCACGCGGTATCCGCGTCGGCGTGTCACGATCTTCGCTACTGGCGGTCGCTTCCAATCGGGCGCCCTCGAGGTGCCTGCTTGGTCCGCCGTTCGTAGGGCCGACCTTCGTTGTAGGCATCTTCGAGCCGCTTCGTCTCCGCGTTGTAGATGCGGGTCAGCACTTCCTTCGGCGTCTGTGCGCCCTCGAACAACCGTGCAGCACCGAACGCCGCGTTGAACGCATCCCGGTCCCCGCGGCGAACCTCGAACGTCACCTTCACGATGTCCTCCGGGCTCTCCTCCCCCGTCACGCCGTACTTCCGACGCGTGTATGGGTTGGAGACGAAGTGCGCGTCCTGCGGCGCGGTGGCGGAAGCGGCCTCGGGGCCGGCCGGAGGCGCCTTCGTAACGGCGGCCACGGGCGTTGCCGCAGGTTCCAGCGTGGACGCCGCGGGGGCAACTGCCGCTGCCTGCGACTGCTCGACGGCGGAGGCTCCCTGCTCGGGCGCTTGGACAGAGCTCGTTGCGGGGAGGCTCAGTTCGGCGCGGGTGCCCTCTCCCCCACCTTCGGCAGCGCTGTCCTCGTCAGCCGTGCCGAAGACCTGCGGTTGGGTGCGGCGAGGCGCCGGTGGCGGCGGCGCTACCGCGCGAACACTCGCCTCGGGGGCGGGTTCCTCTTGCTTCGGTGCCCGGTTTGCTCGCAGCAGTGACGCTGCGGTTCCTGTGTTCGGGCGGGGCGGCGGTCCGCCGATGGTGCGAGCGTCGTCAGGCATTGACGGTCACCTCCTGGGCCGTTTCTTCTTCCTTCTGCGTCAGGCGTGCGATGAACTCCTGCGTGACGGCGTAGAGGCTGTCGGCGACGTTGCCGGCCGACTGCGGCCCCGGCGACACGTGCTTCACACCACGGCGCAGCGCTTCGTACCACTTCTCGCCGTTCTTGACGCTCTTGTCGAGTTCGTGGACGAGCAGGCCCTTGGCACGAGCGGCTTTGGCGGTCGCTTCGGAGTGCCTGACGTAGCTTTCGAACACGGTCGCGCGTGCTTCCTCGCCGTTGAGGGCCTTGACGACGTCGTCGGCGAACTCCTTTCGGACGTTCTTGGCCGAGGTGCTGGAAGCGAAGTTGACGACGCCGAGGAGGTCGATGTCGGGGTTGATGTCGAGGACCTTGTCGCTTCGACGGGCGGTGAGGGTGAGTCCCTCGATGCTGGCGTCGTCGGCTTTCGCGGGGATCAGGAAGTAGCGAGCGGCGGCGATCGCGATCATTTGAACGGCGTCGGTGTTCGGCGGGCAGTCAAGGAGGATGACGTCGTAGTTCGCACCGACGGGGGCGAGCGCCTTGGCGAGGCTGAGGCGTGCTGCGACTGCCACGTCGCCGCTCTGTGACATGCGGGGGCCGAGCCCCTTGTCGATGAATTCGACTTCGCTCCCGCCGGGGACAACGTCAAGGTTGGGCCGGACGTTTTTGACCGGCTTGACCGCGTCTCCGAACAGCAGGGACTTCGACAGTCCCTCTCCCCCGTCGTCACCTTCTGAGTGCCGGTATCCGAGGTCGAGCGCCAAGTTGCCTTGGGGATCGAGGTCAACGATGAGAACCCGCCATCCGGCTTCCGCGAGGATCCCGCCGATGTTGGCGCAGAGCGTGGTCTTCCCGACGCCGCCCTTGTTGTTGATGACGGCGACGACCCGTTGCAGGTCCGAGCGGTCGAACGTAATTGCCATGGCTGCTCCCCGGGGGCTCCCCCGCTGACTGGTGACGCTGGTCACGCTGGCGATGCTGGTGACGCCGGTAAACGTCCTCTCGCGCGAGCATAGCGAGAAACCGAGCGCCGGTGTGACCAGCATCACCAGTTTGCGCATACCGGTTTTGCTGGTAACGCCAGCCTGGCCATGTTGCGCACAACGGCGCTGCTGGTGATCCCGGCCCGACCAGTGTGGGCAAAACGGTCCCGCTGGTCGCGCCGGTAGTACCAGCGACGCTGGCCAAACCAGTGTGCGCAAACCGGCGTGACCAGCGTCACCAGTCAGCGCCATTTGGCGTCTACCGTCCGTTCTCGGGTGGGCTGGAATGACGGGCTCAAAGCGGGGGTCCGGTCGCTCTAACGGGCGCACAGCGCGTTTGAGCATGTGCCATCGCATCTCCTTGCGGGAACGCAGACCTGCCGGGCAGCACGAGTGGCGGGGCTGCGGGGGTCTCTGCCCGGTTCGCGTGCAAACCAGCATTACCAGCCCGACCAGCGTCACCAGCATCACCAGCGTCACCAGTATGCGGAGGCTTTCGCCGCATCGTTCTGCCTGAGGCGCTACGACAGGATGTCGCGTCTGATGCAGGGGGACTGTGGTTGAGACGTTGGGTATCGGGCCCGCGTTGGCTCTGATTGACGCGACGCTCGCCGGCGACAACGTGCAGGTGCGTCTGCTTCGCCGGACGTTCGGGAACCTCGTCCTGGCAGGTTCCGTTGCGAGGGCCATCCATCAGTTCCTGGATCTGCGGGATGTGTTCGACGAGGACTTGGTCCTCGAGCTGATGAGCCTGCACCTGTCCACGTGGGGCGCGTATGACGACTTCGTCATCCGGCAGCGGGACCGTCTCCAGCGGGCGGCGGTTGCGATTCGTGGAGCTCGTCGGCTCGCGTTCCGCACCTTCGACCACTACATGCGGTACGCGATAGTCGATGCGGAGGACGTCCACACCGTGGAGCCGAGGGTGAACCCGCTACTCATCAGTCGGTCGCTGACGAACACGTATGCGATGGCGTACGTGGCGTCGATGACGTTCGTGCACCTGACGACGGCAGCGGGACTGGACCCGGAGGACATGTTGGAGCAGTACCGGGCGGCCGCGGCGTCGGAGCTCAACAGCTGACCTGCGCGTGGCGGCATAGCCGAAGGTGTGAACGACGGCACCACCCTCGAACGTCTGCTCGCCAGCATCCCTCGCGACCCAGGCGACCACAGTCAGTACGGAAGCGACTTCGAGCTCGTCAGCGACTTCGCGCTCCGGAACGCTGTCGGCTACCGCGACGAGGTGGCCAGGGTCGAACCGTACGGGGAGTGGGCGGCGCGAACAGGTCACCCCGTGAAGGACCTTGGCGTGGACCGCATCGTCACCACGCACACTGGGGACCTCTGGGCGGTGCAAAACAAGGGGTATGCAGCGGGTCGCGCTGTCACGATGACGGACTACGCGACGTTCGTGACGAAGAGCAACACCATCCCTGGTGTCACCAAACGCATCCTCATCACCTCCGGCAGCGGTCTTGGCGCGAACGCCCGCTCCGTGCACCGAGGCAGCGGAGCAACGCCGGTGGTCGTCCACAACCGGGACTGGCTCGAGCGAGCCGCCGTCTATCCGACCGAGTGGAGCGAGCTTCGGTCGGGCGGCGGGGCGGGGATCCGAGGGACGGCGATGCCGCTGCGGCCGCATCAGGTGGCGGCCGTGCATGACATCGTCCGGGGCCTGCGACGCAGCCCCGAGGTTCAATACCTTTCCGCGTGCGGAACCGGGAAGACGGTGACCTCAACCGGCGTCGCCGACGCGCTCCACGCGGACCGGGTCGTCTACTTCGTGCCGACGCTGACACTCATGTCGCAGACCATCGACGCGGTGCGCCGGCAGCATGACGGACGACCGCTGACCATCGTCGCCGTCTGCTCGGACGACAGCGTCGACGTGGGCCGCGGACGTCGCCGCCGGGCGGCCGATGACACCGTCCACACGACTGAGGAGGACCTCGCGTGCGAGGTCGTGCATAGTGCAGCGGAACTCTCCGCCTTCCTCGCGAGGCCAAGCGTGGGCCGACTCATCGTGTTCTCCACCTACAAATCGGCGTACATCACCATCGCCGCGCAGCATCACCACCACGTTCCCGAGTTCGACCTCGCGTTCTGCGACGAAGCGCACCACCTCGTCGGCGCGACGTCGAAGGGGTCCACCACGGGGGAGCAGGTGAAGCGGAAGGACGACGGCACCGAACGTCTCCTCGCCCGATGGCGGGTATACGCGACAGCAACCCCGCGACGTGCCACCGCAGATGCGCAGGTGAAAGCGCAGAAACGAGGGGTGACCCTCGAATCGCAAGGGGAGACGAACGCCACCTTCGGTCCGGTCGCCCACAGCTTCACTTTCGGTCACGCCATCGAGGCCGGCATCCTCACCGACTACCAGGTATCCGTCATCGCAACCAACGACAGCGAGTACGCGGAGTACGTCGAGGAGCGCACGTTCGTCGAGAACACCGCGGACTTCTACCTCGACGCGTCCATGTTCGCTGCGCTGCAGGCGCTGAAACGCGCTGTCGCAGCGGGGGACCGGCGGATCCTGACCTACCACAGCAGCATCGCGGACGCGGAGAAGTTCGCCGCGCTCGTGGACGCTGACCCGGACCTTCCCGGCGCCGCCACCGTCGACGGAACGATGCGCTCAAGCGAACGCACCGCACGTCTGGCTCGCCTGGACCAGGACGGCGGCTACGTCATCGCGAACTGCCAGTGCCTGGCGGAGGGGGTGGACCTGCCAGACCTGGACGCGATCCTCATCGCTGACCCGAAGTCCAGCGCGGTGGAGATTGCCCAGTGCGTCGGGCGAGTGCTACGGAAGGGGGCATCCAAGGAACGCGGGCACATCCTCATTCCCGTCGCCATCGCTGTGGAGAACTGGGACGCCGGCGTTCTCACTGACGCTGAAGCGAAGCGGCTTCGCACGAAGAACGGTCCGTTCCGTCCGGTGTTCGAAGTGCTGGCTGCCCTCAGCGAGCACGACGAGATCCTGTGCCAGTGGCTGACCGCGATGACTCTTGGGCTCGGCCGACGTCCCAACCGGACGACGCTGCCGGGCCAGGAGCATTCGGACGAGGAAGCACTCGCCGGCATCATCGGCGCGGACGCTGCCGCTGACCTGCTCGACGATGGCGACGCGGCCGAGGGGCTGCCGGGGCTTGGCCCCAGACGCATCATCATGGACAAGGTGGTGCTCGCTTCCACCGGCATGAGCGAGGAGGTCGTGCGGCAGTTCGCTGCATCGATGCGGCTGGGGAGCCTGACGAAGTCGCAGATCCGAGGACGCACGACGCGGGAGCGTTCCATCCTCGTCGTCATGAAGGCCCAGAACTGCACCCTGGAGGAAGCGACAGCACGATACGACGCGGCTGTTGCCCGCCGCAGGAGCTTGGTCGGCGACGCATGAACTACAACGCAGACTTGGACTACCTTCAGCAGCAGTACGCCGACGGCACCCTCGACGCCAGCATCGGAGCGGCGCTCCAACATCTCGGTGTGGACCTTCACCTGTCGCCGACGGAACGTGCATGGTGGGAGAACTACGACGACTATGAGCACTGGTTGGACACCCACGACGGCCGACACCCGCAGGTCGATGACGAAGACGCGGCTGGACTCACACCCTGGCTGAACGCGCAGGACGATGTCCACCTCACGCTCCGTCAACGGGCTGCGCTTCGAGCAATCCCCGGATGGACACGCACGGCGCAGCGCCCAGAGTGGGCTGACGCGTGGGCGCTGTTGTTGCAGCTCGCCGACGAAACCAGCGCTGCCGGCGCAGCGGAACTCCAGGAGCTGTCGGCACTCGTTGACGTTGGCCGCGCGGCGGGTCATCAGCCGCGCACCGGCCCCATCAGCAGGGTGCACAGTACCGCCGCGGTGCTGACCTACCTGATCTTCTGCATCCAGAGCGGACGGCAACCGGAGTACCAGGAGCCATCCGGGCAGTGGCTACGTCGAGCACGCCGAGACAGCCGCTTCCAGGAGCTCCTGCCCGTCATCCCCGGGTTCACCGACGCCGTCGAGCCGGCGCCAGCATTCGTCCGTCGAACGGGGGAGTACCTCGAAGCGGTCAACGCGGACGGCCCGCGGACGCCGCGACAGCGTCGCGCGATCCGGTGGATGCGAGACCAGCGGGCGAAGTTGCGTCGGGGCACCCTCGGACAAGCGGAGAGCCGGCACCTCGCCGACCAGCTCAGCGGGTGACGACCCGGAGGGCGTGAAGAACCTGCTCACGGGTGGGCACGGCCAAGCCATCCCAGCTGCTGAACACGGCGACGGCCCGCTCAAGCGTGTACCGCTCACCGTCCCACGCGACGAAGTAGTCCCGGGCCCGTGACCAGCGTCGCTCCGTCGGCCGGTCCGTGAACGCCTGAATGGCGAGGACCGCGCGCCGGGACCCGTTGGTCAGCAGCAGCTTCCCGAACTGGTTGCTGCATGCGGCGAGCAGGGCAGCGACATCGTCGGTGCTGGAACTCAGCGGCACGGGTCTCCTCAGCTGTGGGCTGGCCGACCGTACACGGCGCCTCCGACGTTCGTGATCGCGGCCGCCGCACACAACCAGGTCATGACGATGGCGATGACTCGGCTGAAGGATGTTGTTGGCGCGGGCACACGGGGCTCCGGAGGGAACAAGCGTTCCGGCGGCGAGTTCTACTTCAGCCGCGACGGGGGAGCGGCCGCCCCGCAGGTGACGCTGTCGTCGTTCCGCGCCCAGTCCACCGTCAACGATGCGTTCCCCTTCCCGCAGGCGAACGACCTCGAGAAGGTCATCACCGTCGTCGACGCGGTGGGGGAGCATGCGAACACGTCAGGAGCAATCGCGGACACCATCGGAGTGTCGGCGGAACGAGAAGGGACCTACTACGCCGACGCGGCCGGGTACCTCGGGCTGTGGAGACCGACACCAGCGGCGGGCTCCGCACCTATCAGCTGACGGAGCTTGGGGAGCACTTCCACGCAGCAGACAGCGCCGAGCGCGCCGAACTGCTGCGCCAGGTCGTCGCCCGCGTCCCTGCCGTCGACGAGTACGCCAACCGGGGACCGGACGGCCTCGCCGAGTACATGAGCGAGGAGACTGCCCTCAACGGGACGACCCTCGACCGACGCGCGGCAACCATTGAGGCGTGGCACCGAGCACTGATCTCCGGAGACGTGCTCGCTGACAAGCTCGACCTGGAACGACTCGGCGCAGACAGTCGCGTCGACCCCTTGTAGAAGCGGATGCGGCCGGAGATGAAGCAGACGACGTCGGCGCGCGCTGCGGCTTCGTGGAACCAGGTGGTGTCGGTGCGGGCGAACACGAGTGCGATGCCGTCGCCGTGGTCGGCGAGTTTCTGCAGCCATGCGCGGGTGTTGTCGTAGGGCGGGTTCACCCAGCAGAGGCCGTGCCACGGCGAGGTGAGACCGTCGTCTGCTTCCGTGTAGCAGCTGATAGCGGGAACGAAGGATGCGTCGAGGCCGGGGGAGCAGGGGTCCAGGTCGTAGATGAGGTCGAGGGCGTCGAAGATCTCCGGCGGCGTGTACCAGGAGATGGACTGGCTCTTCGGGGACTCGTGGGTGAATCCGGCGGCTTTGGTGTTGGTCATGCGGGGTCTATGCCCGACCGCCAGACCGTGGTGGGATCCGGGATCTCAGTCGACTGGTGATGTGGTGCGGGGCGCCGCACACATGATCTGCATGGCAACAGCAACGGTTCCCCCGCGCCTGCGGAAGAAGGACAACGGCACCCCGGGCAACGGCGGCGAGTTCGACGTCGACACCCGACCGGACGCCGCCGTCACCCTCGCCCCCGTGTACGCAGGTGGCGCCACCCGCGAAGCTGCCGACGCACGCCGGGACGCGCTGCGCGGCTCCGGGTTTGTGCCCGCTGTCGCCGGTCGCATCGTCGGCTCCGACTCCACCACCTGGTGGAACACCGCCCTCGTGCGCGCGGAGTACGCCGGCGACTCCCGCGCGGAGTACGCCAAGCTGCCCGAGGACTTCTCCCTCAAGTACGCCGAGCAGGGGTACCGCGGGAACCGACGGCTCTCCCGCCGCACCTACACCGCGCCAGGCGGAGTGTCAGTGACGATGCCGTCGGTGAACACCATCAAGGCGTTCGCACGCATCAACGACTACGAGACCGTCGACATCCCCATCTCCGCCGTCACCCCAAACGGTGACGTGCAGGGATGGATCCGGGTGACGAAGAACGGGCCCGGGCAGTGGGCTGTCAGCGGCCTCGGCATGGACCCCGCCACCAACGCGTACGTCAGCGAGACCGTGAACGCGCTGCTCGAGTCGCGGACCGTCTCCGGTGCGTTTACCGGCATCGAGGACATCCGCGAGTCCCGCCTGCAGCGGATGGCTCGCATCGGCGTGCAGATCAAGGAAGTCCCGGACGCACCAGTCGTCCTCAGCGCCGTCGGCTACAACAAGGCGTCGAAGACCCTCGCCATGAAGATCGGCGGCCGCGTGTGGGGGTACTCCGCCACCAGCGAGGACTTCGACCAGCTGCGCACCAACAGCAAGCCCGCCGCGGTGTTCAACCGGCTGTTCGCCTCCAAGAAGGGGCGTGTGCAACTGCACGCGTGCCCGAAGTGCGAGCGGGTGTCCGCGAACCTCGACGAGCACCGGTGCCCGCCGCGGCACAAGGCCGCGACCCGCCGAGCGTCGAAGCCCTCCCGAACCTTCGCCAGCCTCCTCCACTGACCTGAACGGGTCGGTGCCGCACACATGGCAGACGTGAGCACACCGACCCGTTTGAAGGACGTCCCCGGAGCAGGGACCATCAACCCGCGCACCGGCCGCACCAAGTCCGGCGGCGAGTACTACTTCGGTCGTGACGGCGGCGCAGCCGCACCGCAGGTGAACCTCGCCCCGCAGCCGACCGCCGATCCGCTCGCGCCGAAGATCGCGGACCGGAAGGACGCGCTCGCTCACGCGTCGTTCGTCGCCGCGCAGGCCTCCAACGGCACCGCCTCCCGCGGGAAGGAGAACCGTGCGGAGTGGTGGGAGCGGTCGTTCGGGAACGCGGAGTGGCGCGAGAACGCCGGCTACCCGAAAATGCCGGACGACTTCACCCCAGGTGGGCACTCCGGTGAATCCGTCGTCGGGCACCGCCGGACGAGCCGCCGCTGGTACAACGGCAAGGACGTCGCCGTCCGCATGCCGTCCGTGTCCGCCATCAAGCGGTTCAGCCGCGGCGTCGACGGGGGCACCTTCGACATCCCCGTCCAGGTGCTGCACGGCACGGAGAACATGCAGGGATGGGTTCGCGTCACCCAGCACGGCCCGCAATGGTCCGTCACCGGGCTTGGAATGAACGCAGCAGACAGCGCTCGAATGAGTGAAGCAGTCCGCGTCATCCTCGAGCACCGCACCCCGACGGTCGCACTGACCACCGTGGACGCCCTCCGGCAGGAGTACCGCAAGCGCGTCGCCTCGGAAGGCACCCGAGTCGAAGCAGTGGTCGGGTCCACGTTCATCAAGGGCGCTGCGTTCGACGCGAAGAACGGCCAGATCACCCTCAGCATGGGCAAGTACCACTACCGGTACCCGGGGAACGCGGACGCGTACCAGGAGCTCATCACCGCTCGGAGCCCCGGGCATGTGTTCAACGCGGTCATCCGCGGGAACGCACGCGCGGAGAAGCTCACCTCCTGTGACACCTGCCACCGGGTGTTCTCCGTCGGTGTGGAGCACCGCTGCCCGGCACGCCACAACAAGGCCGTGGAGGCGCCAGCCGGCGTCTGGGACCGCCTGGCTCGCCGCGCCGCGAGCGTTCGGCCGGGACGCCCACGGAAGTAGCAGCGCACATCCGCGGACAGGTCCGCACATAGAGCATCCGGAGGCGAACGTCGTCTCCGGATGTTCTACGTGCTGGAGGACCATGCCTGTGCAGCAACCCATCGCTCCACCCCTCGTCCGAGACGAGCTGCTTCGAGCGATGACCCTCATCGACGTCTGCCGCGCCGAAAGCGGGGCCCGGCCAAACTTCCGGCGTCCCGCGCAGACGAAGCGTTCCCGTCGACGGCTGTTCGAACTGCTCGACCAGCCGGACCGGGCGACGTGGCGGATGGCTCGAACCCTCGAGATCTACGACGGGCAGATGGTGACCCTGCGAACCGCGGTGCAGAAGTACACCGACTACCAGGAGATCAGCGGCGAACCGCCCACCCGCGAGCAGCTGTTCTTCACCCTCGAGACCGTCGCCGCGAACCGGTCGTAGGAGACGGGGAAGCCAGGGGCGGTCCCGACGCGCGTTCCCGATCGTGCAGCCGGCCGCCCCTGGCGAAGGTGACGCCCGCGGCCCCGACAACCGCATGCGGGACGCCACCTCACGTCACAGCGCGCATCCCACCCCATGCGAGGGGAGCAGCTTCCGTAACGAGACAGCGACATCGCCATCCACGCAGCAGATATGCGGCGGAACAGCGCTCAGGCTACGACGTCGTCCTCGCCGGAGTCCTCGTCACGGAACGACACGTCCAACGTCCCGGCTGCAGACAGCGACACCAGCAGGGTCACCTCCGTGTACGGGTCGATGAGGAACACGTTCTCACCCGACGGGCGCGGCGTCTCCGTGTACGGCTCGTAGTGCGACGCCACGTGAATGAACGGCAGCGGCAGCGTCCACTCGGACACCTCCGCCACCTCCCCACGGTCGGAGAACAACGCCGTCAGCACGTCCTCCCCAGCGGTAGCCACGTCGAACGTGCCCTCCTCCTGAGCGGCGACCGCCACCAGACCCTGCTGCAACGCCGTGGTCCGCACCGCGTAGTCGAACCGCTGCAGGAACGCCTCCTCCGGGTCCTCACCGCTGTACCCATCGATGAGAGCCGCGACCGCAGCGGTCGCCGAATCCGCGAGAACCGTCGTCCCGTCCGTCGGGTTCGTCACAGCGACGTACCACGACACGTCGTCGTCGGTGAGGTGAACGGCGATGTCCTCGCCGGCGGGAACGATGATGCTGGTCACGTACTTCTCCTGGGGTGGTGCGGGGTGGTGGGGTGATGTGAAGCTCTATACCGGACGTCGGACATCGGCTGCGGAACCGCTACGAGAAGTCCTCGGGCACGGTGCTGCGACCTCCGGCTGCCTGCACCCGCAGGTCGTGCGCGGCTGCAGCAGCGCCGGAGAGCCCATCGCTGCGGCGCTGCTGCTTCTCGTCGCGACCGAACCCGCCGTACTCGGGCCGCATCCGAGACGCCGGCTCCCCGGCATCGCCACCCTCCTCAGGCATCGCGATGCGCGCGATGTCTGCAGCAGACGGGGCGGGGGTGTTCGTGGTTGGTACGCGGAGCTGCTCAAGCGCTGCCCGGTACTCCTGCGTCGATGCGTAGAAGGACTTGTAGACGACCGGGTCCGCGCCTTCCATCTCAAGCACGCCGACACCCTTTGAGACGGAGGCGTCAGCACGGATGTTGCTTGGTACCTCGGGGACCATGGTGGGGTCGTTGAATACCTGCTGGCGGGTTGCCTTGGTCGGGTTCACACCCTGCAGGAGCTTGTTGGACAGCAGGGAGCGGAGCTTCGGCGGGATGCCGGTCGTCGCGTTGGCTACCTGCGTGGAGAGCAGCAGCCGAATGCCGACGAAGCGCATTTCGGCGGCCAGCTTGAGCGTGGCACCCATGAGGATGGCGCGGGTCGCGTTGGCTTGCATCGCGGAGACGACGAATGGGTGGTCCTTCGGGACGCCCTTCGGGATGTCGTCTGGCTGGAACAGGCCCGAGAGCTCGTCCATCACAACGAGGATGGGCTTCGGTCTGATGGCTGCCGGCAGCTCCTGAATCTTCGTGACGTTGTGCCGCTTGAGTACTTGCGCGCGACGCTGCCCCTCCTCGTAAACGAGAGTGGCCACTGTCGCTGACGCGGCCAAGGAATCGCATCCCCAGAAGCCGGGCCGGACGAAGTCTCGAGCCCAAACGAAGTCCACGGATTTGTGCTCGACGTCGATAAGGCAAAGCTCGTATCCGGCAGCGAGTGCGCCGGCGATGATCGAGTTGATGGTGACCGTCTTTCCGGACCCGGTCGTTCCGTTGAGCTGCGTGTGTGGCGACGCTTCGAAGTCGAGGTACAGCGGGTCGCCAGGCTCGTCTCCGGTCTTGCCGAGCGACGTCGCGAGGAGGAGTCGTTCGGTGTTGTTGAGACGCTGAATCTGCGACAGCGGGTACTTGATCGCCTTCGGGAACGTTGGCGGGTCCGAGGGGACGATGTCGGCGGTGAGGGCGTGTGCGTTGGTCTTGACGTACCAGCCGAGCTTTCCGATGACGGACTCCGCGACCTCCTGCAGCTTGTCGTCGTGCTTTGACGGCACGTACGTCTTTGGCAGGCCGAGGGTGAACCCTCCGTCGCGGCGGGGTTTGATCTGCACTTCCCATGGCTTCACGCCGAGGGCGACGGCCGCCGCGCCGCGCGCGCGGACGGTGTTGGGAGCCATCTTCTGCAGGGTGGCGTAGCCCAGGTACGGCTCGAACTCGGTGAGGTAGTAGCCGTCGTGCTGGGACTCGAGCTTGACGGCGGTCTTCTCCCCGTCGCCGGGCTTGGTGTTCCGGGACAGCTTGATCTGGATCTCGTCGGCGTCGTCGCCGTGGTCGATGACTTCGCTGATTTCGACCATGCGGGACGCCGTCGCGGTGGATAGGGCGAGGTTGAGGTTCTCGATCTCCCAGCCGGCACCGTGGGTTTCGCTGATGAGGCGGGTGAGGGCCTCCTCGTGGCGTGCAGGGTCGAACCCCTGCGGGAGGTTGACGGTGATGAGTTCACGTCGGGGACGGTTGGCGGGCATGCCGGTGGACATGCGGCAACAAAGTGCCGCATGTGCCGGGGTGCTGGCGTCCCTGGTCGGGCATAGAGCCAGTCCCGACCTTCGGAGACCTCATGAGCGAGCCCACACCCCAGCCTCGGCCGACGCGTCGCCGTCCGCCACGTCGTCAGCACGGCATCGAGACGGTTGAACGCATCACCCGTGCGTCCGAACGCGGTGACGTGACCGCGGCGGAGAAGAAGTCGTGGCGGCCGAAGTGGCTGCGGTACGAGAAGTCGACGAAGCGCTCTGAGGTGGCGGACGCCATCCGTTCGCTCGGCATGATGCTGATCTCCTCCCGTGGTGAGACGGTGCCGCTGGCGACCCTCGCAGCGCAGTACGCCGGCACGGAGATCGGGTCCGCGTTGACGCGCATCTACGACCGGGTGCAGTCCGGTCAGGCGGATCTGGCGGAGGCGTTCCGGTTGGAGCCGAAGGTGTTCCCGAAGATCGTCGGGGACCTGCTCGTCGTCGGCACTCGGTCGGGAACGTCGGGGGTGAACCTGCAGAAGGCTGCGGACATCATCGATGAGAGCCAGGACCTGACCCACAAGATCCGGTCCGCCGTCATGCAGCCGGCGATTCTCCTCGCCGTCATCATCCTGTTCCTCTACGCCGTCATCCTGTTCGTGCTGCCGACGTTCGGCACGATGTTCAAGTCGTTCGGGAAGCCGCTGCCGCCGCTGTCCATGGCCGTCATCGAGGCCGGACATGTCCTCGGCTTCGGCGGGGGAGCGGCGGTGCTGCTGGTGCTCTGCGCGGTCGGCTACTACCGCTGGTGGGGGCGGAAGAACGAAGCGTTGCGGGTGCGGGTGTCGCGTCTGCAGTTCCGGATCCCGTTCCTCGGGAACGTCATCCGGTCGCAGAAGCTGACGCAGGTGTTCTCCATCCTCGCTGGCCTGCTGTCCGTCGGGATGAGCGAGCGTGACGCGTTGGAGACAGCTGCGGAAGCCTCCGGGAACCCGGCGTTGCAGAAGCATCTCCGCGGCCACATCGAGTTCCTCGAACGGGGCACGAAGGAGTTCGCCGACATCGCCGACGGGTTCTTCATCCCGTTGCAGGCCGGGTTCCTGCTCCGGAACGGCTTCAACTCTGGTGCGGAGCAGCAGGCGTTGGAGAACCTCACCGCGGTCTACAAGCGGGACGCGCAGAAGCGAGCCGACAACCTCACGCAGCTGCTCGAGCCGGTTGCGAACGGTGTCGTCGGTGTCATCTTCGCGATGGTGCTCATCGCCGTGTACCTGCCCGTGTACAGCCTGTTCCTCTCGATGACCCAGGTGAGCTGACCGGCAACGCATAGAGGAGGCATGGCTTCCTTCGTCCTCCCACTGCTCACCAACCCTGCTGTCACCGCGCTGGTCGCGGCCGCCATCGCATTCGGGTGGGCTGCGTTCATGGCGACGTCGACGACCCGCCGGGTGGACCCGCCCGTGCCGACGGTGCGCTGGTGGGTGGCGTCGTCGGCCAGCGCTGTCCTTGCAGCGGGGCTCGCCGCCATCGTTCCGAACCTCACCGTTGCCATCGTCGTCGGCCTCGTCGCCCCGGCGGTGGTTCTCGGGTCGTTCGTCGATGCGAAGGTGCAGCGGATCCCGAATCTGTACAACGGGCACTCGGCGCTGCTGGTTTTCGGTGCAGCCGGTGCGTACGCGGTCGCGACCGGGCATCCCATGGCGGTTGCTGCTCCGGTCGGCGCCGGCGTCGTCGTCCTCACAGCGTTGCTGCTGCTGACCGTGCTGTCCCGTGGGCAGTTTGGTCTCGGGGATGTGAAGTTCGGCGGGGTGCTCGCAGCGGCGTTGACGCTGGTGGATGTCACTGTGCTGCCCGACGCCGCACTGCACAGCGAGTTGGGATTCCTGGTGCTCTGCGTGCACCTGCTGTCCTGGGTGACGCTGTCGTTCCTCGTCGGCGGCGTGTACGCGGCAACGCGGCTGCTTCGAGGGAACCGGGCGCCGTTCGCGTTCGGTCCGTTCCTCGCGGTCGGCTGGCTCGTCGCAGTGGCGGCCGCTCCGGCGTTCGCGTCACTGGTTGCCCCGCTGTACAGCTGAGGTCGCCGCATGTGACGGAGGCTGTGCGACGCTTCTTCCGAACGGACCGAGCGGCAACTGACCCGATCCTCGTCATCGCGGCCATTGCCGTCTCCCTCGTGCTGCTCGTCGGCGGTTCCTTCGCGGTTGCGGGGCTGATCGGCAACGGGAAGGACCTGAACGCGAAGAGCGACCTGGACCGGGTTGCCGCGGCGGAAACGTCGGCGGCAGCAACTGGAGCGGTCACCTACTCCTGGGCGGGCACTCCGGACGCGTCCACGTCTGTCGCCACCTTCGGTGACGGGTCGACTGTGACAAACATCCTCCCGAACCCGGCGTTCCGGAACGGGATCGCCGGCTACTACACGGAGCCGAGGATTGTCGCGTCTCAGCCGTACGCGGGCAGCAACATCATGCGCGCGGTGACCAGCGACGGAGAGCAGCAGTCATTCGTCATTCAAGGCGTCCCGAACAACACGGACTACACACTCGTGGCGACGGTCCGCACCTACAACGGCGGCTCACCGGTGGTATTCGGCATCGCTGGCGGCTCCGGTCAGCCGCTCGCAGCGACCAGTACCTTCCAGACGGACTACCTGGACCTCACCACCGCGAACCAGGGGAACATCTACCTCGCGATGAGTGCGAACGTTCCAGCTGGGGATGGGTTCGAACTGCAGAGCCTGATGCTGGTGCCGGGGAAGGGGTACCGCGGCGCCTACTTCGACGGCAGCAACGCGAGCCCGCCGGGCGGGTTCCTTCCATACCTGTCGGGTGGGGGAACGGCGCTGCTTGGAACGGACCTGTCCGCGAACGCCGCGGGCACGAGTGCGACGACGCTGCAGCACGCAGCGGTTGGGTTCACTCCTGGCGCCAACGACCGTGTCGCGGTCACGCCCGATGCGGCCGGTGACGCGTGGGCTGCGGTGGTGAAGTCCGCGACGGGAAACCTGTTCGTTCGCACGTCCGCGTCCTCGAGTACTGGGGTTCTCGGTGGGACGTCTGGGGCGCGGACGATGCCGTCGTCGGTGCCGCTCCCCAGCGGTATCACGGTGGCGAATCTGAACACTGCGCTGACGAACGCCACCGGCTTCTGAATCGCCGCATGTCTGTGAGAAGGCCCAGGTGCCTGGGCTTGCCACCGACCGGAGAGTCTCCATGAAGCGCTTACTCACGTTCCTCCGCCGCAGTGACCGCGCGGCAACCGACCCTATTCTCGTGATCGCCGCCATCGCTGTGTCGCTGGTCCTCCTCGTCGGAGGTTCGTTCGCCGTTGCCGGGATGATCAACAACGGCAAGGACCTCAACGCGAAGGGTGACCTCGACAAGGCAGCTACTGCGGAGTCCGCCTACTCCGCTGATGCAACCTCGAGCGTCACCTACATCCCGTATCTCTCCGGCAGCGCGAGCGCCGGACTGAACTACAACCTCGCCGCCACCGGCGGAAGCACAGCGGGGACCGCGCTCGAGAAGGCCGACGTCGGCTTCACCCCCACCGCCGGCGACAAGCTCGCCGTGGCGACCGACGCCGGCGGCACCACCTACGCCATCTTCTCCAAGTCCCAGACCGGGAAGGTGTTCTACCGCCTCGCGGGCTCCTCGACGATCTACCAGCTCACCGGTTCCTCGGGCGCCTGGGTCATCGGCGCCGGCACGAACACCGTCGCCGCCACGAGCGCCGCCGTGAACACGCTGCTCACCAACGCCGGGTTCTAGTCACCGGCAGCAGCAGCCTCGCACCGGAACCGCGCGGGGCTGCTGCTGTTTCCGCCGCATTTCGTGCGGTATCCCCAGGTTCTCGGGGTGTCCCAATCCCTTCCTCCGGAGACCCCATGAAGAAGTTCTTCTCCCGCTTCCGCCGCGGTGAGCGAGGCGCCACCGACCCGATTCTCGTGATCGCCGCCATCGCTGTGTCGCTGGTCCTCCTCGTCGGAGGTTCGTTCGCCGTTGCCGGGATGATCAACAACGGCAAGGACCTGAACGCCAAGGGCGACCTCGACAAGGCCGCCACAGCAGAGTCCGCGTACGCAGCGGATTCGACCACCAGCGTGAACTACATCCCGTACCTCGCCGGGAGCACCAGCACCACCCTGAACTACAACCTCGCCTCCACCGGCGGAACGACGAACGCCGTCGCGCTGCAGAGCGCCGACGTCGGTTTCACCCCGACCGCCGGAGACAAGCTCGCCGTCACCACCGACGCCGGCGGCACGCAGTACGTCATCTTCTCCAAGTCGCAGACCGGGAAGGTGTTCTTCCGCAGCTCCGCCAGCTCCACCATCGGCACCCTGACTGGCAGCAGCGGCTCCTACGCTGGCATCAGCACCGCGGGAACGTTCATTACCACCGACTCGGCGATGAACACCATCCTCACCGCCGCTGGGTTCTAGCCCGTAGCCTCAGCAAGCAGCCTCGCACCGCCCACTCGGTGCGAGGCTGCTTTCTTATTCGTTTCTCCCTCCCCGACGTGAGTCGCGTCTTTCGACCACGGCAGCCCGCACCGGGTCGCAGCGCCGACCGCCGACCCTCCCGTTCTCAACATGGCCCGCCGCATCACTGCCCGGCGACCTCCGTGGGCGTGCACACGCTGCCTGCGTCGTTCAGTCCCCCGAACGACCCAGGACGGAACTCGACGTGAGCGCCGCGCTGACGAACATCGGCCTGTAGTACGAAACGCTGCCCGTTTCGCCGCATCTACCGGGGAAAGCGCCAGGCGCTCCGCCTCCGCACACACCGGCAGAAGGGCCTTCCACCAGCATGACCACCAACCGATTCCGCGACCGCGCGCGCCGCTGGTTCCGCGGCGAGCGGGGCGCTACCGACCCCATCCTCGTCATCGCAGCGATCGCCGTGTCCCTGGTCCTGCTCGTCGGTGGTTCCTTCGCCGTCGCCGGCATGATCGCCAACGGCAAGAACCTCAACGCGCAGGGTGACCTCGACAAGATCGCAACGGCCGAGGCATCTGCGCAGGCGTCTGCGAACACCTACCTCAACTGGGCCATCACGACGGCTGGTGTCGTCACGGGCACCTCGGACGCCCAGAACGGCAACGTCACCCTCGACAAGGAGTCGGTCGGCTTCACGACGACCGCCAACGAGGAGATCAAGGTCGTCGCCAACGGGAACGCGTGGGTCGCCGGCGTCGTCTCGCAGACGGGGACCATCTACTGGCGCTCGTCGCTGTCGGCGACCACTTACAAGGGCACCATCACCGCGAGCCAGTACGACTCATCGCTGACCCTGCCGACCCTGCCATAGCAGGAGACGCTCGTTCCTCGACGGCGGGGCTGCCTCAGGGCGGTCCCGCCGTTCGTCGTCATGGACCGCCGTCCTCCGCGCCGCCGCATAGAAACTCGCTGGAAGGTGATTCAGGAGTACCTGAACGCGCAGGCGGAGAAGTTCGTCTCCTCGAGCCTGTTCGCTGAGCCGTGGAGCGTCCACAACGTTCCGGTGACGGTCGGCAACGTTCACTTCGTCGTCAGCGAGTCCGCGGGCTCGCAGACAGAGCCCGACAATCCTCCGGAGGCGCCGGCGGAGTTCGTCGCCTACGCTCCGGCCGCCACTGCTGACGGTTCGGCTCCCAGTTGCACCTACGCTTACGCGCAGCCGGTGAAGGGGTGCCTTCGTGCGGTGAGCCGGTCCGAGTACGACATTGACGAGGACAACGCTTTCCCGACCGGTCCAGCGGGGTTTGCGCTGACGGGAGGGCAGGGTGCTGCGCCGACCGATGCAACCCGGCCAGCGACCGATATCTTCACGATCACCCCGGCGAGTGTGACCTACACCGACCAGGTGCGCGTGCAGGTGGCGACGCCGCAAACCGCTTCGGTCGCAGCCGCCAACAAATGGTTCATCTTCTGCGGCAGCTCGACGTCGTCTACACAGTCCGGAACCATCGCCGCCGTCACTATCACCGGCACCGTTTGGATGATGTTCGAGTTCACTCCATCGTCGCTGAAAAGCGTGACGGGGTGCACGCAGGCGACCCTCGCAGTGGAAACCAGTGCGAGTAAGCCCACGGGGGCCCTTACAAAGTACAATCGGTATGCGTATCGGGTTTTGGCGGGAACACACTGATGCGGCGCGGGGTCAAGCGGGATAGCGGGATCATCAACGTTGCACTGGCGTACATGGTCCTCGCGTCGAGCGTTGTCGCGACGATGCTCGGCTGGTTCATGCTGACGCAAACCCAGCAGTTCGAGCAACGACAGCGTCAGCAGGACGACCTGTCCATCATGAGCACCGCGCACGTCCTGCTGTACGACATCAACACGTCGTACAACGCAGCGTGGCTCACTGCGGCACCTGCGCAGCTCGCTGCGTCCCTTCCCCACGAGGTCGCCGACGATCCGAGCGGAACGTTGGTGCAGGTCACGTCCATCAAGAAACCAGATGCGTACACGCTGACGGCAGTGATCACCGCCACCTCTCCGACCGACTCATCCATCAGCGTCACGAAGACGATCACGTATCGGGCAGCTGGGGCGTTCATGTTTCAGGGCACCATCACGAACGTCAACGAGGTGTGGGTGAAGCGAAGCACCGACGACATGCTCGCTCTCTATTACATTCAGAACGCGCAGCAGGTGAGCCACTGATGATGACGTTGATCCGTTCAGCACTTCATGGTTTCCGAGGTGACCGCGGTGATGCCGATCCACTGATGACGGTCGTGAGTGTGGCCATTTCGGCGTTCCTCGCGGCGATTGTTGCCGGGGCGCTCACCCTCGTCATCACGACTGGGGCGACGTTCACCAGCGGTCAGGCCGCGACGAGCTCCTCGCAGCAGTTGACGGCACTGTGGCAGCGAGATACGGAGAATGCGTCAGCGTTCTACATGCAGGGCACGACCACCGCGATCTTCTACACGTACCCGGACGACCTTCCCGGTGGATACCTGTCGAACGCGAACGACGGAGCGTGCACGAAGACGACGTGGACCTGGGCGAGCAACACGCTCACCGTGGTGGAGGGCCGATGGAACAACAATGTCTGCGACCGCACCCAGTCCACCCTCGTACCGAACTTCACCAGCACCGTGTTGTCTGTCGCGAACGTCACGACGTTCACCGTCACCGCAAGTAACTATGCCGGCCGCGACTT
Organism: Curtobacterium sp. MCBD17_040; assembly: GCF_003234805.2. Classification (GTDB taxonomy): domain Bacteria; phylum Actinomycetota; class Actinomycetes; order Actinomycetales; family Microbacteriaceae; genus Curtobacterium. The sequence continues at coordinate 28,844 of NZ_CP126274.1, forward strand.
GCATTGGGACTCGACCGGAACGGAAGTGGGGATGACGTCCACCAATGCGTCGCTGAAGTCCACTGTGCAGCAACAGGTTGCCGGCGACGCGTCCACGAACCAATGGGCGTTCAAGCAACCGGCGGCCGTCACGCTGACCGGCGTCATTGAGTCTGGTGCGGTTCAGCGGGTTTTCGAGCAAACCGGCGAGACGTCGATCATGCCGAACTTGGACGCCGCCTCGGTCTGAACCGCGGCGTCCACCGCGCCTCACGTTGCGCGTTGCACCCGGTTCCGGAGCTCCGCCACCTGCTCCTTGTTCCGTTTGGCGTATTCGAGCTTCGCGGTGAGGTTGTCGACGTCGTTGCAGAACTGCTTGGCGGTGTCCTCATCTACGCGCCCCTGAGCCCACAGGGTTGCTAGGTCGTCCTCGAAGGTCCACATCCCGTCGGTGGGCTTGAGCTGTTGCGTCAGAGACGAGTACTCGCCCTTTCGGATCTTCGCGGAGATGGCAACACCGTTCATCATGAATTCCCGCGCAGGCACGCTCCGGCCGTCGAGAGCGGGAAGGAGCCGCTGTACCACGACGGCGCGCAGCGCCTGAGACAGGGCGGTGGCGACCTGGTTCTGCTCGGCCCCGGGGAACTGCGACACAAGGGACGACACCGCCTCCTCAGCGGAGGATGCGTGCGACGTCGCGAACACCAGGTGCCCCTTGTTCGCCGCTTCGATGGCGACCCGCACCGTCTCGAGGTCGAGGAGCTCGCCGACGAGGATGATGTTCGGGCGGGAGCGGAGCGCGGTCTTGAGGGCGTGGGGGAACGAGTCGGCATGCTGTCCGATCTCCCGCTGCGTGACAAGGGACTTGTCAGAGGTGTGCACGAACTCGATGGGGTCCTCCACCGTGTAGATGTGCTTGCTCTGCGTGCGGTTCACTTCGTCAAGCAGCGCCGCGTTCATGGTGGTCTTCCCCGACCCGGTCGGTCCGCAGAACAGGATGAGTCCGGCGGGGGAGTTCAGGGTGATGCGAACCAGTTCGGCGGGGATGGGGTTGTCGGCGAAGATCGGGTCCGTGAGCCGTGGCGGCTTCTCCGGCACGATGCGGAGGCTGAGCCCGAGTCCCTGCTCCTGCCGGCGGAACGTCATCCGGAGTCGTATGTGGCGCCCGTGGACCCGCACGACCCCCATGCATTCGACGGTGCCAGCGGAGCCTTGGGTGAGCGCCCGGCCGCCGCCCTTCGCTTCCGCGAAAGCTTCCGCCCACGCGTAGATGTCGCGGTTGGAGACGGTGAGGTTCGTGCGTTGAATGCGGCCGAACCGCACCGGCCACGCCACCCGTTCCCCCTCGAAGTGCACGTCGGAGACACCGTCGACGGCGAGGTGCCCGAGGACCGCTTCGAAGTGACCTCGAATGGCGTCCTTGTCGAGGCGGGGAGGTGCCGCCACGGGGGGTGGCATCGCGACCCGTCCTGCTGTGTCACTCAATGCCCAGTGCCTCCGTCACGAATCGTGGTGTGGTTTCACCGGCGGCGAGCCGGCGCTCTGCGTCTTGGCGAAGCGTCTGCATGCCTTGGGTGCGGGCGAGCTTCTGCAGCTGGTACCGGGTCATACCGCTCATGAGCGCGGCGGAGAACTCCGGGGTGATGGTGAGGACTTCGTGGATGGGGGCGCGCCCGGCGACGCCGGTGCCGCGGCAGTCGTTGCAGCCGCGACCGCCGCACGGCCGGTGCACACGCTTCACCAGACGCTGTGAGACGACGCCGCGCAGTGACTGCAGCACCTGCTGCGGCTTCGCTCCGGAGAGGGTGATGAGCGCTTCGACGGCGGCGACGGAGTCGTTGGCGTGGAGGGAGGAGATGACGCGGGCGCCAGCGATGCTGATCTCCACGGCGGAGCGTGCCGTTTCCTCGTCACGGATCTCACCGATCATGAGGACCTGCAGGTCCGAACGGCGAAGGCTTCGGAGGATGGAGGAGAAGGTGTTGCCGGCCCCTTCCCGGACCTCAATCTGGTCCACGTCCGCCAGTGGCCGCTCCACCGGGTCCTCCACGGAGTACACCGCTCGACCTTTCCCGCCGAGGTAGTCCAACGCCGAGTACATGCTGGTGGTCTTTCCGGCGCCGACCGGACCGGCGAACAGCACCAGGCCGTTGGCGTACCCGAACAGATGCTGCAACGACTGCAGGTTCTCCTTCGAAAACCCAATCTCGTTCAGGCGTGGTGTTCGGGAGATGGACGGGAGTCGGAGGACGTACTTCTCACCCCGGATGGTCGGCAGGACCACCAGACGCAGGTCGTAGCGGCGGAGCTTCGCCGATTCCGCCTCGTACTGACCGGGGGTGAGGTCGACTGATAGGCCGCCGGAGCCGCCCCGGTGGACGTACCGTCCCTCCTCGGACTTCGTGACGCTTCCGGAGCCGACGTTCGCCAGCGACTTGATGCGGGACACCACTGCTCGAGCGGCACCTCCCTGCAGACCCGGCCATTCCAGCAGGTCGCCAGCGCGGCGAACGCGGATGAACAGCCGGTACGGGTCGTCATCGACGAACTCGAGGTGGATGTCGCTGATGCTTTCCTGGAACGACCGGTCGATGACGCGGTCCAGCCAGGTGATCGCCGCCTCGGTCATGCGTCACCGCCGGAGCTGACGCGCGTCAGTCTGTTGCGGGCGGCTGCGAGGACGGCTTCGAGCTCGCCGATGAGGGCTTCGAGGTCGGCGCGGTCCGCTGCGGTCGTGAACGGCAGCGCCTCGAGGATGACGGTCGTGGCATCGGCGAACAGTGGTGCGCGGGGGTGCTCGTCGCCGTCTCCGTCGTGCGCAGCATGCGCTGGAGTCTGCGGCTGTGCCGGCTCGGGCTCCGGTGCCGGCAGCTGCTGGTTGATGGGCGGTGGAGCGTCGATGGCGGACAGGCCCTGGTCGCGCGTCTCGCCTGCGTCGAGTGGGGCCGTCGTCGCTGGGGGCAGGTGCGCGTCGTCGGCAGCGCGCGCGAGCGGAGCGTCGTGCTGCTGCGGCTGCGGGGCAGGCGCAGGGTCCTGCACGCGGACGTGTTCCTCGCCCTGCGTCCGCGTCGGCTCAGCCGCGGCCGAGGCCGAGGCAGTGGTGGCTGCCGCCCACACTGCGAGAACCCGTTCGAGCAGCGGCATCACTGGGGCGCCCGCGTCGATGCGCTTGATGGCGTCCCGAGCCATCTCCTCGGTGTCCGGGTCCCCACACGTGGTGAACTCAGCGATCCGCTCGACGCGCTTGAGTGTCGTGACGGAGTACCCGGTGGCCTGCGCAAGCTGGGCGTCCAGGTCGGCGACCGACGGTGCGGCAGCAGCGCGGGGCGCAGCCTCGAGATTGGGAAGCGGGATCACCGCAGCGTCCGAGTCCCCCTCGACCCTAGGCGCTGGGGGAGCGGGCGGACGCTCGCGCGCTTCCTGACGTTGCGCGGCGGCGAGGGAGCGCAAGCGTCGGCGGAGGGTGGCCGCTTCGACGGCGGTGAACTGCAACCGCTCGACGTTTTCTTCCATCTCGGCGCGCAGAGCGGTCAGTTCGTCGTCGGCGCCGGAGGTGACGACCACCCCGATTGTCACCAGCCCGAGCTCGCGGTGCGCGGCGAGGCGACGCTCTCCGAACACGAGCGTGCCGTCCTGGCGGACACCGATGGGTTGCAGGAGACCGAGTTCGGTGATGCTGCGCTTCAGGGAGGTCAGGTCGCCGAGGTCACCGCGCGCACGGTCGCCGATGATGACGTCGGAGACGAGCATCTCGAGGCGCGGCGTCATCGTGGACGCCTTGTTGTGGTGCCGAGCGCGTGGCTGGTCATGGCGGTCACCTTCACGTGTACCTAGAGGCTGGACGGGTCATTGACCCGACTCCGGTACATGCGGCAGAAATCGGCGCCGCCGCGCTGGTTAGACGGTCGGGCGGCCGAGCGGCAGTTCGTCGTTGGCGATGCGGGTCATCAGGTCCTCGTACAACGGGTAGAACGTTGCCGTCAGCGCCTGAAACGACTGGCGGAGGTACTGCGCGCGAGCGCGCAGGGTCTCTACCGGCGTCGCCGGGTCGCCGGCTTCCGCCATGATGGTCTGCCACGCGTCTGCGAGCACCGGTCCGCCCTCTTCGTTCGGCGGGACGTCACCGAGCGCGAGAAGGGCGACGTAGGCGAACTGACCAACCGCCCAGCGGAACGTGTCCGCATCCTGGGCGGAACCAGCGACTTCCGTCACACCGTGGAACAGCTCATTGGCGTGCACACCCCACCCTGCGGGACGAAAAGTGTCCAGCTGGTCAGCGACGGTCGTGATGGTGACGTCCTGCGTGGGGGAGACGTAATCGGTGAGGTCGATGGTGTCCAGAACCGGGTCCGCTGCGCCACCCAGCCACGCCTGCACGCGGGACTGCACGCTCGGGTCGTCGATGTTCAGCCCGTAGAGGTCCAACACGTCAATCCACGTGCCGTCCTCCGCGTCGTACATGCCGGACCACACCGCCTCCCACGCCACCCGCAGCGACCAGAACTCCACGCTCTCCACCTCGGGGCCGTCGTCGGTGTCCTCGGTGTCGAAGATGCGGGGCGCTGCAATGGACTCCGGCAGCCACAACAGCGGATGCCAGAACACCGCCGGGTTCATCTCCGGGTCCCAGCCCTGCGGCCCGCGGGCATAGTCCTGGATGGGAAGCGGCGACCCGACCAGGGGTACGTAGGCCAAGCGGTCCGGCTCAATGCGAGCGTCAGCCACGAACGACTCGTACATGGTGTTCAACGCGAACGAGGACGGCGGGAGGATCAGCGAATCCCCGGGCGCGGACAGGTACGGGCGTCGGTTAGTCACGGGGGAGCTCCTGCTCGGTCGAGGTTTCGCGTCGGCTAGGCGCACCCGTCGAGATGCGGCGAAGGCGACGTCGCTCGGTGTCGTCCATCCTCCGGCACAACCGGTCCTCGTCAGTCAGCGCGTGCCGGCAACGTCTGCCCGCGACCGAGGCACTGCCGGTTGCGGCGGCACTCCCGGCAGCGCCCAGGTGTCAGCATCAGGTTCCGATTCCACACGATGCAGCTATGCCCGGAACGTCGGCCTGGTGAGCGTTCGGCTCACGCGCTCTGCCCGATCCGCTCGACACCCGGAAGCGGCGACATCCCCGTACTGATGCGGATGCGCGGGTACCGCGAGCGTCGCGCTTGACGCTCCCAGCGGAGGGGAGAGCTATAGAGGGGGAGGGGATGTGTTTCTAGGAGGGAACCCCTTCTCTCTTCTTCTTCTTAGCTCTCCTACAGATCAAGACATAAGACAAGAGGGCCCTACGGGCTCCGGATCCCAGTAGCGGCGCGGGTTCACGGTGGCTCAACCTGACCGCTCGAAGCGTGAGCAAGGCAAGTCACCGAGCGAGCGTCACGCGAACCGCCCGGGCGTCACAGCGGTCACCGTGTTCCGCCGCATACCCGCAGGCACCACCAACCGCCCGCCATCCCCGGAGCCTGCGCGCATGCCATCCACGCGAATCACCGTCAACGCCGAAGCGACCGTCGACCACCCCGCCGAGCGGGCCGTCATCCGCTTCCGCCGCGGGAACCTCTACGACAAGCAGAGCGACAAGCCCACGTCGTCCGGACGCGACCTCACCACCCTGGTTCTCGAAGCCGGGGCGGAGGACGTGAAGGTGATCCCGCGCAAGGGGAAGGTCATCATCAGCGTCGCCGACCTCGGCTACCTCGGGTCGGTGCTGGCGAACCTGCGGAACATCGGCACGGTGAAGAAGCCGAGCACATCGTTCGAGGTGTCCGACGAGACCCACGAGATGATCGTGGCGGAAGCGGTGTCGTACGCGGTGGACCAGGCGCGGGCAGATGTGGAACCCACCGCCCGGCTCCTTCAGGCGCAACAGGTGCGCGCGGTCAACATCAAGGTGGTCAAGGCGAAGGCGGTCGCCGGAACCTGGCAGCAGCTGTCCGCTCGCGTGCTGATGGCCAGCGCCTACGTGAAGGTGGAGGTCACCTTCGAACTCGACGGGCCCGGCGTCCTCGACATCAGCCCCGAGCTGCGGGACTACTACGACCGGGCCGGCACCGAGGACCCGAACGCCGCCGACGACACGGGCGACGACGACAACGACCCCTTCGGTGGTGCCGTGTTCGGCGCTCCCATCGCTGGTGGTCTGCCGGGTCTGGCGGAGTCAGTCGGCGTCGAATACCACCACATCGAAGCGGAGTCGTCGGCGGAAACCCGCGGCGTCTCACTCGACAACGTCACCACCTGACCGGGCCCTCCGCGCATAGAGGAGGGGTGAGTACCGCCGCACCTCCCTCCCGTCCTCCCCAGGTCCCTGCCGCGACAACGACCCGCGCCGCTGCGACCACGTCCAGCCGCACCGAGGACCACAACATGCGAGAGGAGCGCCGATGAGCCCGGCGTCAGGTCACGCTGCCGCGACCGCACACGTCGAAGAGACCGAGCATCCGCTCGCTGGTCTGGCCTGGCTGCCGGACAAGAAGACGCTCACCATCACCGACGTCAGCAAGCTGAAGCGTCTCCGCCGCAAGCAGCTGTCCGCCTCCACGTCGCACGCCCTGTACCCGGACAAGTGCTACGTCTCCATGGTCATCGACCGATTGATGCCGCGCGAAGACGGAGTGTTCGAGGCAAACCAGCTCGGCATCGCCGCGCACGCCGTGCTCGAGCACCTGTTCTCCCTCCCCGGCCCTGAACGCACGAAGGCGCGCGCATCGGCCATCGCCCGTGAGTACCGGGAGAACCCCGAGTTCGCGGAGAAGATGCTCGGCCACGGCCTCGGGCCGCTGGTGCACGCCCTCAACGAGGCGGACACCGCCAAGTGGCTCCACGAGGTGGACATCCGTACCCACGGCCTGTGGGAGATCGAGGACCCGACACAGGTCACCGTCTTCCGTAACGAGATGGGCTTCGGCGCCGACAACGAGTTCAACGTCAACATCGGCCGGGTGCCGTTCGTCGGCTACATCGACCGTGTGGACAAGATCGTCGACCCGGTCACCGGTGAGATCACCGGCTACAAGGTCATCGACTACAAGATGGGCAAGTACAAGGAGCCCGACCCGAAGTACCCGAACAACCCCGACGAGTACGGCGACCAGATCAAGGTCTACGTCGCGGCGATGTTCGGCGTCACCGGGTTCTGGCCGGAGTCCGGCTCCCTCGTATTCGCCAAGCAGCACCGTGAGCGGGTCATCGAGACGACCCAGGAAGCGGTCGCCGGCGCCGTCGAACGCTTCGAGGCAGCGTACGACCGCATGCACGCCATGGCGGATGCGAACGAGTACCCGACGAAGCCGGGGCCGCTGTGCAGCTGGTGCGTCCTCGTGAACAACTGCCCAGCCGCCGTCAACCCACGCAACGGGCAGTCCTATGAGGACCTGTCGAACACGGCGAAGATCCCGTTCGACCAGCTCACCCCGGCCGAGCAAGCCGAGGGGAAGAACTGGCCCGCATGGAAGAAGGCGAAGGGGATCCGCAAGGTCGCCTTCGACGAGGACGGCAACCCGCTGCCCCTCAAGGCTCTCCCGAAGGGTGCCGTCAGCATCCCCGTCGTCCAGTTCGCTGCGCCGTCCGACAACGAGGAAGCGAACCGTCGCCGCATCACGAACGGCGCACTCCCACAACCGGCACCTTCCGCGCATAGAGGTACCGGAACCACGTCCAACCCCACCGAAGGGAACCCCATGACCATCTCAGCTCAGGCTCCGGCCGCCCCCGCCCTCAAGGAGGGTGTGAGCGTCCACGACGCCACCACCGACGGCGTCCTCAACCCCCGCTCCTACGCCGCGCGTGCGGTCCTCGACATCACCAAGCTCGCCGTGAAGAAGCTCTCCGAGGCCGGCCAGCCGGTCAACGGTGGCACCGTCAACGGCCTCGCGTTCACGTTCGCCCACATCGTGCAGAACGTCGAGTTCGCTCTCACCGGTGCGTTCGACTGGCAGTCCGGGACGAACTACCTCGTCCGCACCGCGCTGGCGAACAGCATCGACACGCTCAACAGCGAGGGCAGCTCCCCGTGGGGCAAGGGCGCCAGCGAGTGGGACACCTGGGTCGAGTCCGTCCGCAAGCGCACCACCGCGCAGGTGGGCGTCGCCGTGAAGCTCTTCGGCGCCGGCACGGACATCCCCGACACCCCGTGGGCGGCGCTGCTCCCCGCCGCCTGACGTCAGCCCGGGCCCGACGAGAGAACCCCGACGCAGCCGCGCACACATGGCGCAGCACCCAGAGCACCTGAACAGACCCCATCAGCAGAAAGAGCAGAACCATGGCCGACTCCCTCTCCCCGAACGCCCAGATCATCCTCGCGGCGCTGAACGCCGCCGGCCCCCGGCCGACGCCGCCGACGCGGGTGCGCGTCAACCCGGCGTCGTTCCCCAACGGTGGTCATGAGGCTGCGCAGGACCAGTACAACGCGCAGTACCAGGCGGACCTCGTTGCGTTCGAGGCGGCCAGTGGCGCGTGGGACCAGTCGGTGAAGTCCAACGCCCGAGACATCAAGGTGATGCTCTCCGAGCGCAGCGGCATCATGACCCAGCTGACCCAGCTCGACAAGATCGTCGACCCGAACAACGACGGCGGGAAGGTGTTCCCGGGCACCATCGTCCGCGTCACCCGCGAGGAGCGGTCCAAGCGCGGCATCGTCGTCATCTACACGGGAACGGACCGCGCCACGGCGGGGCTGGGCCCCGGCGAGGAGCAGGTCCGCACGGACCGCACGGACAACGAGGACGGCCGCGCCCTCGCCCGCCGCGCCCAGCAGCTCATCGGCCACAAGGTCCTCCTGTACATCGAGCTGGAGCAGATGCAGGGCGGCAACAAGGTCCGCGTGGTCCGTCACTTCGAGGACCGCGGCCTCGACCACGAGTACAACGCGTCGACCGGCACCGTCGCCAAGGCGGCGTAGCGGCACCCTTCGGTACGAGAGGGCAGCCTTCGGGCTGCCCTCTCTGTCGTCCTCGGACTGCTGTCCGGGAAGCGCAGGCAGGGCTCCACGGGTACCGGAGGTCGGCCCCCAGTTCGTGGGTCGATTGCGCGGGGCGCTCGGTTCTCTGCGGAGGCCCGAGGGGCGGAATCCCGCGGATCTCGCTGGACAGATGGTCGGTCGACGCGGATGACGAGGCAACCAATTCCTGTACCCGGTCGAAAACCGGACGCTGAGTAGGAGTTAGCATCTGGAGCCGCACCAAGCGATCCAGATGAACGTCTGGCCGACGGTGCAGAACCTGCTCACACCCGCCATCCCGTGGAGACCCAGACGACCGTGCCCGACCGTCACAGCACCATGCCGCAAACCTCCCGGCACCGGGCCGCGAGGCTCGAAGTGCGGGTCGCGGAACTCGAGCAGGAGAAAGCCGCGATGGCCCGGCTCCTCCGCACCTGGCAGCGCAACTACTCGTCCGCAGCGGTGCAACTGGAACAGATCCGGAACGCCATCCAGGGGGAGCCGACGGAGAAGGTCGTGCCACGCATCGCGTACCTGCTCAGCGACCAGGAGCGTCGCGCGGGCGCTCACCTGGCGCGCCTCGCCCTGATCGAGGAGCTCCGCGCACAGTGGGAAACGCAGCCGGCAAGCGAGGCGACCCGCGTCGCCGTCCGGGCATGGCTCAAGGAACTCGCGCGAGAACCCTGACGCTGGCCCACGTGCCCTTCGCCCAGTCGAATTCGCCGCATGTTCCGGTGACGCAGCGCCCCGAGCTGCATTCCCAGTTTCGCGACGGAGAAGACATGTCAGACCCGAGCGGTTTCGCGTTCCCAGCAGACGCAGCAGCGCCAGGACCTCGCAGGCAGGGCGGTCAGCCCGACCCTGACCTCGAGGCCCTTCTCGAGCAGTACACAACGCACCGCGGCGCCCCGGCCGCTCCGGCCGCTACGTCCGCCCTCCCTGTCGGCGACGGTTTCGAAGTTCCGCCGGTCGCCGCCTTCGACGCAGCCCACCTCGGGCAGACGCCGTCCGGGTTCACCATGCCGGAGCCCGCTCCCCCGGTGCCCGGTCTGGCGTCCTTCGAGGACCTCATCGGCGGCGTCCCGTCCAATGATGCGTCCCCGGCACTTCCCGCAGCTCCCGCGCTTCCCGACTGGTTCGACACCACAGGACCGGTATCGGAGGTGCCGGGACCGGCCGCCAGCGGCGACCCGCAGCCCGAAGCGTGGCCAGACCCGCTCGCGTTCGACCCTCCCCCGGCGCAGGCTGAGCCGACGGCGTTCCAGTCCCCGGTCGTCGCCGACGAACCCGCCGTCGTCAACGACAGCCACCCGCTGCCGGACCGGACGGGCACTCCGGCAGCAACAGCGCAGGAGAGCATTTTCGACATGCCGGGCGAAGCAAGCCCATGGAACGAGTACGAGGCCGTGGAGCAGCACACGCCACTGCCCAACCTGCCACCGGCTGCAATCCCGACGGTCCCGGCCGCCGACTACCCACCGTTCGAGGTCGCTGCTCCACCAGCAGTACCCGACGTGTTCCGGTCGATGGAGAGCCTGTTCGAGGACCCTGCACCGGTTGCTTCCGTGGCGCCCTCGGACTGGATTGCGGTCGCCCCTGCGGCACCCGTCGTCCCTGCCCCACCGGTTACCCCCGCCGCAGCGCCGACATTCGACTGGACGCCGACACCGCCCGCCCCGGCGCCCGCGCCCGCACCTGCTGAGGCGCCGGTCGCTGCTCAACCCGTCCAGGACGCGGTACCGGCAATCCTTCCGGCCGCCGCGCCGCAGTACATCGCGCCACCGGCCATCCCGCGCCTAGAGCAGCAGCAGCAGCAGTACGTGGTGCCGCCGGCGATTCAGCCTGCTGTGCCTGCGCCAGCACCTGCGGTTGCGCCGGCCCCTGCACCTGCGGTTGCTGCGACGCCTGTGCCCGCACCAGCCCCTGCACCCGTGGTGGCCCCGGCCCCGGCGCCGCAGCGGTTCGCTGTCCCGGAGCCGGAGCCGGTGTTCGACCTGCCTGGTGGGTTCTTCGATGAGGACGACGCTGCGCCGTCAGTGCTGCCAGCGCCGCTTCCGGAGCAGCTTGCGGATGCGCTGCAGGCACCGCTGCCGACCCCTGCGCCGGTTTCTGCTCCCGTGCCGTCCCAGGCACCGCCGGCTGCCTCACCGGTGGCCGTATCGTCGCGCCCCGCCGTTTCGCCGGTTCCCCGAGTAGCCGCGGTCGTTCCCGCCGAACCCAACCGGAGCAATCGACTGGTCGTCGCTCCTGCTCCGGCTGGGCAGCGGATTCCGTTGGACGCCATCGGGCAGAACATGGCCGTGAACGACCAGTGGCTGGACAGTGTGTTCCGGCAGCTGACCGCCCTCGGTGTCTCCGACGTTCACCTGACGAAGTCCGGGGCGCGCGATGAGCTGACCATCGAAGGGCGCCGCGATGGTGTGCTCGAGCCGGTCATCACGCTCCGGGGAAGGGACGCCGCCACGGTGATGAACCTCATCAAGTCCCGTTCCCGCATCAGCACCGGTTCGAACCTGGTCCCTGACGATGGCCGCTACGAGCTCGAGATCGACAACTACCCATACCGCATCCGGGCTGTGTCGCTGCCTCTGTTCGACGGTGGAGAGAAGGTCGTCCTCCGGCTCCCGCAGACCGGGGAGCTGAAGCGGCTCGACCAGCTCGGCTTCACCGAGAAGAACCTCGCCGCGGTGCGGGACCTGCTCTCCACGCCGGGCGGCATGATCATCATCGCCGGACCGATGGGGGAGGGGAAAACCACCACCGCGCACGCGGCGCTTCTCGAAATCGGCGGGTCCGGACGCGCTGTCACCAGCGTCGAAGACCCCGTGGAACGCGTCCTGAACCGCGTTGCGCAGATCGAGGTGAATGAGGACATCGAAGCCGGATTCGGCACCATCATGCGGTACCTGGTCCGCGCTGACTTCGACACGCTGTTCATCGGTGAGATCCGTGACGACCTCACCGCGGCCGCCGCTGTGCGGCTCGCTCGCGCTGGTCGGCGGGTCATCTCCACCATCCACGCCACCGACAACGTCGCTGCGCTGCTGCAGCTGATCAAGCTGTCGAAGGACACGCCACTGTCAGTCCTCGACGCTGTCCGCGGTGTCATCTCGCAACGCCTCGTTCGGCGCGTCGGAGACGGACCGGACGGGTATCTCGGCCGACACCCGGTGCACGAGACCCTCACCGTGACGACAGCCCTCGCCGACGAGATCATCGAGGGCCGGTCCACCACCGACATCCGACGAGCCACGAAGGAGTCGTCGACGCTGTTCGCCGAGAACGCTCGCGAACTCGTCAGCGCGGGAGTCACCGACGAGGCGGAGATCCGCCGCGTGCTGGGGAACGTCCTGTAGCGCGCTGCTTCGCTACGAACGCTGGCGCCCGCTCTTCAACTGGAACGGCGTCAGCGTTCGACGAGGTCAGCGGTCGAAACGCGCGCCCTCCGGGCGGCTCTGGCCGGCGAACCAGACGAGCAGGATGATCGCACCGACCACCGGGATGAGCAGCAGCAGGTACCAGCGCCCGCTGCGGTTCGTGTCGTGCAGGCGGCGCCATGCGAGGGCAAGACCGGGTACCAGGGTGGCTAGCGACCAGGCCGTCGAGATGACGAAGATCACGATGCCACCGGCTGTCATTTGTCCTCTGGCTGCGCCACTGCCGTCGAGCGCCTGAGTGAGCACTGCTTCGCCGCATGAAGCCGAGGTGAACCACCGCCTCGACCCTCAGGACAGCCATGCCTTTCGAACCGATCCCGTTCGTCGCCTCCCTCGTGGACTACTACGGCGAACTCGGAGCGTCCGACGTTCACCTCACTCCCACCCGCGGGGTGTTCTTCGTCCAGGACAAGAAGACGCAGCAGGTGCCGAACATGAACATGCTGCCGCCTGGGGTCATCGAAGCGGTCGTGGAAGCGATCTCCCCTGGCGGGATGAAGCAGGTGAAAGCACACGGCCAGCTGGACGCGTCCTTCGACGCGAACATGCTTCTCGGCCAGCAGTACCACGAGGATGGTGTCCCCAAGCCCCCGAGCGCGTACCGCGGACGTGTCGCTGTTCGCAGCGACCTGTGGGGCACATCCATGACCATCCGACTCATCTCCCGCGACATCCCGTCGGTGGCGTCGCTGGGCATCCCGAGCTCCCTCGCGAAGGTGATCGAACGGCCCGACGGGCTGCTGCTGTTCGTCGGGCAGACCGGGTCGGGGAAGTCCACCAGCATCGCCGCGCTGGTCAACGAGGTCGCTCAGAACTGGGAGACCCACATCTACACGGTGGAAGCACCGATCGAGTACGTGTACCCGGCCGGGAAGTCCCTTGTCACGCAGCGTGAGGTGGGCATGCACGTCGAGTCGTTCTCGTCCGCCATCGAGAACGCCAAGCGAAGCCACCCTCGCATCATCGTCGTGGGGGAGATTTTGAACGCGCAGACCGCGTCGGCCGCGCTCCTCGCCGCCGCGTCCGGCCACCTCGTCATCTCCACCATGCACGCCGGGTCCACCGCGGAAGCCATCGACACGTTCATCTCGATGTTCACCCCCGACGAGCAGCCCCTCGTCCGCACGCAGCTGTCGCAGACCCTCCGTGCCATTAGCGTGCAGAAGCTGCTGCCGAAGCAGGGCGGGGGCCTCGTCATGGCGCAGGAGATCGCGTTCAACACTCGCCAGTTCAGCCAGCTCATCCTCGGCAACGGCGACCGTGTCGGCGACATGCAGCTCGTGTCGCAGTACCTGCTCGGCAACGGCCGGCAGGAGCAGATGGTCGCGATGGAACACTCGCTGGTCAAGCTCGTCCGCAACGGCGATATCTCCGCAGACGCGGCGCGTGCCAATTCCAACGACTCGCGCACCGTCGATGACCTGCTCGCTGCGGCGGAACTCCGCGAAGAGGACCGCAGCCGCGGCAAGCGAAGCCGGTAGCTGACTCTTCGCCGCGGGCCGGCAACGGAGCGCCCTCGTTTCGCCGCATGGACGTAGCCGTACCGGCGCGCCCCAGTCATCCGACATGCGCCGCCTCCGACCAGTGGAGCCAGCATGAGCGACGACTTCTTCAGCATCTTCGAGGACGACAAGCCCGCAGACAGCGACCTTCCGGGCAGCCCCGACCTCGGCGATGACGGCGCCCAACAGGTGGGTAAGAAGAAGCGCACCATCACCATCGGCAGCAAGAAGTCGAAGAAGGACAAGGTCGACGCGGACTCGCTGGTTCGTGCGAACGACGACGCGAAGCTGAAGCTCGGCGCCGGCGAGAAGCAGCCGATGTTCACCGTCGTCGCGAAAAAGTCCCGCCCGGACGACATCGCGGAAACGCTCGAGGACCTCGCGTCGATGCTCGAAGCAGGCGATGCGGAGGATCGCGCACTGCGGACACTCGCCGAGCAGTACGCGAAGTTCAACGTCGGGAAGGCATACCAGCGTGCCGCTGACCTCATCGCCCGCGGCGAGACCATCAAGGCGGCGTTGAGCGCTCAGACGGACACGTTCCCTCGCGTCGTCCGGGAGCTCATCGGCGCCGCATCCACCCCTCGTGACCTACACCGGAACCTGAAGCGGTGCGCGGAACTCATCGTGGAGTCCTCGGACGTTCGGGCGCAGATTAAGGCAGCGCTGTTCAAGCCGATGTTCATGTTCGGCATCGTCATCGCGTTCGTCATTGTCGCAGCGCAGTGGCTGCTGCCAACGGTCGCCGGCGTGTTCGGCAGCATCGGGTCGAAGACCCCGAAGGCGACGCTGGTGATGATCGCCGTCGGCGGGGACATCAAGTGGGTGTTCGTCGTCGCCCTCGCCCTCATCGCGTTGTGGTTCGTGTACTGGTACGGCTTCGGCCGGAAGGTGGAAGCGGTCCGCATCTGGAAGGACAAGATGGCGATCCAGGCGCCCCTCATCGGACCGATCAACCAGATGCAAGCCGCCGCCCGGTTCTCCGACGTCGTCTCCGTCTGCCTGGCGTCCGGTATCCCCGAGGTGGACGCCCTCGAAATCGGCGGTCGCGCATGCGGCAACGAAGCGCTGCAGGCGCACATCAACAACCACATAGGCGCTCAGAAGCTCGGTAATGCGGTGTTCGCGGATGTCGCTGACACGCCGTTGCTTCCGTGGAACTTCAAGAACCGCATCGAGGTGTCTCCGTCCCCTCGTGAACGCATCAACGTGATGGCCGACCTGTCGAAGACGTTCCACAAGAAGGCCCGTCGGCGGCTGAACTCGTTCGCTGACCGCGTTGGACCGATCACGGAGATGATGGTGCTCTGCATCGCCGCGGTGGTCATCCTCGCCGTCGCCATCCCGGTGACCTCGTTCGCGCCGCAGATGATGGGCATGGTCTCGAAGTAGTGGCCGCGCTCGTGCAGTGGTGCACAGTGCCGCTGCACGTGGCGCTGCTGTTCGTCGTCGCCGCGGCAGTCATCGACGTCGCCGTGCAGTGGATCCCCAACACCTTCAGCGCAGCCGCCGGCGGCGGAGTCCTCCTCGCCTCGTTGCACGCAGGACTGACCGGGCAGCAGGCGCTGAACGGAGCATTGTGCGCTGCGATCGTGTTCCTGCTCTACCTCGAGCTCGGTGTCCACGGGTGGATTGGCGGCGGGGACGTGAAGTTCGCGCCCGTCCCGGCGTTCATCCTCGGCGCGGTGCACCCGATGTTGGCCTGCTGGTGGCTCGTCACCACCATCGCGTTGCAGGGCGTGTTCTCCGTCGGAGCTCGCACGTTCCGGCTCCCTGCCGGGCTTCCGCACCTGCCAGCGATGGCGTTGTGCTTCCTCGCTGCCAGTTCTCTGGCAGCCGCGTTCTGACCCGCCGCTTTCGCCGCATGTCCCCATGCACGGTCGCGCTCTGCGCGGCCGACGCCTGACGGCCCGGTTCCACAGGGGAGTCCGACAGGTCACCCGCTCACAACGAGGAGAACCATGCACAGCCAGAAGTTCCCGCTGCGCGACCGCATCGACGGTATGCGGGCGGCGTACAGCACCACGCTCCGCCGCAAGGATGGAATCGAGTTGTCCATCCCGAACATCATCGTTGCCGTCTCAATCTCGATCGCCATCATTGCGGCCGTGGTCGTCAGCGTGGTCTGGATCGTTCCGTGGACGCAGGACAACAACGCTCAGTCACAGCTGTCCACCGTGCAGTCCGCCGAGCAGCTGTACTACGCGCAGAACAACGCGTTCGGCACGCTCACGCAGCTGACGACCTCCGGCACCGCCGCCAACGGCGACAAGACGAACTCCACCCTCGTCAGTGGCAAGGGGAAGATCGTCATCAACGTCAGCAGTGGCGGTGACGGATACTGCGCCGTCATCAAGTCCGACCACGGCGGCAACGGGTTCTGGGTGACCGAGGGTTCCACGGATGTCAAGTCCTCGAAGCCGACCGACCCAGCCGGCGCAACCTGCCCCACCGTCCCATGACCCTGATGTGAGGCGCCGAGGAAGCTCAGCGCCTCACATCCTCCACTTTCAGGACCAGACAGGAGGAAGCGTGTCTGCTCGCACCGTTATGAAGCGGCTCCGCGCTGCCCTCGCTGATGAACGCGGCTCCATCGCGGAAGCGATTGCCGGCACGGTCATCGTCTGCGTCCTCGGCAGCACCCTCGCGTACGGCGCCGTCAACAATGTCCGGCTGGTGTCAGAGACCACCGCCACGGCGGAGCGGCAGAACGCCGTGTCCTCCCTCGTCGGCGAGCAGGACGATTCCGCCACCTGGGGCACCACCGCCGCCCCGAAAATCCAAACCGTGGACCTGCCCTCGCACGCAACCTCGAACGACCAGGCCGCCCTGTGGGCGGTTCCCTCCATCACCGGCGTCACCTACCACGCGTCGATGCCGCGTTCCGGCACCGTCACAGACCCGCGCAGCTGCCTGGTCGCCACCGCGAAGGATGACCCGAACTGTGTGGTTGCCAGCGACTTTCAGGCGCTCACCATCTCCCAGGAGATGCCGACACCGGTCGTTCGGAAGGACCCCAGCGGCAAGGACGCCACAGGCAACGTGAACGCAAGCGTCGCCACGGGCGATGCGATCCCGCAGGAAGGTGTTATCGCGACGTTCGCGCCGGGCACCGCCGCTTCCACCACCTGGCGGTACCTGGTGAAGGCCAGCGACGGGTTCGGAAATCCATCAGGGGTGCTCCGCTTCAAGCAGGGCACTACCACCCTTGCCAGCATCCCCACCGACGGGTCCATGCACAACTACTTCGGGACGTTCGTGACCGCGTCCACCGCCCCGGTCACCCTTGTTGCCGCCGACGACCCGAACGTCGTGGACACCGTTTTCGTCTACAAGGGAGTCTCCTGATGCTCCGGCGAATCGTTTCCACCATCCGCTCCGACCGCGGATTCATCGACGTATTCATCATCGGCATCGCCGGCGTGATGATGCTCCTCGGCATGGGATTCGCTGTCGTGAACTTCGCCTACGAGGCGGGGGCGGTCAAAGCGACCAAAGATCTCACCTCCGCCGTCGTCGGCCGCGCTCAGGAGTACGCCGCAGCCCTGAACTCGAACTTGTCCGCACCGCCAGTACCCAGCCAAGCGCAGGAGTGCAGCGCCGCCCCGAGCGTGTGCACCATCGTCACCGCGGACACCTCCACCGGCGCGGACGCGCGAAACCTCACCATCATCGCCTCCGCGCCGTACCACTCGATGACCCTGACCCGCACGGTCACCCTGCAGGCCACGGAAGCAACCCACGTGTCCGACATCGACGCGGCCGGGAACCCGACATGGGTGGACACCAACGAAACCAACCCCTACCGAATCTGGGGTGTGGCGCAGTCCTCCATCAAGGCTGTCCCCGCCGCATCGCAGGCTGGCCCCGACTCCGTCAACTCGTGGAACTCCGTCACCGCTCGAGCGGGCGTTGACGCCAACGGAGCCCTGTGGGTGTGGGGCCCGAACGACCAGTGCCAAGCAGGCACAGGCGACAGCAGCACACTCGCCGCACCCGTGAAGCTCGACAGCGGGGCCACGACGTTCGTCACCGTCGTCGGCGATGGCGACAACGAGTTCGCGCTAGACAGCCTCGGCGACGTGTACGCGTGGGGCGCGAACACCGACGGGTCCCTCGGCCTTGGCATCACGAGCCCGGTGTGCTCGCCAACCCTGATCGCCGGTCACCACTTCCTCCAGATCTCCTCCGACGAGGGCAGCACCTTCGGCATCGACATCAACCACGCCCTCTGGGCCTGGGGCAGCGACGCGAACAGCCGACTCGGCGACGGCAGCACCAGCAACCAGAACGCTCCGGAGCAGATCGCGACCGGCACAAAGTTCGACGCGGTCGCAACCTCCGGCGCCAGCACCTACGCGGTGAGCACGAGCCTGGCCCTCTGGTCGTGGGGCGCGAACACCGACGGTCAACTCGGCACCGGCACCACCACCCCCGTCGCCAGCGCCGCGGCCGCCGGAATCTCCGGCACCTTCACCCACATCGCCGCCGGCGCGAACGCCGGATACGCCATCGACACCGCCGGTCACCTCTGGACGTGGGGGTTGAACACCTCCGGCCAGCTCGGGGACGGCTCGACGACGAACCGGACCGCTCCGGTCCGCGTCACCTCCAACGAGACATACACCGACGTCACCGGCGGAAACGGGCGAGCGTTCGCGGTCAACGCCAACGGACAACTCGAAGCGTGGGGAGACGGCACCGGGGGAGCGCTCGGCATCGGCAGCGCCGGAAGCGAACACACGCCGACGGTGATCCTCCCCGACAGCGACTTCAACGACGTCATCGGCAGTGCCGACTCCAACGCCACCGTCACCCGGGACAGCGACCACGCGCTGTGGGCCATCGGCCCGACACCAGGGAATCACGGCGTGTGGCCGTCCACATCCACAACCACCACCGGCGTGCCCCTGCGGATGCCGGCACCAGACGGATTCGGCACCCCCGCCTGGAACTAGCGACACCAGAAGCCGCCCGCGCGGAACTTCCTCGCGGGCGGCTTCTAGCATGCGGTCACCAGTCGGCGCGGCCGTGAATCGTCTCGTTGATGTGGTCACGGAAGCCCCACGTTGTGTCCTCCCCGGCGAGGACCGCCGCAGCGACAAGGTAACCGCGCTGGCCCCCGGCAGTCGCGCTCCATTGCACGCGTTCGGCCCAGGCTGCGCGGTCCGGCGCGCTCGCCCTCTTCGTCACCGCTGCGGTGAGTGCCGCTTCGGCGAGCTCGTCGCGAGTGGCGTTCCCGTCCGACGGGTCCTCAAGCTTGCTGCTCATTAGAGCGATGACGCCGTCCCGGAACCCGGACGCGAACTCCTGACCGCGGTCAGAGGTGTCCGCGTCGGCAATGGCCAGCCATGTCCGCGCGTCCGCGACGCGAACCTTCCCGGGAACGCCACGGGCGAGGTGGCTGTCGTCGGTGATCCGGGTGACGTACCAGTCCATGAGCCCGTCGGCGGTGTCGTCGAGAGCGAGGAGGCCTGCGCGGTAGTCCCGCTTGATGTGCTCGAGCTGGTCGGCGAGGCGCCACTGGTGCACCGAATACCCGGTGCCACCGAAGTGCGGAGCCGCGACGTCGAGTGACGTGTCGCTTTCGGCCCGACGCGTCGCGGTGAACCGACCGCCGGCGGGAGTGCCTTCTGGCGCGTGAGCGCGTCCATTGGAGTCGATGGTCATAGCCGGCATGTGTGCGGCCGCCCGACGCCCCCTTCGCCGCATGTGCAGCTATGCAGCCGCACACATGGTCTGCGACTGACGAATGGCAGGTGAAGAAGGAATGCTGAACTGGACTCAACGGGCGCGAGACGTTCTCGTCGACCGTGCCGGTATCACCACCTCCGTTGCGGAGCTGATGGTCTCCACCGTGGTGAAGGTGGTCATCACAACCACGCTTGCATCCATCATCGGCGGGGTCACCCTGTTCTCCGCGATGACAGCGAACTCCACGGAGTCCAGCAGCGCCTTCCAGACCTCGGACCTGCAATTGGCGAAGGCAGTGCACTCCGCCGACCGCGTCATCGGGTACGGCGACCAGGCTGTCGCGCTTCTGACGAACACCGGCGGCAGCTGCGCCATCGACCTCTGGCACGGATACGCGGACGCGTCCGGCGCCCTGGCGCTGCGGGAGGACCGCTCCACCGTGCCGCAGGCATGCGACGCTGTCACCACCGTCAGCCTCGCACCGGTCGCCACCGGCGCTGAGAAGGTCCCCGACCTTGGCGCAGTGTCCCTGAAGTACACGAACATCGGCGGCCGCTCCGAGACGTTCAGCACCGACGGCACAGTCACCCTGAACTCGTCCGCGACGCAGCCATCCGGCGTCTCCGACGACGACTGGGCCGACCCGCGTCCGTACAAGGTGGACCTGTCCCTGGCGTCGAACCGGTCGAACCTGACCGCGTTCGCGAAGAACGCCGTCCTCACCGGATACGCGAAGATCGTCAACGCCCGGCAGGCAGCAACAAGCCCCGGATCGCTCCGGTACGTCCCGGACACCACCCCGAAGCCCAGCGCAATCACCATCGTGGACGTCGCCCGATCCACCACCACGGGCGCCGTGTACGCCGGCGCCCACGAAGGGATCACCGTCACCTTCACCGGCGCACAGTGCCCGGACGCGACCTCAACGACGGTGACGACCTCCTTCACCACCGCCACGCCGTCGGGTGTTCCACCAGCGTCCAACGTGACCACGAAGGTCCTCACGGGCGCGGCGAACAAGTTCGAACTCGCGAACGTGAAGAACGGCGCGCAGGGCACCGTCAGCATCAGCGCCACGTGCGCCGCGAACGGGCAAGCGACGACGGAAAGCGCCCCGTTCACGCAGGGTGTTCCGAACCCGACCCTGAAGGTGGCGGAGAGCAAGCCGTTCTCCACCCACGTGCTCACCTGGAACGCCGTTTCATCATTGCCCACCGCGTTCACCAACACGTGGACTGGAGACGACGGGACGTCCGGCACTGTCCCCGCAACGCAGGCGCTCACCGCCAACGTGGTGCACCCCGCCTACGGCACCTACGGGGTGAAGGACACCTACGTGCTGACGGCCACCGTCAACGGGGAGTCCGGGACGGCGACCGCGTCCATCAGTCGCGCATGGCCGACCATCCCGACCGCAGCGAACTTCAAGCGGGTCGAGACGCAGGTTGCACCGTCCAAGGAGCACCTCTCCTGGGGGTACAACACCACTTGCCCGACGGGCACGACGCTGTACACGGAATGGTCGGAGGACCGCACCGGACAGGCCGACGGCTCCGTCAGCAACACCGTGCACAACACCAGCGGATACAAGAAGGGCCTGAACAGCGACGCATGGGCGCCGCCGTACGCGCTGCAGGGCTACTACTACGGCATCCACGTCTACACCGAATGCGTCATCAACAGCACCCGCGCATCCTCCGCAACGAAGAACGCTGAGTTCGACTGGGTCACCGGGATGAACACCCCACACGCGCCGAAATGGGCCTCGTACAACACCGGCGGCTACAACGGCAACGCCCAGGACACTCACGTCACGCAGAGCTCCTCCTGCACCACCTCCGCAGCAGCGTGTGGCTCCTGGCTCGTGGTCACCTACGACGCGTACTGCCCCAGCGGCGCGGACGTGGTGAACACCCACTTCCGGTCCCTCGGATGGCCCGGCCAACCGGCCAACCTGCGCGGACCGTTCGAGCACGAGTGGGGCTACCAGGACTTCTGGCAGGGGCCCGGCACCCCGCAGGACGTCACCTACTCGCAGTCCTGGTACTCGTGCCAGACCCCGTGGGGGCTCAAGCAGAGCAGCATCAGCGGTGACGACACGCTGACCGTCAATCCGTAATGAAAGCGCTCAGCGTGAACCTCCTCCGCAAGATCGGCGCCGTGTTCGGGCGACCCACCCTCTCCGGGTGGGTCGCCCTCGCCGCGGCCGCAGCCGTCATCGCCGCGACAGTCGTCGTCCTCACCGCACTGAACGGCAAGCACGACACCACCGCGGACACATCCACCACGAACGTCATTCACGCCCCGCACACCGCGACGGCATCCCCGTCCGCCGCCCCGAAGCGCACAGCGACACCGCAGCCGACCGCAGCCCCTCAGCCGGCCCAGCAGCAGCAGAACGCACCCACGCTCGGCTCCTCCCAGAACCACACCGGCCCGAGCAGCGCAGACCAGAAGCCGTGGACGTCAACCGTCCCGGTGCACGTTCCCACCGGCACCAAGCAGACCTACGCTCCGACCGCCATCCACAACAAGGCCGTCTCACAGTCCCAGGTCGCCAGCGTCGGCCCCGTCCCCTCCGGCGGTGGCACCGTAACCTCTCCAACAACCATGGACTCCGCCGCGGTCGGTGAACAGCTCGCCGCGGACGCCACCGGCACCCGCAACCTCACCGGGATCCTCCCCGTCAAGCAGGACAGCTGCGTCGAGCAGTACGTCAAGGACCACGTCCACGACTACGACCACACCGGAGCCTTCACCGTCACCACCGTCTGCGGCCACCCCGCGGTCCTCCTCGGTGGCGCAGCAGGCATCGAATACAACACCCTCCGCGGCCACGTCAACGACACCGCGGCCCCCGCCGGCGCCCACGACATCCTGTACGGCAACCACCCGTACCTGAACCTCTCCGCCGCCCACACCGGCACCGGCAAGGACAACAACGGCACCGTCCTCATCGTCGTCACCGCACCGTGACGACCTGCTCGAGCGAGCCGGAGGCGCTACGCCCGGTGTCGGGAGATCCGGCGCCGGCGCGCCATCCGCACGCTGGCGCCTGCGACGGTGAGCAGCAGTCCCATGAGGAGTTCCGGGAGTGCCGAAGTGCCGGTGAAGGCTAGCTGTCCGGTGGAGCGGGCGGCTGTCGGCGCTGCGGACGGGATGGTCGTGGATGCGGTACGGGTCGGAGCCGCAGTCGGCGTGGTCGAAGGGCTGGTTTCGGACGCGGTAGCGGTGTTGACCGCCCAGAAGCGGTCCAACGCGAGACCGGACGGCTCGTAGGTGTCGTCGCCGTAGAACTCAACGAATAGGCGGTGCTGGCCGGGAAGAACCGTCGCGGTGATGGTCGCCTTTCCGTTCTTGAGCAGCCCGTTCCCGAGGCCAGGGTCGGTGGACCCGTCGTCGAGGACGATGGAGACCTCCAGGCCGTCTGTGGGAGCGGGAGTGACGGTCACCTGGTACTGCTGCGGCACGTTGCCGATGGGGTTCGCCGGCGGAACGACCGTGGTGGTTGTGCGGATGTGAGCCAGTGGCGGACCAACGGTGAACGTCACAACAGGGCTGCTGAGGGTGATGTTCGGTCCGTAGGACACGGACGCTTGAACCGTGTGCTGACCGGCTTCTTGGGCCGGGATGTCCGTGTTGATCACACCGGCGGCGGACCCGGCGTTGCCTCCGTAATAGGTCTGCTCGTGATCGATTTGGAGGGTGACGCCCGTGGAGGCGGAGTCAGTTGGCGCGGGCGTCACCGTGAGAACGAACCTGACCCGCCTGTCGGCGGTGGGTGTTCCGACGACCTCCACGGTCAGGGAAGGCTGCTCCGGCGACGGGCTCGCTGTGCTGGTCGGGGTGATTGGGTCCGCAACCGCCATGGTGGGCGCTGCGGTCGCAGCGGCGGCGAGGACTGTTGCAGTGACGGCTGCGGCGATGAGGACGCGGCGGAGGGGAAGGTGGCGCGGGAAGGGCATCGGGTTGTCCTTGGTGCGGGCGCTCATCAACGAGCGGGGCCAACGCGCCGGGCTTCCAACGCACCCAAAACCTAGCATCCCTCACAGCATCAGCGCACTGCGCACCGGACGGACCCGACCCGCCGCCCGATGCGTCCGCGCATAGAGGCGGCATGACCTTCGCAACTCCGACCGTGCTCGTGGACATGGACGACGTGCTCGTGGACTTCGGCGCCGGCCTGTACGAGCGCTTCATCCTCGACAACCCGGGCCACCCCATCAAGACCCCCGCCGAGCGGGAGTCGTTCGACCTGTTCGGCGGTGAGTCCGAGGACCACAAGCAGCGGCTGATGGCGGCGATGAACCACCCCGACCTGTACGGCTCCCTCAAGCCGATCCCCGGGGCGTTCGAGGCGGTCCACGAGATGCTCGACCTCGGAATCGACGTTCGCGTGTGCACCGCACCGTGGGCGACGAACCCGACGTGCGCGTCGCAGAAGCTGACCATGCTCGAGGAGCTCGGCGGCAAGTTCTTCGCCAACCGCGCCATCATCTCGAAAGACAAGACCTTCGTCCGCGGTGACCTCCTCATCGACGACCGGTCCGGTGTCACCGGAGCGCTCACCCCGGAGTGGCAGCAGCTGCTGTTCACCCAGCCGCACAACCGTTTCGACACGGTCCTCCCGCGACTGAACGGGTGGGCGAACTGGCAGGACACGGTCCTGCCGATGCTGAACCGGATCCGGCACCACCGCGCAGCCCTCGCCGCCTGACCGGCTGCCACACCGCAGCTGCCGACCCCGCCACCGCATAGGAGGCGGGGTCGGCGCGTTCCCGGGCTTCCCCGGATTGGACGTCCCCGCGTCCTCCCGGAGGCTTCATGCCCACCCCGCGTATCACTGTCCCGCTGTCGTACCAGGGCGGGAAGCAGCGCCTCGCCGCGCAGGTGGTCGACCTGTGGTGGCCGACCGGGCAGCCGTTCGTCGAACTGTGCTGCGGGTCCGGCGCGGTCAGCATCGAGATGCTGAACCGCGGGTTCGCGCCCGAGGACATCACCATGGTGGACGCCGGACCGTGGGGCCGGTTCTGGCAAAAGGTCGGCGACGGCACGTTCGACACGGACCGGTTCGAGGAACGCCTCGACGACCTGCCGAAGGACCCCGGCCTCATCCAGCAGGCGCTCCTCACCCTCTCCCGTGAACCGGTCGCAGATGACGCAGCGGAGGTGTTCCCCATCCTCCAGGCCGGCACGTTCGGCGCGAAAGCGCTGTGGACCGCGGACGGCAAGTGGAAGAACACCACGTTCCGGTCGTACTGGATGCCGACAGCGACGTCCTCCCGCCGCTCACCGGTGAACCCCATGATGCCGATGCCGGACACGCTGCGCCGACGGGTCCTCGACGTCGTCGCCGCGATGCGGGGCGTCCACGGCGCTTGCGCGGACGCGCAGACAGCGCCGATCCCATCCGACTCCGTCGTCTACATCGACCCGCCGTACGACGGCACCACCGCGTACGGCCACACTCTCGACGCGGCGGCGCTCGCCGGAGACCTCACCCACCGGAACCACATCGTGTTCGTCTCCGAAGGACGGCCCCTCACCGACGACGCCGTCCTCCTGCATGCTGGACGCGCCAAGGGCGGCATCAGCGGCGCCCGGAAGGTCATCGCGAACGAGGAATGGGTGTCCGCGTTCGGCCGCAAGCCCGCTGCTCCCACCGCCGCTGCGGCCGCCGCATAGAGGAACACAGTCGGCACGATTCGGGCGTCAGGAGCCCACCAGAACGCTGCCGGAAGCATCTGCGGGAGCACCACCACCTTGACCAGCACAGCACCGTACGAGGACCTCCTCCGCGACGTCTTCGACCACGGAACCCACAAGTCGGACCGCACCGGAACCGGAACGCGCAGCGTGTTCGGCCGGCAGATCCGGTACGACCTGTCCAAGGGCTTCCCACTCATCACCACGAAGAAGGTGCACTTCAAGGCGGTCGCGCTCGAGCTGCTGTGGTTCCTCCGCGGCGACTCCAACGTCCGCTGGCTGCAGGAACGCGGTGTCCGCATCTGGAACGAGTGGGCGGATGAGAACGGTGAGCTCGGTCCGGTCTACGGCGTGCAGTGGCGTTCCTGGCCGACACCGGACGGCGGTCACATCGACCAGATCCGTCAGGTCGTCGACGACATCAAGGCCAACCCCGACTCCCGCCGCCACATCGTCTCCGCGTGGAACGTCGCCGAGATCAGCAACATGGCGCTGCCGCCCTGCCACGCCCTGTTCCAGTTCTACGTCGCCGACGGGAAGCTCTCCTGCCAGCTGTACCAGCGGTCCGCGGACATGTTCCTCGGTGTGCCGTTCAACATCGCGTCCTACGCGCTGCTGACCCACATGGTCGCCCAGCAGACCGGACTCGAGGTTGGCGACTTCATCTGGACCGGCGGTGACACCCACGTCTACGACAACCACGTCGAGCAGGTCACCACGCAGCTCTCCCGCGAGCCGTACCCGCTGCCGAAGCTCGTCATCAACCGGAAGCCGGAGTCCATCTTCGACTACCAGTTCGAGGACTTCGACATCGTCGACTACCGCCACCACGACCCCATCGCAGCGCCCGTCGCCGTCTGAGGAATCCGCCGCATCCCCTTCAGCACGCCCGCCACTCGGGTCTGACGAAGGGGCCGCGGCCGCCGCTGTCGCCCGCACCGCGGCGTGTCGTGGTTGTCCCGCCCGCACACACCTCCGTTACCACCTCACCACCCCAATGCAGCGCCTTCGGCCCGACCGCCGGTGACGCCCGACCCCAGAAAGAAGACCATGGCCATCACCGTCTACACCAAGCCCTCCTGCGTGCAGTGCACCGCAACCAAGCGCGACCTCGACAACAAGGGCATCGAGTACGACCTCATCGACGTCACCGTCGACGCGGAAGCCCTCGACTTCATCGTCGGCCTCGGCTACAAGCAGGCCCCCGTCGTCGTCACCGACGACGACCACTGGTCCGGGTTCAACCCGAACAAGCTCGCCACGCTGCGAGCACCGCTCGTCGCGGCCTAATGGCCAACCTCGTCTACTTCTCGAACGCCTCAGAGAACACCCACCGCTTCATCCAACGGCTCGGCCTCCCAGCGGACCGCATTCCAGTCCACGCCGGAGCCGAGCCGTTGACCGCCACGGAACCGTACGTCCTCATCGTCCCCACCTACGGGGCCCGCGAGGAACGGAAAGTCCCGTCGCAGGTTGCCCGGTTCCTGAACCAGCGCAGCAACCGCGACCTCCTCCGCGGAGTCATCGCGTCGGGGAACGCCAACTTCGGCACCGAGTTCTGCGCCGCAGGACACCAAATCGCCGAGAAGTGCCGAGTCCCCCTGCTCTACCGGTTCGAAATCGCCGGCACCCCACACGACCACGACCGAGTCCGGGACGGACTCACCACATTCTGGAACCAGGAGACACCGACACCGTGACCATCACCACCACCGAGATCCCCGGCGTGCACACGCAGGACTACCACTCCCTGAACGCCCTGCTGAACCTCTACGGCGCCGACGGGAAGATCCAGTTCGACGCCGACAAGCAGGCCGCCCGGCAGTACTTCCTGCAGCACGTCAACCGGAACACGCAGTACTTCCACTCCCTCGAGGAGCGCATCGACTACCTCATCGAGAACCAGTACTACGACAAGGCCGTCCTGGACCAGTACGACTTCGCGTTCATCAAGGACCTCACCAAGCAGGCGTACGCCGCGAAGTTCCGCTTCCAGTCGTTCCTCGGAGCGTTCAAGTACTACACGTCGTACACGCTGAAGTCGTTCGACGGGAAGACCTACCTCGAACGGTTCGAGGACCGCATCGTCATGACGGCGATCGCCCTCGCCGCCGGCGACGAGAAACTCGCCCGCAACCTCGTCGACGAGATGATCTCCGGCCGCTTCCAGCCGGCAACCCCCACGTTCCTCAACGCCGGCAAGGCGCAGCGAGGCGAGCTCGTCTCCTGCTTCCTCCTCCGCGTCGAGGACAACATGGAGTCCATCAGCCGCGGCATCAACTCCGCCCTGCAGCTGTCCAAGCGCGGCGGCGGGGTCGCCCTGAACCTGTCGAACCTCCGCGAGTCCGGCGCCCCCATCAAGCACATCGAGAACCAGTCCAGCGGCATCATCCCCGTGATGAAGCTCCTCGAGGACTCCTTCTCCTACGCCAACCAGCTCGGAGCACGTCAGGGCGCCGGCGCGGTGTACCTCTCCGCCCACCACCCCGACATCATGCGGTTCCTCGACACCAAGCGTGAGAACGCCGACGAGAAGATCCGCATCAAGACCCTCTCCCTCGGCGTCGTCGTCCCCGACATCACGTTCAAGCTCGCCGCGAAGAACGAGGACATGTACCTGTTCTCCCCGTACGACGTCGAGCGCGTCTACGGCATCCCGTTCGGCGACATCTCCATCTCCGAGAAGTACCACGAGATGGTCGACGACCCCCGCATCAAGAAGACGAAGATCAGCGCCCGCGTGTTCTTCCAGACCATCGCCGAGCTGCAGTTCGAATCCGGCTACCCGTACATCGTGTTCGAGGACACGGTGAACAAGGCCAACCCCATCAAGGGGCGCATCAACATGTCGAACCTCTGCTCCGAGATCCTGCAGGTCAACACCCCGTCCACGTTCGCCGACAACCTCAACTACGACACCGTCGGCAAGGACATCTCCTGCAACCTCGGGTCGCTGAACATCGCCCTCACCATGGACGGAGGGAACCTCGGCAAGACCGTCGAAACCGCCATCCGCGGTCTCACCGCCGTCTCCCGGCAGTCGCACATCTCCGCAGTGCCGTCCATCGAGAACGGCAACGACCAGTCCCACGCCATCGGCCTCGGGCAGATGAACCTCGCCGGCTACCTCGGCCGCGAGCACATCCACTACGGCTCCGAGGAAGGCATCGACTTCACGAACATCTACTTCTACTCGGTCCTGTTCCACGCCCTCACCGCGTCGAACAAGATCGCGAAGGAGCAGGGGGAGTCGTTCGTCGGATTCGAGGACTCCAAGTACGCGTCGGGGGAGTTCTTCGACAAGTACATCGACCAGGAGTGGAAGCCAGCGACGCAGAAGGTCACCCACCTGTTCGCCAACGCCGGCATCGACATCCCCACGCAGGAGGACTGGAAGAAGCTCAAGCGCGCCATCCAGAAGCACGGCCTCTACAACCAGAACCTCCAGGCCGTCCCACCGACCGGGTCCATCTCCTACATCAACAACTCGACGTCCTCCATCCACCCCATCGCGTCGAAGATCGAGATCCGCAAGGAAGGCAAGCTCGGCCGGGTCTACTTCGCCGCCCCGCACCTCACCGACGACAACCAGGAGTTCTTCCAGGACGCGTACGAGGTCGGCCCGGAGAAGATCATCGACACGTACGCCGCAGCCACCCAGCACGTGGACCAGGGCCTGTCCCTGACCCTGTTCTTCAAGGACACCGCCACGACCCGCGACGTCAACAAGGCGCAGATCTACGCGTTCCGGAAGGGCATCAAGTCCATCTACTACATCCGCATCCGGCAGACCGCCCTCGAAGGCACCGAAGCGGAAGGCTGCGTCAGCTGCCAGCTCTGACCACCCCAGGTCACCAAGGGGCGCCTGCATAGAGCAGGCGCCCCTTCCTCACCCCCAGACTCCTTCACGAAAGCAGCACGATGACCACCGAGCAGAAGAACCTGCTGGCCCGCCCCATCAACTGGAACAAGCTCGACGACGACTACGACCTCAAGCTCTGGAACAAGCTCGTCGAGCAGTTCTGGACCCCGGAGAAGGTGCCGCTGTCCAACGACGTCCAGTCGTGGGCGACCCTCACCCCAGAGGAGCAGCAGCTCACCATGCGGGTGTTCACCGGCCTCACCCTCCTCGACACCATCCAAGGCACCGTCGGCGCCGTGTCCATGATCCCGGACGCCCTCACCCAGCACGAGGAGGCAGTCCTGACGAACATCGCGTTCATGGAATCCATCCACGCCCGCTCGTACTCGTCGGTGTTCTCCACCCTCTGCTCCACGAAGGAGGTCGACGAAGCGTTCCGCTGGTCCGAGGAGAACCCGTACCTGCAGAAGAAGGCCGCCATCGTCCTCGCGCGGTACCACGGCGACGACCCGCTGAAGAAGAAGATCGCCTCGACCCTGCTCGAGTCGTTCCTGTTCTACTCCGGCTTCTACCTGCCGTTCCACTGGTCCTCGCGCGCGAAGCTGACCAACACCGCCGACCTCGTCCGCCTCATCGTCCGCGACGAATCCGTCCACGGCGTCGCCATCGGCTACTGGTTCCAGCGCGCCCTCAAGAACGAGACGCCCGAGCGTCAGGAGGAGCTGAAGGACTACGCGTACACGCTTCTCATGGACCTCTACGACAACGAGGTCAAGTACGCCGCCGACCTCTACGACGGAGTCGGCTGGACCGAGGACGTCAAGAAGTTCATGCACTACAACGCCAACAAGGCGTTGATGAACCTCGGCTACGACCCGCTGTTCCCGGACGACATCTGCGACTTCGACCCCGCGATCCGCTCCGCCCTCGACCCGACGGGCGGGGAGAACCACGACTTCTTCTCCGGCTCCGGATCGTCGTATGTCATCGGAAAGGCCGAGGCCACCGAGGACAGCGACTGGGACTTCGACTTCGACGACGAGGATTGAAGTTCTCGAACTGCTGATGAAACGCCTGCGGCTCCTGAGCCGCAGGCGTTTCTTCGGTCCGGAAGCGAGGGCCCCAGACTAGCAGGCAACGCTCAGGTGGAAAACCCAATTTCTGCACGTGGAGGTCAGTCGAGGGCCCATGATTGCCGCGACGAAAGGATGTTCCGATGACGATGATCAGTGAACCTCGAATGGGTGGCCTGACCTTTGAGAGGATGCTATACAAGCCATGGGTCCTGGCGCTACCGCTGTTTCGTCGGCGCGCGGAAGCGCGGCTGGGTGGAACAGTCGCGAAGTGGCTTGAAGCGGACGTCACTCGACTGCTGTCGATGCTCGACGGCGCAGCGCAGGAGGCAGTGATCCGGGTGTTCTGCGATGCAGCCGGTGTGGCTTACCGTCCGGAGCTTCGGCTTATCGAAGGCTCCGATTTTCGTCGAGCGTCGAACGTCGGACAGTCGGAGCGGCGGAATATCGACCTTGTCGTCATTGACGACGTAGGTGAGCCCGTCATCGCGATCGAGGCGAAGTTCTACGCACCTTGCAACGGGCGCATCGGCTACTGCTGGAACCCCGAGCATGCTTACTCGAACCAGGTCGTCTGCTACGTGAGGGGCTGCACGCACCCGCGCCTGGTCGCCGAGGCGAACGGAACAGGCGTCAAGTTCCTCTGGCTGTCCCTCGATGACCAGGTAGGGGCACCCCTCACCCGTGTTCGCGGTGCTATCACCGAGCGAGACGCGGTCCGGTACCCAGACAAGACGAATATGTTCGAGAAGGCGCTCGAGAATCAGCGTGGCGCGATGCCGCTGTGGCGGACCGTGTCGTGGCGCTCCCTGTACGAAGCGCTGAAGGCCGCTCTGCCGGCGGAGCACGCGGACGCGCTCATTGCATTGCTGACCCCGGTGGCGTCGTCCCACTCCTAGGTGGAGGGCGAGTGCCGCCGGTACGGTCTTGGTCAGACGTTGGCGGTGGCGGTGGCGGTGTCGAGGGAGAGCACGTCGTCGGATGCGTCCATGACGGCGGTGTCGTGACTTGCGACGAGGACGAGTCCGCCGGCTTTGACGAACTCGCGGAGCGCGCCGATGACTTCGTCTGCCCAGAACCTGTCCAAGCTGGCTGTTGGTTCGTCTGCGATGAGGATTCCGGGGGACTTCACCATCGCTCTGGCCAATGCCACTCGTTGCCGTTCTCCTCCGGATAGAGCTGCGGGGAGGTGGGTCATCCGATCGGCGAGGCCGAACAGGGTCAGGAGCTGCTGTGCGTGCTGTTCGTACTCGCGGACGGCTTTCCTGCCGTCGGGGAGGATTGGGATGAGGACGTTCTCGAGAGCGGTGAGGTCCTCGACGAGCAGGGATCCCTGGTCGAGGTAGCCGACGGTGGTTCGTCGGCGCGTTGCGAGGGTGTCGCTGTCGAGTTCGCCGAGTGGCTCCCCGTCCCAGGCCACATCACCGCTGGTGGGGGTGCGGAGTCCGGCAGCGACGCGGAGAATGCTGGTCTTTCCTGAACCGCTCCGCCCGGCGACGCAGAGCATGGACCCTCCGCGTGCTTCAACAGACAGGTTGTGAACGACATCGACGGTGGCGGAGCGGGCTTGGTCCAGGAATGAAATCTGGATCGAGCGCAGCGTCAATGTGTGCTGGTGTCGCATCTACGTTTCCTTCCGAGCAGCTGCGGTGAGAAGGGCGGTGGCGAGTGCTGCTGCGGCGATCGCGCCTATCGCTGCAGTGAGGTGCATGTGCAGTGCGGTGGTTCCGGCCAGCACCAGGATGGTCCCCGCGCAGCTGGCGGTGACCGCGATGGTCAGTACTTCCCATTGCCGGATCCGGGCTCGCTGACCTGCGGTGAATCCGGACGCTCTGAGCACCGACTGTTCGGCTTGCCGTCGAACCTGCTCGCTTCGCCGGCCGAGCAGACACAGCAGCAGCGATCCGACGGCTGCGGCCGCGATGAGGAGCATCAGCGGCGCTGCTCCGGCTTTGAAGACGACGTCCGCAAGTCGGGTTGCGCCTGCTGCGGACCGGGTTTCCGCTAGCGATTCAATGCCGGTAGCGGTGGCGAGGATGAACAGGAACACGCCGATGGCTTGCGCGGCGGTACTGCCCGGCGTCGCGGACAGGTGACGGAACGCGAGGTCTCGTTCACTCGCTGGTTGACGTCGACGCCTGGTTCGAGGGTGCGGCTGCGCGGACGCAATCGAGCGTTGCGCTCCGAGGACCGCGGCGGCGAACGACGCGAGGACGAGCGCGCCGGACAGTGCCCATGCGATGAGGCCGAGGGTGTGCGCGGCGATGATGAGGCTTCCAGCGGCCGCCACCGCGACCACAGCTGGGCCCGGGAGGTAGCTGACGAAGATTCGCCGGCGGATGGTTGCGTTCGTCCAGCCGACGGTGCGCAGAATGGCGGCTTCTGCGCGACGCCTCCGAGCGGTGAGCAGCTGGGTGATGACGAGGGCGAAAGCGACCGCTACCGCGGCGACGACGGACAACGCGGCTGTGGATGCGGTGAACGCGTTGGAGACGGTCACACTTGCGCCGAGGGTTGTCCACTCCTCGTTCACACGGCCGAGGTCGTGCGCGGCAGATGCGTCGACGAAGTACTTCGGCACGTACACACTGACCGGCTGCAGGGATGACCCAGCCACGACGGTGGATGTAAGCCCGAGTTTTGCTATCTGCTGTGCTACGCCGGCGATGCGGTCTCGCGACGCTTCGGAGTAGCCGTGAACTCCTGCGACGCGGATACGAACAGCGTCGATGGGGGTGCTGCCCCGGAGCGTGGCGCCGCCTTGCAGGTCAGTGAACGCCCCCGGCGAGCTGTTCAGAAACGACAGGTTCGACAGGCTCTGTTCGACTGGCGAGTCCGCGGTCACTGGAGCGCCGGCGGCCGGGGAAGCGACGGTCGGCTCTTCACCGCCACCGATACCCGAGGGAACGTAGGAAGCGTCCTTGGTTCCGGTGTCAGCAGCTTCTGATGACGTGAAGGTTCCGATGGGGGCGGGAAGGGCCGCACCGAAGCCGGTGCCTCCGGGCGTGGATGTAGACCGGTAGGCGCGAGTCTTGCCAGCAGTGGGATCTGCTCCGCTGGTGGCCGCGAATCCGCCACCCAGGGCTGCTCCGTCTGGGCCGGTAACACCCTTAGGCAGCACGGTGAATGACGGAACCTTGTCACCTGTGGACTTGTTGACGGAATAGTCGGGTCGGCCGATCAGCGTGGGCGTCAAGGACGTGGCTTGCGAGTAGAACACCCCTCCGGACTCGCCCGCAGGCTTCTTGGTGCCTGGCCACTGCAGCGACAATGACGGGCTGGCGAAGGGACGGGTGACTCCAGAGGCGTCGGAGGAGACAGCTCCAACCGGCTGCCAGGTTGCGGTACTCGCAGCAGCTTGGACCTGGGAGCCCTCGGTGGGTAGCGCGCCGGTCAGTGGTGCTTTCTCGATGCTGACGCGGACGGAGAGATTTGCCCGGGTTGATCTGTTCACGACGAGCGGCACGACGGTGTCGTTCTGCTCCTCCGGGTCGCTTGCGACAGCTGCCAGGTTGCTCTCCTGGACAAGGAATTTGCGCTTGTCAACCTGGGAGGCCCAGCCCGCTGCGTCGGTTTTCGCGCTCCGCGACGCGGACGCGTCCTGCAATGGCGAGAGGTAGTTGGCGCGACCTTTCCAGAGCTTTGTTTCCGCGGCCGGGTCGATCGCGATGACGGAAGCGGGGAACGCGGGAAGCTCGCCGAGTGGCACCTGGAAGGAGTAATCGTCTGTCTGAGCGCCGAAGCCGGAGGGGTACGACATGGACGTGTCAGTGCCGCTCGTGATCAGCGCGGTCGCAGAGCCTTCGCGTGGCTGTAGGGCGACGACACCGTTGGTTCGGGACAGGACTTGCGTCGCACCACGGTCGTTGCGGCTGAGGGTGGTTGTAAGGCGGAGGAGTTCGGGGCTGCTGGTCAGCACTGAGGCTTTCGTCTCGGGGTTGTCCGGGATGTACAGCGACGGGGTCAGCGACAGGTCGCGGAGAGTACCCACCATTCCGATCGGCGCCGCGACCTCGACGTTCGCGATACCGCGGATGGTGTGCAGCTGCGTCAAGCTGATGCCACCCGTGCCAGCGTCGGATACGAAGTTCGAATCGACGAGGCCAGCTGTCTTGCTGCCGCCGAAGTCCTGACCTGGCGCAGTCACGAGGATGTCGTACGCGCCACGCCAATTCGCGTTGAGGCTTCCCGCTATATGCACGTTCGCCTGAGCGGCGAGAGCATTCACCGCGATGAGAGTGAAAGCCACCGCGAAGGTGGCGACCACATCGGTACGTGATCGCCACCAGCGGCGGAGCGGGTTGCTCACAGCGGGGACCTCAGCAGGCCTTGCCCTTGGTCCACGTCGTCGTCTCACTCGCGGAAGCGCCCCCGTGGGTCGCGTCGGTGACGCTGAGGGTGTGCGTTGCCACCAGGCCGGTGCAGGTCGCCACTCCCACCGTCCGACCGAGGCTCGAGGTGCTCGTCGAACTACTGACGAAGTCCGAACAGCCCGTGACGTGACAGTGGAACGTCACGGAGTACGGCGCCTTGTCGCCCCACGCGGCGCCGATCGCGCGAGACTGACCGGAAGCGAGCGTGGCGTTCCCGGGAGCCATGGACGCGGTCGCAGCCATTGCGGGTGACGCGGCGAAGAGCCCGATCGTGAGCGCTGCGGACACCGCGCCAGCCACGGCCAGCGGGCGCCGAAAATTCTTACGGATCATGTTTCCCCCTTGCTGAAATGTCGTCGAATTTGACGAATTGCGTGGAGTCTGCTGCGCGTTCGTCCGCGTGTCAAGCATGTTCCTGGTCGGGCGCTTGGATCCCGGGGGAATTGGCCCGTTCGGCCCATCGGCACCAGCCGGCGCAGTACCTCCTGCTCGCTTTCGCCGCATAGGAACTGGTGCCGTTCTGAAAGGTGCCTTGCGCATGTTCCTTCGCCGATTCGCTCGCCTCCGTTCCGACGAAGCAGCCACGGACCCGATTCTCGTCATCGCGGCGATCGCGGTCTCCTTGATCCTCCTCGTCGGTGGAAGCTTCGCCGTCGCCGGCATGATCAGCAACGGCAGAAACCTCAATGCGAAAGGTGACTTGAGTAGAGTCGCCACGGCGGAAGCCGCCGCTCAGACGAATGCCGGCACGTATCTGGCGTGGTCCGTAACCGCTAGTGGCTCCATCTCTGGTGACACCGACCCGAGTAGTGGCGTCACCCTCGACAAGGAGAGCATCGGCTTCACCCCAACCCCTGGGGACACCATCAAGGTGAACGTGGACAGCAAAGGCTGGGTTGCCGGCGTGCTCTCCACCACCGGCACCACATTCTGGGCGTCAAACCAGACGTCGACAATCTTCACCAACACAATCCCCGCGTCCGCATACGACGCCGGGCTGACACCCCCGACCCTCGGCCCGCCGTACAACGCTGTCGGCGACTGCCAGCCGACCAGCGACTCCAGCGCCGGCGCAGTCTTCGCGGGAAACGACGGCTTTACCAGCCGGAATGCGACCGCGACCGGCGCATCCACCCTTACCTACACTCTGCAGGGCACCGGCCAGTCATTCTGCGTCTGGGCGAAGGACTACGGCCTCAACCTCGGCGGCGACACGTTCACTATGAATCCCAGCGGCACGAACATGCTCGACTGCTCGCTCACCGACCCGCCCTACGACGCAACGCCGACCATTGGCAATGCGACCGTCACCCTTCAAGCCAACAGCGGCACGAGCATCAGCGCGCAGCGGACCATGACTGTTGCCCTCACCTTCAGCAACCTGCAGGGCTACACCACCGCCCAGCTCGCAAGCTACGCGAACAGCAACGGGCTGCAGCTCGTGATCGCGAGGTCTGGCGAGCCAAACGGTGTGAACTACACGTGGCACCCCGCCTCGTAGCTCGCGGGACCGCGCGCGTCGAGCCGGCCATTGCGGGGCCGACGGGAACGGCTCGCTGACAAGCCCGAGTGACGCGCTCGCAGGTCGATGCGGGCTGCGATCGCGTAGCTGCCGTCGTCCAGTTCTGAGCGGGCTGGTTGGGTTGGCTCACCCCGGACGACGGGACGTCTCCCTGCCGGTGGCGCGCCTGGTGATGACGGAGGATGCTTCAGCGTCCGCTGCCGCTGGGAGTCGCGCGCGGGCCGGTAGTCTCCGACGTACCGCCGGAGGCTGTGCCGGGAGGGGGAATCGGGGGAGTGAAGGTGGGGGAAGCATCAACCGTTGAGGAGCTGGTGGCGGAGGGGCTCGTCAGTGAGCACTGGGTCCCTGGCCCCGCGACGACCTGGCGGAGGCGAGCGGGACTTCACCTGGCCGGTAAGCCCGGGCCGTGGCACGAGGCCGACGTCACCCGGTTCCTGGGCGTGAGTCATGGCGAGCTCGAGCGCGCTGTGATTGCTTTCCTTTGTTCGGTCGCGGGCGTCGAGCCGAAGCGGACGATGCAAGTGATGACGGGCACGAAGTTCCGTTCGTTGAGCAGGCAGGGACCGGAGTCCATCCGAGACCGACGGATGATCGACCTCGTCGTTACGGAGCGACCGGACTTAGAGGGGTCGGCGGGGACGCCACGCATCGCGGTTGAGGCGAAGTTCGACGCCGAGGTGAACGGTGGCCAGCGGTACTGCTCGAACCCGTCGCACATCCCCCGCTCTGGGATCCCGGGGGAGGCAGAACCGGGGACATATGCAAGCCAGTTGGTCTGCTACCCGAAGGGCTGCACTCACGATCTGCTGTGCGCGGGCAACTCTGTGGCGTTCATCTGGCTCGGTCCGACTGCCGCGAGCAACGTCCTTGACGTCGCCGACACCTACACGGCCGACGTGAACCCGCGACGGTGGAACCTCAACGGGTACATCGCTGACTGCGCGGAGTGGGCCCCGCACTGGCGTGTCGCGACATGGAACGATCTCAATGCAGCAGTGCGGGAGCATCTCGCTGACAAAGGCGAACCAGTGCTTTTGGCTGTCGCCCGCGCCCTGACCAGGGAAAGCGCGCGCCGCGACCGCTGACCGTCACCGCCCGCTGGTCCCCTTCGGGATGACGGAGAGTGCTTCGCTGTCGCCGGGGCGCGCGCCGTTGACTCGCATCTTCCTGGTGGCCGATACCTCGTAGCCGTGCTTCTCGATGTTCGCCTGCCGGTCGAACAGCAGCACGTCGAACTTCGCGACGAGCTCGTGCACGCGGTTCCAGTACGCGTCGTAGTTGAAGCCGTTGCCGTTGTACGCGGCTTGGGACCCTTCGTAGGGCGGGTCGAGGACGACGATGACGTGCTCGCCGAGCGCGGCGATGTCCCGGTCGGTGATGTCCAGGTACGACTGGCAGCGGACTTCCGGTGCGAGTTCCTGCCACCGTTCGAGGGCGCGCAGGTAGGCGGGTCGGACGTGGAACTCGTTGACCTTGTTCTTCACCGGGTCCGGTCCGCCCTTCGCGGGCACGTTGTACCCGTTCTTGGAGTAGCGGAACACTCCGGAGTACGACAGGGACTGCAGCGCGTAGGCGTACCGCCACCACTGCGGGTCGGAGCGCAGCCGGTAGTAGTCGTCGCGGGTGAACGTCTCCGGTACCTCCTGCTCGTCGAAGCGGCCGAGGATGCGGGCGACGACGGGGTCGAGGTCCACCAGCAGCGCCGTGGAGGCGAGGTTGGCGGAGAGGATGGCGGAGCCGGCGAACAGCTCAGCGAACGGGCGACCCTTGAGGGTCTGCAGAGTTGGCAGCCAGTGCCGCTTGCTTCCCACGTAGCTCGGCAGGAAACGGACGTCGTCGGTCATGCCGGTCCTATGCGGACCAGCCCAGGTCAGCGGGGCCGATCACCGCGCCGGCGGCGCTCGAGCATCTTGGTCAGCGGTCCGCAACGACGCGCCCACATCCCGGGTGGTCCTGTTTCGCCGCATGGGCATTGGTGACCACCGCCACCGAATCCCGAACCGGAGACACCGATGTCCGATAGCGCCGCAGAGACCGTGTCGTCCCCGCTCGATGTGCTGCCGGCACGGGATGTGTTCGTCGCGGAGGTGTTCGGCGCCCTCCCGCAGGACCCTGACGGCGCGGCGGCGACGGTGTCCGCGGAGCTGCAACGCAAGCACGCCCTGTCGGCACTTGCCGTGAGTTGGACGGCGCATGGGCATGCGTTCGACTCCGCCGAGACGCCTGAGAGTCAGCAGGAGCGGGAACGCCGGTTTGGGTGGTGCACCCGATGCGGGTACGTCATCCACAAGGGCGGGCAGCTGACCGCACGAGCCACCACCGAATGCTCCCCGGCCCGCATAGGTCTCCGGTAGCTGCCCCCACCCCAGGAGACCACTCCATGACCATTCAGCAGGTGACCGTCGAAATCACCGCCGCCGACGTTCGCGACGTCCTCGGATTCGAGACTGGCGTGTACATCCCACGCCCCCAGTCGGACCGGATCCTCCGCGGCCTCCTCGCGTCATGGCAGGCGGAGGACGAAGCGCACGCGAACCGCATCCTCGCCGCCATCAGCCCCGGCCTCGCGCACTGCATCCTGGAGATGCGGAAGCCTGGCGGCCTGTCCTACCTCCGCGGGCTGCTGGAACGGCTGGAGGACGACGGCGATGACGACTGACATCCAGCCCGGGCAGCCGGTGATGCAGCTCCGCCTGCCCCTGTCACTGCGGGCGTTCGGGTTCCTCACCGACTTCGTCGAACGGGTCTACGGGACCGGGGAGACGACGATGTCCGCCGTCGGCGACCAGATCACCATCTCCGCACCCGCGGACGGTTTCGGGCAGCCCGTCAGGGACCCACTCCCACCGCTGCCGCACGACGCCGACGAGGACATCAACGTCACCGAGATGCTCGCCGCCGGCGAGCACATGAAGTGGACCATCGAATCCGTCGGACAGGCGCTGGCGATGTTCGTCGAATCGCAGGCGCAGTTCCTCGACCTGCTCCACGCGGTCAACTAGATCGACACCGACGTCATCCTCCGCGGAGACCCGGACCAGAGCGTCCACGTCGTCGTGCAACGCGCCGGCCGCCCCATCCCGCACGAGCTCCGAGAAGCCGCGGAAGCCCGCGAGCAGCAGCTCCGCGACGCCATCACCGCTGCAGTCGCCGAACTCGAAGCCGGTGACGGACACGCGGCGCAGGGTGTGCTGACGGCCGCGCTCACCGACGAGTAACACCAGGTGTAACTGCGCAGCGAGGCCGATCAGAGGCGAGGCGGGGCGACGTCCACGCCCTCCCGCCGCATACATGCTGGGCATGACGCTCGCTCCACCCCGTCCGCTTGCTCGACCGCAGCCTCGTCAGCGCAGCGGGGAGCCAAATCCGGGCCGGTGGAAGGAGAAGCCGCTGCCGGATGCGGAGCTGCAGTTGAACGCGGACAGCGTGTTCCGCCGCCGGTATCCGACGGTCGAGGAGAAGGTCGCGGCGTTCGTTGGCGCGCTCGAGGAGTCCCTGCCGGAGTTGTGCACGGAGAACGGCTGGGATGACTTCGTTGAGGGTGTGGCGTCGATGCCGCGGTACTCGGCGAACAACGTGCGCCTGATTCGGTTGCAGATGCCGGCGGCGACGGAGGTCGCCACGTTCAAGGAGTGGCGGGAGCGTGGCCGGGCGCCGAAGGACGATGCAGTCGGTATCGCCATCTTGCAGCAGGCGAAGGTGAAGGTGCCGCTGACTGAGGCCGATGGAACCCCGCTGCTGGACGCGAAGGGTCAGCAGCTATTCGACGAACGCGCGACCGGCGACACGAAGGTCGGCACGGTGTTCGACATCAGCCAGACGGTCGGGCCGCGCAGCTCACCGCCGGCTGTCCCGGACGCGCAGGCGTTCCGGTCGGCGTTCTCGGCGTACACGGACGTGTCAGACCCGGAAGCGGCGGTCGAGGACGTCGCTCGGATGCGTCTCGATGTCCTCGGCGGCGACGACACGAACATCGAAGCGGAGGCGCATGCGGTCGCTGTTGTCCTGGCGCGCCGGTGGGGTCTGACGGAGCCGATGCCACCGCGGTGGGTTGACCGTTCCCCAGCAGCTGTCCGCGCGTCGTCGGTGCGGGTGTCCCGCGTGGTGACGCGTCTGCTCGGCACACCCCTGTTCCCCTAACCGCCATCCATCACAACGAGGAGAGCCTCATCAGGAGACGCATCATCGGAGCGGCCACCGTCGCCGTTCTCGCCACACTGGCCGCTGGCGCCGCGTACCAGCCTGCGAACGCGGTCACCACGCATCAGCAGAGCACTGCCGCTCAGTCGAGGGCGGCTGCGGCAGCGAAGGCCGCCGCAGCGGCGAAGGCGGCCGCGGCAGCGAAAGCAGCGGCCGCAGCGCGAACCGCCGCGGCGCAGAAGGCTGCAGCCGCCCAGGCAGCGGCCGCGTCCGCTGCGACCGCGGCGAAGTCGGCAGCTGCTGTCGCGGCGTCGACACTGCCGAAGGGTGACCTGGTCTCCAACGGCCGCACGTGGAAGCAGACGTACGCCGAGGACTTCAACACGCCTGCGCCGCTCGGCTCGGTGCTGTCGAAGTACCCGTCCCTCGCCGCCTACGACGGTTCCAAAGACACCAGCAAGCAGGGGCTGTACGCCCCGAACAAGGTCCTCAGCGTCTCCGGCGGCAACCTCGACTTCTGGCTGCACTCCGAGAACGGGCAGCCGCAGGTCGCCGCGGTGATGCCCGACGACTACGCCAAGCACACCACCGGACGGGTGTCCATCCGGTACAAGACGACGAACACCCGCGGGTACAAGTTCGTCGGGATGCTGTGGCCGTCGGACGACAACTGGAACGAGGGAGAGATCGACTGGCCGGAGGGCGACCTCGGGCAGAAGGTGCGACCGGAGTCCGCCATCCCCGACAGCTACTCGAACGGGACGATGAAGTTCGAACCGGAGCAGCAGATGTTCACCCCGACCGACAC
The DNA here is from genome assembly GCF_003234805.2 of Curtobacterium sp. MCBD17_040. Classification (GTDB taxonomy): domain Bacteria; phylum Actinomycetota; class Actinomycetes; order Actinomycetales; family Microbacteriaceae; genus Curtobacterium. Next base: position 69,875 of record NZ_CP126274.1, read on the forward strand.
CACCGGATACCACGTGGCGACCACCGAGTGGGACAAGGGACTCGTCCGGTTCTACTGGGACGGTCAGCTCATCGCTTCCACGACGAAGGCGGTGCCGACGACACCGTTCCGGGTCACCTTGCAGGCGGAGACATTCATCGGGGAGGGGACGGTGCCGGCGGCCGCGAGCGGCCACGTCGATATTGACTGGATCTCCATCTGGAACTGACCGGCCACCGAAACGCCTTGAGCCCCGCCATCTTCGGAAGGCGGGGCTCAGGCCGTGTGGCAGCGTGACGTTACGCGGCGTCGCGGTCCGCCCACGCTGCGGCGAGGAACTCCAGGTTCCGGACCACGTCGAGGACGGTGTGGAACCGGTCGCTGTACGTCAGGACACCGAAGTCGGTGTCCGCGTCCGGGAACGTGACCGTCCGCGACCGGCCCTCGCAGACGACGCGGAGCTCCAGCCCGCGGTACACGACGGTGAGGTCCGCGGCCGGGGTGACCTCGTTCAGCGCGGTGAGCAGTTCGATGCGCTTGCTGATGGTGGGGGCGGTAAGGGCGGGCATGGCGGGGTCCTTTCGTTCCGGAAGGTGTTCGCCCGCCTCTATGCCGGCCGTTTTTCGACGGTGGAACGACGAACGCCCCGACTGGGACCGGGGCGTTCGAGCAGCAGCAGCAGCAGCAGTCAGCCGCGGCCCTGCAGTTCGCGGAGCAGCGCGTTTGCGTGGGCCCGCTCACGCAGCCACGTTTCGACGGCCGCTTCGGCGACGATGGCCGGGTCGAGGCCCTCCACGCTGTCCGGGTCGAACCCGTACGCGCTGTGCCCGGCGAGGATGTCGCCGAGGAGCGCGGTGCTGGCGTTGCCGTGCTTGCTGAACCACAGCTGCGCTGCGGTGAGGGTCGCTCGTTCCTCCACCACGCTGTCGTTGGTGGTTGCCAGCGCGACCTGCAGGGCTCGCACCTCCGGGCGGTACACGTCGGCGACGGCGGTGACGACAGCGGTGAGGGCGGCGTCGTCCAGGTGTGGTGCGGCGAGCTTCGCGGCGGCGAGTGCGTCGTCGAACGACGGGTCGGTGTTGGTCACGGGTAGTTCCTTCGTGGGTGGTGTGCTGCCGTCGCCGCTGCCATGCGCACGGCCGACGGATGATGCTGGACGGGTCAGACGAGCCGTGCGACGGCGGTTCCGCCGACGAGTTCGACCTCCACACGGTTCGGGAACGCGTCCCGGACCGCGGGGATGTGGGTCAGGGTGAGGACGTTCATCGTCTCCGACAAGCGGAACAGGGCGTCCACGGTGGACACGATGCCCTGCTCGTCGAGGGTTCCCCACCCTTCGTCGAGGATGAACGTCTCCACCGGCGAGCCGGTGCCGCGAGCGATGAGGTCGGCGAGGCCGGCGCGGATGGCGAGGTCGGTGCGGAACTTCTGCCCGGCGGACAGGTTCTCGTACTCGAGGGTGCCCTGCGACGTCTCCACGTACACGGTGACCTTGTTGTCGTTGGTGTTCTTCGCGCCGTCCTTCGACGCGGCCAGACGCACCTGCAGCTGCCCGCGGGAGAGCCGCTCGAGGGAGGCGTTGATGGCGTCGTTGAGCTGACCCATCATCCCGGCGAGGACCATCGCGGGGATGCCGGTGGGGCTGTACGCCTTCACCAGCGTCCGGTACGTCTCCAGCTCCCGCTCGGTGCTGCTGCGCTCCTTGCTGAGCAGGTTCAGGCGGGCGTCGAGTTCACGAAGCTGGTTCGCCGCCTCCACGCGGATGGTCCGCTCGGCGAGCAGGTCGTTGATGCGGGCGCGGATAACCGTGCGGCGGCCGTCGAGGGCGGCACGGGCGGCCTGCACCTGCTCCACCTCAGCGGCGACGGCCTGCTTCGCGGTGGTGAGCGTCTGCTCGAGGTCGAGCTCCTGCTCCGGCACCGTCTGCATCGCCTGGACCTGCGCCTCAGCGGCCTGACGCTGCTCGCTGATGCGGGCGGTCTCCCGCTGGTACCCCTTCACGAGGTCCTGGACCTCCGCGTCCCGGGTGTCGTGCAGCGCCGACTTCTCCTGCCCCGCTTCCGTGTCGAGGTCGAGGAGGGTGCTGTCCGCGTCGCGGAGGGCCTTCTGCCGCTCCACCTTCGCGGCGATGACCGTCTCGAGACGGCTCTGCTCGCGGGCTGCGGCGTCGGCGTCCCGGTCAGCCTGCTCCGCCTGCGTGAGGAGGGTCTCCCGCTGCGCGGCGGCGGCGTTCGCAGCCTGCCCTGCTTCCGCGCCGGCGGGCTTGACCTCCGCCTTCCGCTCGTCGATGCGGGTGAGGTCCGCGCGGGTCAGGTCGATGAGAGCCTGCGCGTCCTTCGCCGACAGATGCTGGTGGCAGGTGAAGCACTGCGCGTGCTCACCGTTGACGCTGGTCTCCAGCGTCTTGATCCGTTCGACGGCCTCCTCGCCCTGCGCCTTGAGGGTCTGCCACTCAACGAGGAGGGTCGCCCGACGCTGCGAGTGGTCGTTGATGACGGCGGTGAGCTGCTCCGCCTCCGCACGGCGAGCGGCCGCAGCCGCGCGAGAAGCAGCGACCTGTTCCCGGACGGACGGGAGGGTCGCCTCCGCGTCGGCGATCTGCGACAGGACGGCAGCGGCGGACTGCTTCTGCCGCTCCGCAGCGATCCGGGACGCCGACGAACGGTCATCGACGGCGGTGAGCGCCTGCGTGAGGCGCGCGTCCGTCTGGGCGAGCGCCTGCTGGTGACGCTGCTCCGCTTCCTGGCCGGCGCGGACGGCACGGGCGACTTCCCGCTGCGCTTCCTCGAGGGCGCTGAGCCGCTTCGACCGGACGACGTCGAGAGCGGCCTGCGCCTCGCGGACGCGTCGCTCCGGGTCGCCGCTGTTCAGGTCGGCGACTTCCGTGTTCACCTGGTCGAGCCGGTTGTTCTCGGCGACGAGGGCCGCTTCCAGGTCCTCGTTGGAGAGCCGGTCGGCGTCGGCGTCGGCGTCGGTGCTGGCGGTGCGGCTGCTGCGGGTGAGTTCGAGTTCGGCGATACGGCCGGTGACGGCGTCGATGCGGCGGCTAACCTCGTCGGCCTTCTCCGCGGCCTTCTTCCGCTTCTCCTCGTACACGCCAAGGCCGAACACGCCGGAGAGGAGCTTGAAGCGGTCCTTCGGGTCGGAGGCGGAGAACTTCCCGTACTCACCCTGCTGGGCGATCCACGTCATCGTCGCCGTGTCGTAGTCCATGCCGATGATCTTCACCAGCTCGGCGGTGACCTCACGGTTGCCCTTGTTCACCAGGGGACGCCAGCCGCTCTTGGATGTGTCGTCCTGCACCTCGATGGTGCCCTGGCCGACGCCGGAGCGGGGGAACACCCGCCCGATGCGATACACGGTGTCGTTCATGTCGAACTCGACGGACACGTGGCCGCTGGACAGACCGTGGGTGACGGAACCGCCCTGCGTCTTCGTGGGGAACTTCTGGAAGAACGCCGCGACGATGGCGTGGACGAGGATGGCGGACTTGCCGACACCGTTCTCACCGACACCGACGATGAGGGGCACACCGCCGAGGTCCAGGTGCTGACGCTCCCGGTACGCCCAAAGACCTTCGAGCTCAACGCTTCGGATGCGCATGGTCAGTTCTCCAGCTTCTCGGCCGCAGCCACGAGGGTGTCGATGTTGGTGTCGGGGGTGTTCTTCTCCGCCCAGGTGCGCAGCGCGGTGACCGGGTCCACCTGGCGGGGGAGGATGACCTGCTCCGAGTCCGTGCGCGGCTTCGTGCGGGTCTTCGTCTCCTGCAGGTGCGCGCCGGTCTGCTGGATGCGCTTGCGGAACTCGGCCGGCATCACCGTGTCGCCGGGGGCGAGGACCGCCTGGACGAGGGTGTCCGGTTCGAGGGCGGCGATGGCGGTGTCGAACTGGTCGTCGGCGAAGTCGATGCGGGTCATCTTCCGCGCCGGGGTGAGCAGCCGCTTCACCGTCGGGGTCATCCCGTTGAGGGTGACGAGGTTCCCGCCCTTGTCGTCGTTCATGTCCGTGAACGTCAGCCGGTTCGGGGACCCGGCGTAGTAGTAGCGGTCACCGAAGTGCTGCGGGGTGTGGATGTGGCCGAGCGCGCCGTACTGGAACGGCAGGTCGTTGAGCGCTGCGATGGGGAGCACCGGTTCGGCGAACAGGTGCGCGAGGTCCATCTCGGACCCGCGGCGGTGCCCGTCCGCGACCGCGTCGATGCGCATGTGGTCGACGGTGACGTGACCGGTCATGATGAGCGGCTGCGTGAGGTCGGCCTGCGCGGCGAACTGCTCGAGCATCACGATGCCGTAGTCGGAGACGGCGCGGTCCCCGTCCGCGGGCGACAGGTCACTCTTGCCGAGCTGGGCGAGCACCTGGTTCTTCGACAGCCACGGCAGGGCGGCGACCTGCAGGCCGTCGGGGGTGACGATGAGTTCCGGCTTCGACGCGATGAACACCGTTGCGCCCTTCGCGCGCAGCATCTGCGCGACGACGTGGATGACGGTGCGATGGTCGATGGGCACACCGTTGCGGGTGTGGTTCCCGTCGATGATGACGATGCTGATGCCGGCGTCGGCCAGCGGGGTCAGCGCCTCCACGAGCAGCAGCACCGCTTCCTGCTGCGGCCGGCCGGTGTCCAGGGAGTCTCCGGCGGAGATGAACGTGGTCGCACCGCTGCTGATGGCCTGCTCGACGAGGTACCGCAGCACGGTGAAGTTGGACTCCCACAGCGTGTTCAGCCCGGTCATCGGGTTCAGCCGGCCGTGCTTGGTTGCGTCGAGGTGCTCGTCGCCGGTGTGCAGGAACGTTGCGGTCATAGCTTCTCTATGCGCGGAGGATCCCCGTCGTCGGTCGTCGACGTCGGCGAATCTCAGACGGCAGTGTCTGCGGTGTACCGGAGGCCGGGGCGACGGTTCGGCTGTGCGCCGTCAGGCCAGAACTGCCGCCACCGGATGCCGTCGACGCGGAACCCGTCCGCTTCCAGCAGATCCACCATCCCGGGGATGTGTCCCGCGCCCCAGAGGAGGGCGACGTCACGGTCGGCGGCGAGTGCCTGATCGATGGCGTACCGGTTCCGGTCGTCGATGAGCCCGAGGCCGCTGTCCCCGTCCTGGATCTGGTGCACGCGGAAGATGCCCCGGCGAAGCAGGAGGGCCGCGAGCGGCGCTGTGATGACGGTCGCCAGCGTCCGCCGAAGGAGCCGCGAGGTGGGCGCAGCGGCGAGCGCACGACCAGTGGAGACGTCGTGGGTCTCCCACGACAGCCGGTACGTCAGCCCTCGCCGTTGCCGCTGCCAGCCGCAGACCAGGCGCAGCCATCCGGTGACGGACCGGAGCGCGGCGAAGATCAGCACGTCCCGGATGACGTCGGACACCGGTCGGCCGTGCTGGTTGTCTCCGACGCCCTCGCAGTGGATGGCTGCGCCTCCGGCTTCCGGCGTGTCCAGCTGCGCTTGCGTGAGCGCCCAGAACTGCGGAGGGGCGACGTGCATCACCGCGACGAGCGTGACGGTGCGTCCGTCCGAGCGGCGCAGCGTCGTCGTCGCGAACGCATCGTCGCGGCCGATGGCGGTGAACGGGCGAGAGGAAGTCACGGTGTCTCTATGCGCGGCGTCCGTGGCCTCAGGGGGCGGTGCGCGAACGACGACGACGCCTCCACCCGGGAAGGTGAAGGCGTCGCGTGGTTCCGGTTCAGGAGGCGCGGCGGCCGCTCCAGGAGCCGCGGCTTCCGCCGGCGTTCCCGCCGCGGTTCCACCCGCCGCCGGAGGACTTCACGCCCTTCATCCGGCCGACGGCGTCCGGGTCGCTGACGCTGTCCTTCCGCCGCTGCATCTCGATGTACCGGTGCTTCTGCGCGTTCTGCGCCCACGTCGCTGCGTGCTCGGGTCGCCGCAACGCCTGCCGGTACCCGCGCGCCCAGTCAAGGCCGGCGGGGTCGAGGTGCCGCTGTGCGCGGGTGACGGCGACGTAGGCGAGCATCATCGCCTCGGGAGTCATCTGCTCGAGCTCCCCGCTGTCGTCCACGCCGGGGATGGGGAAGTCCTCCGCGATGCGGACGTGCTTCCACTCAAGCCCCTTCGCCACGTGCACGGTGCTGATGGTGCTGCGCGCCTCCACCGCCGGCACGCACGCGTCGATCGCGGCGACGATCTTGTCGGCGCCGTAGTCATCGACGAGGCGAACCAGCGGAGCGAGATCGGCGCCGTCGTCCTCCGTGGCGTACTCCTGCACCGCCTCCCACGAGTCGAACGCGTCGAGCTCCGGGTGGGACGTGTACCCACGCTCCTGCAGCTGCATCGCAGCGTTGGCGAGTTCCCGCATCTGCTTCGCACGCGCCTCACTGGCGATGCCGACGGTGATCTTCGACCCGTCACGGTCCGTGCGCTGATGCGCGTCGATGACCTCGGCGATGGCGCCGGCGTTCGTGCGGCACAGCACCCCGTTGGCGACCCGCACGTACGACGCGTGAACGGAGGAGTCCTTCTCCGACCCCCGGATGCGCAGGTCCGCGTCGAGGAGGTCCAGCCACACATTCGCTTCCTCCGCGATGGCGTGACCGAACCGGAACGACTGCGTCAGCTGGAACGTCTCACCGCCGAACGCGTCCATGGAGTCGGTGGCGCCACGCCAGCCGTAGATGGCCTGCGACCGGTCACCGACGGCCACGAGCTGCGTGTTCACCTGCCGGTGCAGCACATCCACCAGCAGCGGGTCGGAGTCCTGCGCCTCGTCGAGGAGGATGAAGTCGTACGGCAGCGTCGGCTGCGACAGCTGCCACAGCTTGAGGTAGTAGTCGTGCTTGAACGGCAGCGCGCCATCCGGGTTCAGCACGTCGTACCAGTACTTCTGCGCGTACCGGAACACCGTCTGCGCGAGCTCAGCGTTCTGCACCTCGTTCAGGGTCAGCAGCGGCGGCACCATCGACGCGTCGATGCTCTCCGCAGCGGTGCGGCAGAACTTCTCGAGCGTCTCCCGAACCAGCCGCATCACGACATGCTTCCGGACCCGCTCCTCCCCGACACGGATGTCCAACCGCAGCCCGAGCGCCTCCTGCTGGTCCCGCTGCGGCATCCGCGACTTCTGCTGCAGCTTGTGACGCAGTTCGTCCGGCATCGACGCGTACGCCAGCGAGTGCGCGGTACGCGGACGCACAGCAGTGCCCTGGAACTTCCGCGCCGCTTCCTCCTGCACGCTCTTGTTGAACGCGATGTACAGGCCCTGCCGGTCCCCAGCAGCGTCAGCGATGTACCGCAGGGTGGACGTCTTCCCGGTGCCAGCGCCAGCAGCGATGGTCAGGTTCTTGCCGGTCAGGAAGCCGTCGACGGCAGCCTGCTGCTCAGCCGTAGGTGCGAACGACATGGTGTTGGTCCTCGTCTTGTGTCGGAACGGTCACCACCTCTATGCGCGGAACAACTCGGATGCAGGATCCGACTGGTCACGGCAGCGGCAACACCGTGTGCTTCGCGCCGACGTGGACCCGCAATCCGTCCGGTGTCGGAACGACCGCGGACGGCTTCTTCGGCAGAAGGTAGGCCGCAACAGCGCCGGAGCTGGTGTCAACGATGCTTACCGTGGTGCCCTCCGTGCGAGCCACCCACCCGTCTCCAGCGACGGCTTCACCAAGCACGTCAGCGATTTCGTATGTCGGATCTGGCCGCAGCGCAGCGGTAGAGGCCGCCGCTGTCATTCCGTTGCCGTTGCCGCTGCCGGTGACGATGACCTCCCCGGCGACGCGGACCACGGCGGTGCGTGTCACACTGGTCCGGGACGTCCCGTCATCGACGAGGACCCGGAGCGCGTCGCCGGTGTCCCACAACCGCGCGGCGTCACCGTCCACGGTGAGGTCAACATTCAGGCCGTACTTCGTGGAGACGGTGAGGAGTCGGTCAGCGGTGAACCGCACCTCCATGATGGCGTCTGGAGTCACCTCACCGAGATGTTCATGCAGCACCCGTGCGGGGCTGGTCCCGGCGAGCGCGGCCCTACGGTCGGTCAAGCCTTCCGACTCGAGGTAGGAAACTGCCTCCCGAGCAGTGAGGTCGTTCCGGAGACCGAGATGGGAGGCAACTACTCGGACCGTCGACGGTGTCTGACCCGCCGCCCACGACCCGGACGGATACACCTTTCCCGGCACCCGGCGACCCCATAGAACGCGCCCGCTCTCGTCGCCAACCCACACCGTGTCTCGCACGACGACAGCAAACCGGTCGGTCCGCACGTCGTAGTCGGCGCGAACCGTCCACGGGTCCAGGTCAGCGGGCAGGTTCGGCATCCGCTGTCGCAATCCCACGTCGACGATGAGCTCTCCGCCCTCGCGGTACACCCGAAGGTGCAGGTCATCGTCCACGATGCACACCCAGTCCCGGTCCAGCCCCGACACCGTCGAGCGCAGCGGAGCTGGCAACGTCAGGGGCCGCAGCGGATTCCCATTCCGGTCGATCAGTGACGCCGTCCACTGCCGACGGCGCTCCGACGCCGATTGCTTGTAAGTCAGCAACCACGCCATGTGCTGCGTGGTGAGTGCCCGTGCCTGCCCCAGCGGACGCAACGGCGCCGGAGTGGCCGCGAACGCAGCCGCGGGAACCAGCTCCGGCACCCGCGCCAACGTCAGCGGATCCTCCCGGGATGAGGCGTATGTGTCTCCACCAAGCACCCGTGGCAGCGTGTTCAGGTCAACGAGCTGCGGCTCCGGAACGCTCGGTGAAGCACTTTCCACCGGTTGCTGCTCCATTGGCGGAGCGCTCGCCGGAGGACGGCCATGTAGCGACAGCGTCGCCCCGTCCTCGAACAGCTCACCTGCCTTGACCAGCCATTGCACAGCTCTGACGAACGCCCTGCCATCCAAACCTGCCTGTGCTTGGACCTCTTTTCGGGCGCTCACGCCGGCAGCGACAGCAGTCAGCACAGCCCTCATTGCCGCCCGCAGGTCCAGCATCTTTGAATACGCCGACACCTGCGGGCTGTTCTCAGCGGACGAGATCCGCCGGAGTAGGGCGTCCACTTGCTCGTTCGGGTACAGCGCTGCCGCTGCGAGACCGCGCGAACTCAACGCCTCCGGCACCATCGCGATACCGCTGCCGCCTGACGTCGAGTACGGCGGCAGCGCCAACTCGAGCGAGGGCATAAGGAGCTGTGCCGCGTCCGCGTACCGTCGCTCGGCCAACGCGGTCACCAATGGCATCTCCACCTTTGCGAACAACGCGAAGGTGCTCGGCTCGTCTCCCCAGTCCAGCAACCGCGCCCCCTTCGACCCATTGGTCACGATAGCGGGAGCCGCCATCGCCGCATCTGCCAGCAGTGACCACTCGACCGTTTCGAGCCGCCGCACACATTCGGGACATGACCACCATGACGGACACCCTCCTGCGCAACAAGGACGCCGGCATCGCCGACAACGGCGGCCGCTTCGCCGCCCACACGCGCCCGACCGCTGACATCGCACTCACCGGAGCCCGCAGCACCGCGTCGCAGCGGCTGTCCGCCACGCTCCTCACCCGCATCGACGAAGCCCACGCCGGCATCGTCTCCGCGACGAACGAGGTCGAGGACGGCCGGGAGTCCGGACGCGCCCACGCACTCGGTGAGGCGTACGCCCGCCTCCTCTTCGACGAAGGCAACGACGCCGGGTTCGACTACGAGTCGGAGGGCGAGACGCTCCTGAACGACCGCGTCAACGGGCAGGCGTTCTCCTTCGACCTGAACATCGACGCCCGCCAGCGCGAGGAAGTCGTCACCTACCTACAGAAGCGAGCAGCGGAGTCCTACGCCCTCGCCACCTCCGGGCAGGAGATCCCCGACGTCGCCGCGTTCCACGCCGGTCAGTACGAATCATTCGAGCAGCTCGCATCCGAGATCGAGGAAGGGACCCTCTGATGGCTGACATCTACCGCAACAAGAACGCAGGCATCGCCGAAAACGGCGGCCGGTTCGCCCAGCACACCCGCGCCGAGTACGCCACCCAGCTCGGCGCCACCCAGCCGGCCGCGGCTGTCCCCGCCGTGCCGCAGGCCCGCATCGAGTACGACCGGGCCCGTTCGATGCGCACCACCGCCGGGGAACTCGACGCGCTCGCCGCGTCGAAGTCGGACGTGGTTCGCCTCGAGGTGGCGCAGAACCCGAACGCGTCGGCGAAGACCCTCCGGCATCTTGCTGGGTCCGGTGACCGGCTCGTCCGCGACGTCGCCCGGTGGAACCCGTCGTACCAGGCGGAGACGCTCGGTGAGCGGGTGTCGGTGGCGCTGACCCGCTTCCGGCGCGGCGGCCAGCCGTCGCGACTCGTCGCCGCGTAGCCGCTACCATTCCGGCGCGGACTCCACGAAACCGCTGGAGTCCGCGCATAAGGGTTGCAGACGAGCAAACCGGCAGGGCCGGTGGCCGGCGAACCGCACTTCCGCAAAAGGACTCCGGTCATGTTCGACGCCACCACCACCGCGTACTCGACCCTCGGCATCTCCGAGACGGCGACCTACGACGACATCGTCAAGGCGCACCGGACCCTGATGCGTGCGTTCCACCCGGACATCAACCCGAACGCCGACCAGGAGCAGGCCAAGCTCATCAACGAGGCGTTCGACACGCTCAAGACCGACGACGCCCGCGCCGCCTACGACGCCACCCTCGCCAACGACCGCGCCTACGCCGCGTCCACCGCTGACACGGACGGCGACGCTGCCGCAGCGCAGGGTGCGGCCACCGAGACGCCGATGACCAGCCGCGACGACGTGTACGTGCCCGCCGGTGACCGGTTCTCCTTCGCCTCCGCCGGCGCCGGCACCCGCTCCTTCCGCGCCGGCCCGACCGAGCGTGCGGAGAACGCCGGCGCGACCAGCCGGGCCGTGTTCCGCACCCTCGCCGGCCTGACAATGGTGTGGGGTGTGTGGTTCCTGCTGCAGCAGCCGCACACCGGCGCGCACGGCATGGTCACCGTCGTCCTGTGGCCGTTCGCCGTCGTCAGCATTATCCGGATGTTCCGCACCGGCCGGTGGGTTCTAAACGGCGGCCTCGGCTTCGGCGCTCTCATCTGGCCGCTCGCCGCCGTCCACGCGCCGATGTTCACCTGGTTCACCAGCGGCTTCGGCTGGCAGCCGTTCGCGGCGATGACCGTCCTCGCCGTCGCATCGATGGTGTTCCGCGCCAGCCGCCCGGCCACCAGCATCCAGGCGCCTGAGCCGGTTGCAGCCGCCGCGTAACACCTGCACCGCACGAACGGGTCGGAAGCATCACGCTTCCGGCCCGTTCGTCGTTCCGCCGCATCTTCCGCAGAGACCCCACCCGTCTCACCAGGAAGCGTGCCCCGCCATGATGGGAGCCCACCACGCCATCACCGGCGCCGCCGCGTGGATCGCCGTCGCAGGCACCGCCCCGTACCTCACCACCGGTCTTGACCCGGTCGGCACCGTCGGAGTGTTCACCGGCGCGCTCGTCTGCGCAGGAGCTGCGCTCCTGCCCGACGTCGACCACCACAACGCCACCATCGCCCACAGCGTCCCCGTCGTCGGCTCCATCGTCGCCGGTGCCGCCGAAGTCGCATCCGGCGGACACCGGCACTTCACCCACGGGCTCCTCGCCGCCGTCGCCGCCTACTTCGGGTCGCAAGCGCTGAACCTCGCCGTCGTGCACACCAGCCACCACGGGAACATCCAAGTCGGCGCGGGCATCGCCACCGCAGCCCTCATCGCCTTCGCCGCGAAAGCACTGAAACTCACACGCGGATCGTGGGCCCTGCCGTGGCTATTCGGCGCCGCCATCGCAGCAGCCGTCCTCCTCTGGTCACCGCAGCAAATCCTGTGGCTCCCCATCGCCATCACCCTCGGCTACGTCGTCCACCTCCTCGGCGACGGACTCACCACAGCAGGGATGCCCTGGCTCTGGCCCTGGCACCCCAAACCCCCGCACTGGTGGCAGAACATCCCCATCCTCAACACCATCTGGAAACCCAACGGCTACATGGCGTTCCCCATCCTCGGAGACGCCGGAAGCCTCCGAGAATGGGTGCTCTGCGCCTTCGTCAGCCTCTACGTGCTGTACTGCTTCGTGTACGAAGGATTCTGGGCGTTCGGAGTCAACCTGCTGACGCTCATGAAGTGAGTGCTAATAATGCAGGCCCCCGCAAAACAGGAGGAGCGCGGCAACAGCGACGCCACCCACTACTCGTCTTACCCTTGCCGAACTCAGCTCGATCCCGCCCCGCTTGGTGATCTCCCTTGTCGCGTCGAGGTGAGCGAGATAAGCGGTGAGGAGTGCTGACGACACCGAAAGTCCCGGTGCGGTGATGTGTAACCACGTAGCGTCATAGCCGACGATGATGCGGCACACGATGTCGAGGGCGGCGGCGACTGCGATTGGGACTACGGAGATAGCCCAGATCGAACCTCTGATGCGCGCTGCCACCAAACCGATGGAAACGGCGCTCTGAACGGCCACGTCGTAGTACCCAGCCGCGCGCTCCGCTGCTCCTGGATAGCTACCCCACTCGATCTCCGTGACAGCCCCCGCTATAACGCCAAGCACCGCGACGACAACGAGCGGTAAGACTAGATCGAATTGTCGCTGGTAGGCCTTATCCTCCTCGAGCCGTGGTCCCGCTTCGGTCACAGCGCCTACCTCCCCATTGCTTCAACAGTGCGACCAACATTATCGCCGCACTAAACCATCGGCAGTACCTGCAGTGTCTGCGTGTCGGGTTCGAGGGTTGCTGCGGAGCGGGCGAATCCGTTGCAGTTGAGGATGACGGAGCGGGTGGTGTAGGGGTTGCCGCCGCGGTCGTGGAATGTCTCTGTGGTGTCGAGGAATTGGTGGTAGTGGCCGGAGAGGACGAGTTTCGGTTGGACCTGTTCGACGCCGCGTTGGAACATCTGCTGTCCGAGGTCGGAGTAGGCGAGGCCGTTGCGGGACCAGGAGCCCTCGTCTGCTTTGAGCCTGAGGGCGAGTGCCTGTGTTCGGGGTGCGTCGTGGGCGAGGAGCACGTCGACGGGTGTGGTTCCGAGGGCGGTGAGGTCTGCGTCGGTGATCTGTTCTTCGGGCCACCAGGAGCCGCCGTGCCCGTCGATGGGTGGGGTGCGGCGTTCGCGGTCGATGCTGTTCGCGCCGCCGAGGCTGGCGACGACGGTGCCTGCGTCGGTGTAGCCACGCCAGCCGCGTGGCAGCCAGTGGACGCGGTCGGTGAGGTGTCGGTATCCGTCCGGGTCGGCGGGGTAGTGGCGTTGGAGCGCTGCATACCCTTCGTGGTTCCCGCCGGTGACGTACAGGTGCCCGTCGTGGGTGGCGAGGACGGCGGTGAGTCGGTTGAGGGTGTTCCGTTCCTTCGGGGCGCCGTGCCAGACGAAGCCGAAGTCGCCGAGGACGTGGATCTGCTGCACTCCGGTGGCGAGGAGCTTCTCGAGCGCACGTTTGGTCCACAGGAAGTCGGCGTGCGGGTCGCCGAGAACGCCGATGCGGTCGTGGACGAAGCCGTGGTCGGTCATAGCGGGTGTCCTGTCGTGGGGAGGGGCACGAAGGCGTGCAGGGCTTGGCGGAGCGTTTCGGGGTCGGGGCGTGCCGGTTCGAAGCTGACGTATTCGACACCGTCGTGGACGGTGGCGTCCACTTCATTCATATGCGCGGTGAGGGAGTGGAACGGCGCGCCAGGGAACCGGAGAAGCCGGTCTTCGGTGTCGGCGGAGAGGATGAGATGCACCCGGTGCGTGTACCCGGCAACACCGATGTAGCCGAGGTTCACGGAAATGGCGTGCTTGGTGGCGACGACGTCGTCGGGCTCGGTGACCGGGTTTGGAAGGAGCGCGTCGGCGTTCAGGACGACGAGGAACAGGTCCGGGTCGTCGTCGGTGACGCCGACTGTGCGTCGGCGGGCGACTTCCGTGAACGTCCGGTCGATGACCTCTCGCGCTGCAGTGAGGTTCGTGGCGATGCTGGCGAGGTGCTGGGCGGCGAACGCGACCTGTTCGCCGCCGTGACGGATGTCGATGAGGTGCGCGAGGTGCCCGTCGGTGAGGACCGCGCCGACGACCGCTCGGATGGGAAGGGCGGCGCGGTCTGCGGGCCCGCAGACGATGAACGTGTGATGTTCGTCGGTGCGGTAGGTGACGGGACGGCCGTTGGCGGTGCCGAAGGGTGCGGTGGTCATCGGGAGTGTGATCCTTAGAACAGGTCGTCGAAGACCGTTGCGGGTCGTGCTGGCGGAAGGTCGTCGAACAGGTCGCTTGCTGGTGCCGTCGCTGTTGGCGATGCGGCGGGAGCAGGCGCCGGGGCGGGAGCGGGTGCTGGCGCTCCTGCGGGCGCAGCGGCAGCGGCAGCGGGCGCGGGCGTCGGGGCGGGCGCAGCAGGCTGTTGCGGTGCCCGCGGGGTGGCGGGTGCGGGTGGTGCGTCGGCGACCATGACGCGGATGCCGAGTTGACCGAACACGGACGCGACGACGGACCCGTACGACGTCCCGGCTGGCGACGGCTGGTTGATGTCCGGGTCCACCCAGAGGACGGTGTGGATGCCGCCGACGGCGTGCGCTGCGGCGAGTGCTGGCCGCAGCTTCCACCAGCCGAACGGATCCGCTTCCGTGGTCCGCTGCTGCGGCAGCGTCCACACCGTTCCGTAGGTATGCAGGTGCGGTTCCACCCGGTAGGTCGGGTCGAGGACGAGGAGCACTCCGGGTGGTGAGGACGGCGACGCGGTCGGCGCTGGCTGCGGCGGCTGCGCGGCCGTCTGCGGGGATGTCGGCGCCGGAGCAGGTGCTGGGGCGGGTGCAGTCGTGTTCCCCTCCCACAGCGCCGCGAGCGGGTCCTCGGCCGGTGTGGGCGCCGCTCGGGGTGTGGGTGCGACCGGAAGGGTGACCGGAGGGGCGGCAGCCGTGGTCGGCGCTGTCGGCGCCTCCTCCCAGAGGGAGGCGAGCGGGTCGTCGTCGACAGTGGGCGCGGCCTCCACGACGGCTGGTGCTGCGGGCGGTGGTGCCGTCGGGACACCAAGGCCGGCGGGGACAGGAGTGGGCTCCGGCCCGTTGTAGAACGCCATGTCGATGCTGACCTCCTCAGGGATGAACGGTGGGGTGGGTTCGGGTGGAGCGGCCTCGTCCGCGTGGTCGGTGACGAACGCGTCGAGCTGGTCGAGGGAGAAGGTCACCTCGGCGACCTTGACCTCCTCCGGCGTGACCGGGATGGTCGGCGCCGCCCTGGTGGGGATGGGCTGCTGGTCGGTGGACGGCTGCTTCGGCATGAACTGCGTCAGGTCCAACCGCTCCGACTCCGGCAGCGGCGGCCGTCGACGGTTCAGCTGCTCACGGAGTTCGTCCTGCGGCGCGTACCAGACCTGCACTGCAGCAGCGGTGGAGGTCAACGGTTCGTACAGTCCGCGGCCCTTCGGAACTTCACCGCCCAGGTCGGGTGCGTCGGAGAACGCGCGGAGCGCGGACATCCGGTCCCCGGAGGATGTCTTCCCCAGGAGGGTTCGGGCGAGGTTGGTGTTGTGCGTCGGGATGAACCCTTCGGCGAGGAACAGGTGCGACTCGTCGAGGATCGCGATGCATCGGGTCGGTTCCGTTGGCAGCACCCGCACGCTGACGATGTGGATTGCGCTGTCAGCGTCGCTGACGACCGGCTGGGGCTGCTGGTCACGCTTGAGGCGGAACATTTCCAGGGTGGTGCGGAACTCGATGGTGACGCCGTCCTCCGGGGATGCGACCTTCACGCCGAGGGTGCGGAACAGTTCCACCGCGGCGGCCGCGACCGCTTTGTTCGGTGCGACGAACCGGTGCCGTCCGTCGGGGAGGACCGTGCCGGCGTGGTCCATCAGCGACTGCGCGAGGCAGAGCCGCTGCGGCAGGGACGCCCGGAGGTACGGTGCGGGGATACCCGTCCGGTGCAGCACCCCGACGCGGTCCAACTCGCCGCGCATTCGCGCTGGCGGCTTCCGAGCCCCGCCAGCGAGCCACGCCCCGACGACGTACGGGTTCACTGGCAGGGCGGCGTCCGCGCCGTCGAACGGGGTGATCAGCGGGATCTTCCACGCCGGCGACCCGTCTGCGCGGTGCAGCGAGTCGGTAATCGCTTGCGTGGTGAGGACGACAGGGTCACCGCCGCTTGTTGGGGTGACCTCCCACCAGTGTTCGGACCCGGCCTTCACCGTCTGCCCGTCGTCGAAGGTGACCTCGAGGACGGTGTTGTCGGTGAACACCTCCGAGAAGGACATGACCGGGGTGACACCACCGTTCGGGGTGAAGATGAGGTCACCGACGTCGAGGTCAGCGTTTCGCGCCCAGCCGGTGGGGAACTTCTCCGACACTGGAACCGGCAGCATCGCGGTGAGGGCGAGGTCCTTGAGGTCGTTTGCGCCGGGGATGGTGTCCAGCATCTTCGCGGTGAGCTTCTGCGTCCCGAGGAGCAGGTGCACGCCGGCAGACCGGGCCTCTCGGGCGATCTTCCCCGCGATGACACCGATGTCGGTCTTCGCCCGGTTCGACGCGACGATCGCGTCCCGTTCCGAGTCGAGGTCCGGGTCATCGGACGCCGGCGGAACAGGGTCCTGCCCCATGAGTGACGTGAACTCGTCGATCATCACGAAGATGCGAGGCGGTGGGGTCGCCAGGTCGGAGAACGACCCGACGCCGGCGGCAGCGTTCACGCTTTTCCGCTCCACGACCTGGGCGTAGATGCCGCGCATGACTGCTGCTGCTTCGAACGGTGTCGACGCGAACGCTTTCGCGTGCTCCTTGGCGAACATGAAGTCCGCACCGCCCTTGACCGGGTCGATGACGTACAGGTCCGCGCCGTGCACGAGCGCGCCGTACAGGAACGCCTGCGCGAGCACGGACTTCCCGGCGCCGGTGACACCGGCCAGGAGGATGTGCGGGTTGTCCACCGGGTCGAACACGACCGGTTCGCCTTCCACGCCGGAGGCGAACGGGATGCCGGCGGCCTGGTCGATGAACTCCCAGTCGAAGGACACCCGTTCTGGGAGCGGGTTGTCGCGGCACACCAGCATGCGGACGTGGTCGGCACCGTCGGGGGACTCACGCATCTCCACGAACTTGTTGCCGGTGGTGACGATGAGCTTGGACAACGACTCCTTCACGTCGGCGCGGGACAGACCGCCGGAGGGGAGCCTGAAGTCGAGGACCTCCACCTGGTCGTTGTGTTCGAGGTGCCCGGCGCGGATCAGCGTCGGCAGCGTCCCGCCGGCGCCGACGACCTTCGAGTCGTAGAACGCCTGCTCCCAGTCGAGTCGGGTGACGTAGTCGCGGTTCCGCTTCTCCAGGTCGGGGTCCCCCTGCGGGCGAGGCCGGTCGGGACGGCCGGGCCGCTCTGGACGGTCGGGGCGGCCCGGACGGTTCGCTCGTGCGGGTTCACCGGCGCCTGCGAAGCGGAGCCCTACCGTGGCGTGCGGGTCCGCTCCGGCGACGATGACGCAGCCGTCGGGAGCGGCGGCAACCCGGAGCCACCCGGACCCCATCGCCTGCCGGATCTTCTGCGCAGCGCCGCGCACCTCCGCAAGGGTCACCCCGCCGTACAGACGGAGCTTCATCTCCCAGATGTGGCCGCGGGAGCGCCGGTCGGTCAGCGCACGCACTTCGTACAGTTCCGGGCGCGCCAGGCGGGACACATCGAACGCGGCGTTCAGACGTCCAGCCAGCACCCACTGCGGGGCGGCGCCGTCCTGCGGGGCGAGGGTGTCGGGGTTGGCGGGGATGGACGCGCCGCCGTCCGCCCAGGTGACGGTGAACGCTTGCGCGTGCCGTTCACCGTTGCGGCGGCCCGAGGCGGGGAACCCGGTGACGGACACGAACGGTGCGGCGGAGAGGGTGGTGGCGATCTTCGGCTCGAGCTTGAAGAACTCCAGCGGGTCCAACCCCTGCTGCACAACGAACGGCTGCCGGTGCAGTGTCGTTCCGCCGGTGCCGATGCCCGCGTCCTCGTACACGGCGTGCTCTGGGCGGGGGCGGATGGCACCCATCTTGAGGATGTTCGCCCACCGGGCGGCCCATTCATCCTCGGTGATGAGCTGGCTGATCTTCACCTGCACGTTCGGGTCGTCGTACACGGTCGACGGCGCGTGCAGCGCCCCGAGGTACACCGTCTGCTGCTTGTGGTCGATGACGACGTCGGCGTTGGCGTTCGCCGCGAAGTCGCTCATCCCGTTGTCGCGCATCCAGTCGAACGGCGGGCCAAGCGGCGCGGCGTACGACACCGCCCACGCGGCGGTTTCTGAGTCCGGCGTGTGCAGCGCCGCCATCTCCATGAACACCCACCGGCCGGCGCCGACGCTGTCGGAGACCCAGTTGGCGACGGAAGCGAGGAACAGGTTCGCCACGTCCGGGTTCACGTCCGGATTGGTGATGTCGGGGAGGTCCTCAACGTCGTAAGTGAGGATCCGCATCCGCAGCGGGTCGATGGTGCCCTGAATGGGCTGCCCCTGCGAGTCGGTGGTGGGGCATTCCAGGGCGGAGAGCTTGCTGCCGGTCCCCATGCTCATCTGCACCTTCTCCAGCAGCGGGATGATGCCCATGACGCCGACGGAGGGATGCGTTTCGAAGGTGTCCACCTGCACGGACCCGACCTGCTCGTGGCTGAGCAGCCGCGGCTTGTGCTCCACCTTCACCAGGTCCCACCGCGGGTCCCACTCCGAGCGAACCTGCACCATCGTTCGCCACTGCGTGAGCGCCGACGGACGGACCGCCGCGGTGATGACGGACAGCGCCGCGGTGAGCCCGAGGGCGAGCGCAGCCGCGAACGGCGGCACCGGCTGCAGCCATCCGGTCAGCCCGACCGTGTTGATGGCGATGAGCGTGCCGAGGAACACCGCCAGCAGGAGCACGACCGCGGCCGCGCCGGCGACGATGACCTTCTTGCTCTGCGTGAACGCGGGCCGCACGTCGGCGACGGTGGGCCCCGGGCACGGGTCCATCGGGGCAGACCACTTTCGAATAGCACCGTTGACGGTGTTGATGACCCAGAACACGCCGGCCGCGTTCATGAGACGTCCGAGGTCGCCGACGTGCGCGGTCGGCAGCATAGCTGCCGCTCCCGCAGCAGGCAGGGACACCAGCCACCACAGCCGGATCGGCCATCCGGGGAGGAGGAACGATGACGGCAGGAACGCCTTCCACTTCAGGTCGCCCCACATCCGGTACCGGTTCATCGCCTGCTCCTCCGCAGGGGACGCTGGCGTCGGGAACCCGGACGCGTCCTTCTTCCCCGTCAGCTCTGCGGTCGGCGCCCAGTACGCGGCAACCGCGACCGAGATGGGCAGCAGCGCCAGGCCCGGGTACCCGTACATGGTTGCAGCCGCAGCGGCAGCGACCGCCGCGACGAAAATGACGACGGTGGTGAGCGGACCGTTCTGCGGCGGTGCCTGACGTGAGGGAGCCATGGTGGAACTTCCGGGGAGAGGGTCTGGAGGCGGAGTCGGGTCCGCTGAGTCAGGGGCGGAGCAGCAGTTGCGCGAGCGCTCGGACGATCTGCTCGTCCGCGGGCTTCCCGCCGACGTACCGAGCAGGGGCCGCGGCGAACACCGAACCGTTCACGGCTCGAGCGCCAGGGGAGTGGAGGAACGTCAACGACGACGTCGGCTTGGACTTCTGCGACGACCAAACGACCAGCAGCGGTGTCGCGACGGAGCCGCGCAGGTTCTGCTTCCGCAGGTAGGTGCGGACCGCGTCGACCGCCATCGGCATCGTCTGCTTGTCCGCGGGCGGGAACAGCTCCAGGCCACGGCGGGTGGCGCCGAACAAGGTCCAGTAGAACCCCGGCTTCCACACCTTCGAATCGACGATGGTGACCTGGCTGCCGGAGACGACGATGTGGTCGATGTTCGCCTTCACACCAGGGATGGGGATCCGCAGGTCATGGAGAACCGTGGGACCGTCGCCGGTGGTCGCGAGCGCGTTCAGCAGCTGACCGGTTCGCTGTTCACCCTTCGCGCCGACCTTCGCGGTGCCCTGGTCGGCGAGCCACGACTCGGAGTGGTTCAAGCTCCGCGCCGCCTGCCCAAGAACGCGACCCATCAGCGGGCCACCAGCGACCAGATGAACCCCGCGACGATGCAGATGATGCCGCCCCAGACGAACACGCCACCGCGGTTTGACTTCAAGAACCCGTCGATGTCATCGCGTCGGTCCTGATTCGCCGCCCGGTACCGGTCCCTGATGCTCTCTCGTTCGTCAGCCACGACCGGTTCTATGCGGCGAAAAACGCCCGAGCCGGACCGGTCACGCCCCGCCCTCGCTCCGGGTCGGCAGGTGGAACGGAACTGCGCCCCGCTCGCTGTGCAGGGTGCCTTCACCGGCAGCGGTGAAGGCGACGTGCACCCACCCGGAACTCGCCTGCTTGACCCGGCTGATCAGCGGAACCGTCCGCTCCTCTGGCGTCTCCACGATGGGGATCACGCCGCGGCTGGCGCCGAAGACGAACGCGTCGGCGATGAGGTCCCCGAGCTCGTCGCGGAGCTGGTTCTCACGGTCGACGTTGAGCTTTTCGTCGTCGAACCGGTAGTCGAGTCGGCCCTCGTGTCGCAGCGTTGCCGCGAGTGAGTTCACAGCGACGACGACCGGCCGCTCGGCCGTGGAGTGCCTCAGGAGGGCACGAAAGGCGTTGACCGCGTCGCGGATGTCGGTGTGCAGCACAGCGTCCACGCGGCTGTAGTCACAGCCATCGCTCGGGACGTCGATGATGTGGACGTCGGCGCCCGACTCCCGCGCGCCCGACACGAACTCCACGACCAGGTCCGGTCTTCCCAGACCGGGCGCTCCGGTGATGAAGACACCGGTCGGGTCATCGATGCGCTGCTGCGTGGTCGTCATGCCAGCCCCTATGCCGGCACGACGAGCTCAGCGGGTTACGAAGCGTCCGCAGGGACGGGGGCACCCAGCGATACGGCGCTGGTAGCCGCGTCTTCCTCCGCCTTCGACTGCATTCGCTATCAGCGAGGCGACAGGCTCCTACGGAGGACCTGCACAATGGCGGCCACGGCGATCGCGAGGATTGCGTTGACGACCGCGACCTTCGTGCCTAACGGCTGGGGGAACGTCAGGGAAATCAGCGAAACAGGAATGCAGACCACGGCGTTGAGAACGGCGACGACGCGCAACCACGCCGCGGGCGTCCGTTTGGTCCTATCCAGGTACCGCCTCAATAGCCGGTCTCGTACTTGCTCAAGACCCTCCCTCGAGGTGTGGTCCGGGGGATGCTCTGTAGCAGAGCACTGATCCGCTCAAGACGGCGCAACGTGCCGGCCTCGCGGGCATTGGTCCAGACGGTGCCACCGACAGCGACGACCGCCGTGATGAGCGGGGCCACACCTGTCATCCAGCTCGTCATCATGTCGGCGATCCTCTCAGCGCGACCGGGCGTGAGGCCAGCCGCGACGTAGGCGGTCACCCCCGCGCCGTGCTCAGGTGGCGTAGCTGGCGACGAACCGGGAGAAGTCGGGGAGCTCGGCGTGCCAGGCGCGGAACTGCTCGACGCTGCCGTTTCGCTGCTGGAGCAGTCCGCCGCCGAGGTGTCCGGGGGCGGTGACGGTCAGCCCGTCGGTGCCGAACATCTCGAGGCGAACGTTCTCGGTCGGCTTGTCGAGGAGGGCGACGAGTCCGTTCCGGGTGAGGGGCAGCAGGTCGTCGATGGCGTCGATGTCGGCGCCGTCGGTGAGGTACGGGTCGCTGGCGAACAGCACGAGGTGAATCCCGAGCTTGGCGCCGCCTCCGAGCAGTGAGGCGAGGATGTTCGCGTTTGCTGCGGCGTTCCGGCCGGTGAGGAGCTCGGAGGCGTCGGTGAGGACGATGACCCGCTCGGCGCCGGGGACGCGACGCTCGGCGATGAGCTGCTTGAGGGTGGTGCTGAACGCGGTGGAGGGGTGACGCACGCCGGGCAGCGACGCGGAGGTCAGGTTGAGGACGTCGAAGCCCTGCACGACCGCGGCCGCGGCGATGCTCCGAGCGATGACGGTCTTCCCGGAAGCGGGCGGCCCGACGATGAACGCGTGCTCGTCGTGCTCCGGGTTGAACTCCGCGACCCCGTTCCAGATGTACCCGAACGGCAGGGTGAACGTCGCGTCGATGAGGTCCCAGTCGACAGGAAGCATGGCGGTCATGGTTCCCCTATGCGCGGAACCGCTGTTCGCTTAGCCGAGCTGCTGTTCGATGTCGTCGAGGGTGCTCCGCGGGTTCGGGCGGAGGGGGAGGGTGGCTGCGCCGTTGGAGCGGACGCTGACACCGGAGTCTGCGGCGTCGCCGGGCTCGTCGATGTACGCGTTCACGGTGTCGACGGCGCGGCTGATGGGGTCGGTGCGGCTCTCCGGGACGGACCAGACGACACCGCCGTCAGCGTCAGTGAGTGCCTCTGCGGTGTACCGGCCGTTCCGCCAGCGGAGGTTCAGCTGCGCGGCGCGGTGGTCCTGCGCCTGCGCGAGCGCGGCGAGGAGGTTCACTCCTGCGCGGCGTGCGTGGCTCGCGGCTTGCTTCGCGCGCTGCTCCGCGTCGGCGAACACCTGCCGTGCTTCGTCTGCGCGGTCGCCGGCGCCGGTGAGGAGGTCGGCGGCGGCGGGGTCGTGCTGCGCGAACGTGAACTGGCCGTTGCCGATGCGAGGCTGACCGAGCCGGCGAGGAGGGAGCGTCATGCCTGGCACATATGCGGCGGGCGTGCCGGGTGAACCGGCTGGGGCAGATCTCAGTCCGCCTCGGGCGGGGTGCTGCGTCGGGCGCCATGCGTTCGAATGAGCGCTATCCAGTACCAAAGGCTGACCAGGATCAGCATCGCGCCGAGCAGCCAGAACGGGAACCCGCCGACGCTCACCTGCGTGCGAATGGGGAGGAGGAGCACGACGAGGCCGATGACGGTGAACACCGACGCGACGGCAACGACGCCGCGGGTGCTGCCCTTCAGTACTGGCGGGATGAGGCTGTTCGCCATCGTGTTCCTCCTCGGCCTGCTCTATATCGGTCCGACGAGATCGAAGGGTGCGATGCGCCGTTCGCCGTTTCGGCTATCGATTGTCGGCGCCGTAGGTGAAGTAGTTCCAGAGGGCGTGGAGGGATTCCCGTTGCCCGGGTTTGAAGCCGGCGGCCGCGGCAGTGTTGATGGTGTGTTCGAGTTCGGTGGCGAGGACGCGTTTGTCGGCGACACGGTTGTGGGCGTAGCGGTACAGCTCCGGGTACTGCTGTCGAGGGAGGGTTTGGCACAGCCAGTACGCCGCCCGGTCGGAAATAAGCCGGTTCCCGTCACGTGCCACCGCTTCGCGGACGGCGTCTGCTTTCGACTGGTTCTGGTACTCGTAGTGCTCGTGCGGGGAGGCGGTGTCCGGCAGGGTGTAGCCGACGTCCATGTTCGTGCGCGAGGCGGTGTTCTGCGTGTGCTCGCGGAACAGCTCCCGGATGCGTCCGGACGTGATGTCCACCTGCAGCTGCTTCGCTTCCGTGTGCTGCACCGTGTACGAGTACGTCTGCATGCGGGTGATGGTGCGGTCGCTGGTGGCCGGGATGACCGCGTGGACGGACACGTCGAGGGCGCGGAACGACCCCGTGTCGGGGATGTCCGCGCGGTACTGCACGGCGAAGAAGTCCGCAGCGACCGCACGGTTGTCCTCAAGCCAGCGGCGGAGGTCCTCCTGCCCTGCGGGGTTCAACGCTTCGAGCAGGTTCACCTGCTTCGTCGCGGTCACCTCGAACTGGTTCCCGTCGAGGTAGCTGCCGAGGTCCCGAACCGAGATGCTGTCGACGACGTCGTCGGCGATGTTCAGGTCGACGCGTGGGGCGACGGTGACCGGTTCGAACCGGTCCATGCTGTGGTCGAAGTCGAACCCGATCGGGTCATCGGGACCGTCCGTCAGGGTCGGAGCGCCGAACGCCGGCGCCCACGGCGAGGTGTCAACGTGAGTGCCCGGCGGCGGTGACCAGACCGGTATCTCAGGGATCATCAGAGCGGCTCCGGTGGTCGACGCAGTGAGGGTGACGGCCGGTTCGGTGAAGCGACGGGCAGCGAACCTGGTGGTGTTCGGAAGGCCGGCAACGTCACGTTCCCGCGTGATCATGCGCGGGGCAGCAGCTGCTGTCATGCTCATCGGGCCCTCCGCCACTCATGTATGCGGCAGCAGGATGAGCGTCGTTCGTAGGCTTAGTTGTCGGCGCCGCGGAGGAAGTACGCGGCGAGCTCCTCGAATCGGGTGAGGCCCTTCGGGTCGCGGGTGAACGCGGCTGCGCGTGCCACTTCGGCGAGCAGGTCGCTCTTGTGGCCCATGCCGATGGAGCCGAACCTGGCCAGTTCCGGGTACAGCCGTTCCTCCAACGTTCGACACAGGGCGATGGCGGATCCATCGTCGAGGTTCCGCTCGCCGCCTCGTTCACGGATCTCCGCGTCGACGTGTCGGTAGATGGCGCGGACGATGGCGTCCTTGTCGGCGAGACCGTGGATGTAGGGGACGGTGAGAGCCCGCTCGTCGCTGATGACGATGGTGGACGCGACGTGTTCGCGGAGGAGTTTCCCGAGACCACCGGTGAGGTGCGCGTCGTCGTTCAGGTGCGCGATCGCGGTCTCCCGGATGGCGATGATGTACGCCTCTGCGGGGGTGATGCGGCCGCGGGTGACGGTGGTCCCGGCGAATGCGTCAACGTCTCGCCATCCTCGAGCTCGACGGTCGGTTGGCTTCAGGGGCTCGGACACGTTCAGGGTCGCGCCGTACTTCGTGCGGAAGAACGTCCGCACCTGCCGTTCGTTCCGACGAAGCCACTGCTCCCAGGTCTCCTCGGTCATCTGACCGCGGTACAGCAGCAGGTTCAGGTTCAGCGACGCGGTGACGTGGAACGTGCTGTCCTCGTGGGCGCTGATGGACAGCGCCCGAAGCGGTGCCCCCTCCGGCAGGCCTAGCTGGTCGGCGGTGTACCGTACCTCCCCGGTCTTGAGGCCGGTGTCCCACTGCTGCCAGTGGAATTGTGCTGGCTCGTTCGGGTCGACAGGACCTGCCGGCTGCACGGCGACGTGTTCCGGTTCCGGGGCGGTGGACTGCTGGAACTCGTGCGCGAACTCCGCCAGTTCGCGGGGAAGTGGCGGTGCTGCGCTCACGGTGTTGCTCCTTCAGTGCTGGTGGTGATGACCTGCACGTATGCGGCGAACAGTTGCGGTCACGGCCGGTAGAACCGCCCCGACTCGTCGTCGCAGATGAAGCCCAGAGCCGTCGCGAGGTCGATCTGCAACGTGTCGGAGTCGAGGTCGTCGCGGAGTCGGGCGAACCCGTCGGCGACCTGCTGCTTCGCCCACTCAAGGGAGACAGGGCGGCCATTCACGACGGTGGGGATTCGAGTGCGTAGGGTGAGCTCGTCGCCGTACTCGAAGCTGTCCTCGAAGTCCAAGCCGTACCGCTCACGGATGAACCGCTCTGCAGTGTTCAGGTCCTCGTTGGTCACCCGGTTCTCGTACAGGCCCCAGTACCGCTCGGTGGCGGCTTCGCCCTCGAGGTCGGGTTCTGCCTCGCCGGTGAAGATCTCCGCGAGGAATGCGGGTGGCAGCGTCCGCTCGTAGGTGATGGCGTCCTCGTCGACGTACGCCGACCCGGCGCCCTCCGGGAAGGTCGTGATCTCGGTCTCCTCGAGCGACGCGTTGGTCACGCGGTGCGCCAGGGTGAGCGCTTCGCCATGCCCCCATCCGTCTTCGACCATCGGCAGCTGCTGCGTCAAGCGTGCAATCTCCGCGTGGAGGTCGCCGTGCTGCTCGGCGGGAACGACACGCTTCGCGGCGCGGAGCATGTCGATGCGCTTGTCGAGGATGCCGGCGGCGACGGCGTCCTCCACGAACGCGCGGCTGTTCTCGTACACGTCCACCTCGATGTCGAAGTCGGCGGTGGACGCGACGTAGGTGACGCTCACGCCGTCGCCCCACACGTTCCGACCGTCGGCGACGATGTTGACATCCACCCCATCGACGACGATGCGGTCCGGAACGTACGTCGGGTCAGTGACCCGGTAGGTGGTGTCGAACCGCTTGTTGAACGCCTTCGTGGTCAACCCGTCGAGGGTGACCTCGTCGCCGGTGCGGAGGTGCCCGTCGAACAGACCCTTATTGCCGCCCTTACCGGTGTTCCCACGTCGCAGCTGTGTCGATGTCGCCATGCCAAGCATGTGCGCGGCAGGACGTGGCGGTGGTCAGCCGAAGTGGTCGCAGTCCGGGTTGGCGCTGTTCGTTGGTGGTGAACGAATAACGGTTGGTGAGGGTGAACGAGTGAGTTTCGCCGCATAGCTGTTGGCATGAACTTGACCGAGTGGGCCCGGGTGCAGGGTGTGCATCCACAGACGGCGCGGAAGTGGTTCCGGGAGGGAACGCTTCCGGTGCCCGCACGTCGGGTTGGGCCGCGCACGATTCTGGTGAACATCGACGCTGCGACCGCTGGCACCGACGCGAACGGGGTCGGGTTGTACGCACGGGTTTCCTCGCATGACCAACGCGGTGACCTGGAACGCCAGACCGCGCGGCTTGCAACCTGGGCCGCAAATGGCGGACTGCGCGTCGTTCGGGTTGAGGCCGAGGTTGGGTCGGGGATGAACGGTGATCGGGCGAAGGTGCGACGACTGCTGGCGGACCCGGCGGTGACCGTGGTGGTGGTGGAGCACCGCGACCGGCTCGGTCGGATGAACACCGAACTCGTCGAATCGGCGCTTGCTGCTGCCGGTCGACGGCTGGTGGTCCTGGACGACGGTGAACTCGACGATGACCTGGTTCGGGACATGACTGAGGTGCTGACCTCGTTCTGTGCTCGCCTGTACGGACGTCGCTCCGCGCGGAACCGAGCGTCGCGGGCGTTGACGGCTGCAGCAGTGTCAGAGGGTGCTGGCATGGTCGACGATCCGCGCATAGAGGACCTGCATGCCTGAACGGACTTCGACGACAGCGGCGACTGACGTCGCCGCTGTCGTCGCGCCGAAACGGTCGAAGCCGGGGCTTCGGGTGTTGGCGGACCCGTTCGTTGTCGCCACCCCCACCGGTGCCCGCACCCGCACCCGCCTGCACCTTTCCGCGGCGGAGGCCGCTGCCCTGACTCGCATCGGGGAGTATCTGGGTGGGCAGTACCGGCAGACCCTCGCTAACCGCATCCGTTTGGGTCGTCTTGACCAGGACGGCCGGAAGCTGTGGCGTGCGGAGGAAAAACGCCGCCTGACAGCGGTGTCGTCGTCGCGGTGGGCGGGTGCGCTGACGCGGGCGGTGAATGACCAGTACCAGCTCGGGATGCGCGGCCTTGTCGCAGAGGTCCGCATGCTGCACCAGGCCACGGAGCACATCGCTGCCCGGATGGCGGTGCCCGTTGGGGAGAACGTTCCCGGGACGGTTCGCCGGTCCAAGCCCATCCGCGGGTATGCGTCTGAGAACGAACGGTTCATGAAGTCCCGCCGCCGCGGGGCCCTCCTGACCCGCCTGAACCATGCTCGCGCTGACCTGTCCGCGGGCACTCCGACCGTCGTCGTCGGGTCGGGCCGGCTGTGGCGCAACCGGGAGCACCTCGACGAAGCTGGGCTCACCCGGGAAGCGTGGGAGGAGCAGTGGGCGGCGGCGCGGAT
The DNA here is from genome assembly GCF_003234805.2 of Curtobacterium sp. MCBD17_040. Taxonomy (GTDB): domain Bacteria; phylum Actinomycetota; class Actinomycetes; order Actinomycetales; family Microbacteriaceae; genus Curtobacterium. The sequence continues at coordinate 97,346 of NZ_CP126274.1, forward strand.
GTTCCTCACCGCGGACGGGGAATCCGGGACCATCGGTGGGAACCACACCATCCGTGTCCTTCCCGACGGGCGAGTCCACGTCAAGGTCCCCGCCGCCCTGGTCGCGGAACTCGGCACGCGGCAGCTGCTGCTGACGGCGCCGCTGACGTTTACCACGCATTGTGGGGCCGAGTGGGCCGACCGGGTGGACCAGCGCAAGGCCGTCCGGTACGACATCAGCGTCGAAGCGAACGGCCGCTGGTATCTGCACCCGTCGTGGGCATACCCGGAAGCACCGACCGTGCCGCTTGACGCGTTGCGGCAGCAGCGGACGCTGGGGGTGGATGTCAACGGCGGGCACTTCGACGCCGCCGTCATCGACGTGTCCGGCAACGTCATCGGCCGCCCCGTCCGCTTGGAAGCACCCCTCGAGGGGCTGCCGGCGTCCGCTCGGGACGCGCACCTGCGGCACACGGTCACCCGGCTCATCACCCTCGCCCAGCAGCACGGGTGCGCGTCCATCAGCATCGAGGACCTCGGCTTCGACGACGCCCGCGCGACCGGTCGGGAAACCATGGGCCGCGGGAAAGCGGGGAAACGGTTCCGCCGCACCGTCGCCGGCATCCCAACAGCCAAGTTCCGGCAACGCCTGGTCGGGATGACCGCCACCGCCGGCCTGTCCGTGATTGCGGTGGACCGGGCGTACACATCAGCGTGGGGGAAGCAGCACTGGCTGCAGCCCCTCATCGAAACGTTCGGTGGCAGCATCGACGGCCATCGTGCCGCCGCGGTTGTCATCGGTCGACGGGCGCTCGCCCGGAAAGCACGGCGCACTCCCGCCGGACCCCGACCGCGACAGAGGACGCGGCCAGGCCAGCCGACAGGACGACCGCAAGGTCAGCCGCGCACTCCACGAGCCGCCCGTGAAGGGTCGCGCACGACACCGCCAACCCCACAGGATGGGTTCGGCCGTGTCGCACACAGCAACGTGGCCCGCCGTCAACACCGTTCGGACGGCACAGTGCACCGCAAGCGAGTCGTCGACTCACTTACGCGCACTCAGTAGGAACGGTTGTTGCAGGCGCCGGACATCGCCAGCCCCCACCCGCACAGCTCGCAGTGGCCGCCGTCCCGAACACGTTGCGCTCGAGATGTTGCTGCGTGCCCGCCGTGCTGTGGATGGGTGAGCCCCCACAGCGGATCGCGGTCGTCGTTGAGCCAGATCGATTCCGCGTCGCCGGCGAACCGCTGCACCTCCTCCTCGGTGAACCCGTTGGACCATCCGGAAGCGATCTGCAGGTCAGGTCCGCCGGGCCGGACGCCGCGGATGTACGTGGTCGTTTCGTACAGGTGTGTCACGCCCAGGTTGTGGACGAACGACTTGATCAGGAGATGATTCTCCAGCGGAAGGCGCCGCTCTCGGAGCGCGTCGTCGATAGACGCGTAGCGGTGTTGGCCGCGAGAGTCGGATTCGGTGGGCACCCGCTCACCGTAGCGCCGGCTACGGACCTTCGACGAGGTGCACTTCTTCCCAGAACGCGCGGCGGTTGGTGGAAGCCTGCGGGCCGACCTCGTACTGGTTGTACTGGTTCAGCACGTCCGTGAGATGGTCGTGGAGCTGGCGGCCCTTCTCGGTGAAGTTCCCGTCGACGATGTACTCGCCCTTCGGCAGTCCACGGACACGGACGTTGACAGACTTCGTGCTTGCCTGCGCGCTGCTGACGAGAACGGTCGCCCCGTCGGAGAAGAAACCCACACTGTCGAGGTCGCGGAGGTCAGCGCGGACCTCCTGTGCGATGGCAGCGGTTCGTCGGCCGTCGACGTAGCGGTCCCCGGAGATGCGGTGTGTGTCCACGGGGCCGGCGTGCAGCAGTTCCTTCACCGGCGGCGTTGGTCGAGCGGCCTCGATGAGGGTGCCGTGGCGGTACCAGTCCGCTGTGCCGTCAGGGAGGACGACGGCGGGACCTCCGTGCCGGTGAAGGTCCCCGTCGAGGTAGAAGGCGATGCTGCCTTCCTCACCGACGTGCACCTCGTAGCTCCCGTTGCCGGAGGACCACACCTGCACCTGTTCGCCGCCCTCGTGTCGGACGCCGGCGTAGTGCAGGCCGATGCGCTCGCCGTCGGGGACGCCGAGGATGTCCTCCGGGTCGCGGGTGCCGGCGGGGATGCGGGTGCCGTGGTGGTACCAGTCCTCGCGACCGTCGTTGTGGATGAGCGCTGGGCCGCCGTCGCGGTGCAGCTCCTCATCCTGATGGAACATGACGATGCCGCTCCACTCCGTGACCTCTGTGCGGCCATCCTCCGTCACCCAGCACACCGTGCGGTCCTCCCCAAGCCGCCCGTACCCCGCGAAGCGGAGGCCGAGACGTTCACCCTCCGGGATGCCAAGACGGTCCTCGAGATTCGCCGGCACCGCCGCGACAAGCCCCGCCGGTGCTTCATCATGGCGGCCAAACGTGAACGTGCCGTTCCCGAGACGCGGCTGCCCAGCCGCTGCGTTCGCCGTCATGCTGCAGCTCCGTTGTGCTGCTGGCGCTTGCTGCGACGTTCCGCGGCGGCGTCCTCGTCGAGCTTCCAGATGACCCCAGCGTGGAAGTCGGTCTCGCTGACCCGTTCGCTCCGGTACCCGAGATGCTCGGCGAGATGCGACTGCATCGCGCCGCCGTATTCGTAGTCGTTGCGGGCCGCGAGGAGCTTCGTCTCGCTCTCGACCCGGTCACCCATCTGCTCGACTGAGGTGCCCGTTGCGCCCTCCGGGCCGTACTCAACGTAGAACTCGACCGCGAGATGGCCGTAGTCGCCGTCCCAGCTTGCGTCCGCGCCGTACCGGGTTCGGAAGTACTCCTCGACGTCGCCGAAGGTGATGCCCGCATCGTCGAGCGCCTTGTCCACACGTTCGGCGTAGTCGAGGTCGTCCTCGTCGTCGCGGCGGTCCCCGGCGACGATAGAACCGATCAGGTCTGGGCCGACGCGGTACCCGTAGGCGATGCCGTCCTCACCCACCTCGGCGTAGTCCGCTCGCGCGTTGATGGGGTCTGTGCCGTAGTCGCCGCCGTCGAGACGGGTGTCCATCAGTGACGCCGCGGAGTGCAGCGGCAGGTCACCCCAGTACTCGTCGTAGTTCGCCGGCTTCGTCGGCGTCTGCGCCGCTCCTGCACCCGACGTCTGGTGCTCCGTCAGCTCGTCGCTGAACACGTCTGCTTCGTGCCCGTCGTCGAAGCGGACGCGGAACATCGGCCCGACCTCCTCGACGTCATACTCCGACTCGTCGAGGGGGCCGATGACGTGGACGCGCTGCCCGTGCCGGCCGTCGAGGTCGGTCTCGCTGGTGTTGCCTGGAGTTGGATGCTTATAGAGCGCAGTCACCGTTTCAGCTGGCACCCCGGTGAGTGTCGCTTCGCTCTCGCTGTTCGTCTTCGCGACAAACTGGCCGCTGCCGGCGCGGGGGTGGTCGTGCTCGTTGAAGGTGCTCACGACCGGCATGTGTGCGGCGTCCGCCGCGCCTTCACTGCGGGACGTCAGTCGTCGTCGTCGTTCCAGCCGATGGCGTTGTCCTGGAACTCCCTCGTGGCGTCCCCGACCACACCCTGGTGGTACTCGTCGAGCTGCGCGTAGCCAGCCTCGAATTCGTCGGTGTCCATCGTCTCCATCGACCCGATGAGTTCTTGCGTGAGGTGCTCTTGCTCGTCCCAGTTGTCGTCCTGCTTGGCCACGGCGTCCCCTTTGGTTGGTGGCGTCAGCGTACGGGGCCTCGGGTTGCCCGGGTTAGACGCCGAGTTCGTCGAGGCGGTTGGCGCAGTCGAGGCAGCTCACCCGGCCGATGGTGGTGGTGGGTTCCCCGCGGACGCCGCAGTAGCCGAGGGTGCGGTCTTCGCCGATGGTGAGGTGAATCGTCTGAGTGGGCTGCATGGTGGCTACTTCTGTCGGCTGCGTGCTCGGAGGGCCGCTTCGAGGTTCGCGGCGTGATCGCGGGGGAGGGCGATGAGTGCGGGAGCTGGCGCGGTCTGGTCCGCGCCTTCGAACAGGATGATGTGGACCATCTTGTCGGTGGTGTGGGTGACGGTCGCGTCGATGCCAGCGAAGGTGATGATGCCGAGGCGGTCCCGGTTCGCGGTCTGGGTGCCGTGTTCGGTGGGGTCGGTGATGGTGACGGGGATGCCGGAGTTGGAGCCGGCGAGGCGGGCGAGGGTGAGGTCGTCGGAGATGCGGGCGGTGTCCGCGTCGGTGAGGGCGAGGGTGGCGACGGGTTCGTTGGTCTCGTCGTAGAGCACGATGTCGAGGATCCCGTTGCCGTCGTCGAACCGGTCGATGTCCTCGACGTGGAACGCGGCGCTGCCGTTCCGGTCCGCGTGCCGGCTGGTGAGCTCGTTGAACGTTCCACCCCCGGGGTAGAACCCGCGCGGGTTCCGGACGGGACGGGACGGCGAAGTGGTGCTGTTCATGCCATAGCTATGCGCGGACACACCTGAACGCGGATGCGGCCTCGTATCTGCTACTGGAAGGTGATGACTGCGTCGGCATCTCCGGTGGGGTCGGGGTCCTCGTCGTCGCCGAGCTGGAGGAGGTCCATGATCAGGTTGCTTCCCCACGGCTCGTCGGCAAACGTGTTCGACGTGTGCACCCAGAGGGTGTCGCGGTCGCCGTCACGGACGATGTCCGGTTCCCAATCGGGCCTGCTCGATGAACCTCGGTTGATGAGCGTCAGCTCCGCGGCGTCCGGGAAGTGCTTCCGGACGGTGTGCTCGATGTTGGTCCTGGCGACGTCAGCGCGAAGCCGTCGGAGGCGGACGGTCGCTTGCCCGACCAGCTCGTTCGCGGCCGCGAGGGACGCGTCGTCGTCGCCGTGGAGATACCCGGCGATTCGGGAGAGGTCCGATTTCAGCCACTCAGCCTGCTCGGCCGCCTGCTCCCGGTGACTGGTGCGGCTGAGGGTGACCTCCGCGGCGGCCCGGTGCTGCTGGGCGAAGCGTCCGTCGCGTCCGTGGACGTTCCCACGCTGGTCTCGTGAAGGCATACCGGCTATGTGCGCGGGGCGTCACCAAGCGCACTTCCGGTGACGCCCCGGCTGTTTCATGCCGCGGCGGCTGCCTTCGCACGGGTGCTGGTGCGGCGGGGTGCTGCGCGCTTCTTCGTAGCGGTGGCGGTGCGCGGCTTCTTCTTCGCGTCCTTCTCCGCCTTGATGCGCGCCTTGATCGCTTCGAGTTCGGCTTCTTCGGCGGCCTTGGCGTCGCCGGTGGGCTCGAGGACGTTCCGCCAGTTGTGGTCGGTCATGAGCTTCTCGAACGCGCGGGTGACGGCCTCACCGGTACGGCGGACGGTTTCTGCGGACCCGTCGGTGTGCTTGGCCCAGCCGAACACGTATGAACCGTTGGCTTTGCCGACCTCGGGGCTCATGCCGTTCGCTCGCAACACCAGGTAGCTGAGGCTGTCCGCTTCGACTTCCATCGCACCGCGGTGCCCGCCCTCACCGGTGGTGTATTCGTCGGCGCGTTCGATGTGGCCGGCGTAGACGTGGCCGAGTTCGTGGGCGAGGACGCGTGCGCGGGTCCCGGGGTTGAGCCCCTTCTTCACGACGATGCGCTTCGAGCCGTCCGTGGTGGTGTAGCCGAGGTTGCTGCCGGTGAGATCCTCCTCCTCGAGAGTGAACCCGGCGCCGGCGACTGCCTGCTCGAGGTCCTCGATGAACCCAGCCGGTGGTTCCTCAGACAGGGTCTGGTAGTCGTCGGGGAGGGTGACGTTGTCGATCTGGCTGATGTCGAACACCGGGCGGGCGGACCAGCCGCGGAACACTTCCCGCTTCTTCGGCTTCCCGTCCTCGTCGAGGGCGACGTTGCCGTTGCTGTCGGTGACGGTCTCCTTGAACGTGTTCGGGCCGAGGACGTGCAGCGCCTTCTCGCCCTTCTTCACCACCTGAAGGAACTGCCCCTCCGGGAGATCCGGGTTCTGCTTCCGGGCGAGGGCCTCCCAGAACGAGAACGGAGCGACGCGGGAGGAGGGCGCCTTCCCGCGGGAGGCGAGCTCGAGGTCGATGAGGAGCCGGTTCGTAAACGAGTAGCGGCGGAAGGACGACATGGTGCGCAAATAGTCGCGCCAGCCCTCGTCCGTGGCGAGGGTCTCCACGTGGTCGTCGAGCTCGGCGAGGTACGCCCGCGCCCGGTCACCGCTGTTGTCGTACTCGCGGGTGAACACGTCATCGACGGTGTCCGTGGGGGCGGTGACGGCCGTGAGGGTGATGTCGTCGGCGTCCCGGTTGTGCTCCGCGAAGGTGCCGCCGGAGAGGGTCTGCCCGGCCGCGTTGACGCGGCGTCCAACACCACGGTCCTTCGCTCGTACTGCCACTGCTGCTGCGCTCATACCGGTTCTGTGCGCGGCAGCCCGACGACGGCGGGGCAGTCCCGCCGTCGTCGGTGTTAGACGGCTGGGCGTGGGATGAGTTCGGATTCCTCGGCGCCGTGTTCGTCCATCAGGGCTTGCAGGCGTGGGTCCTCGAAGGAGGTGAAGAACCAGTCTTCCCCGTGGCCGCAGTCCACGACCTTCCCGGCGTCGTTCAGGGTGACGCGCACGAACACATCGTTGCCGCGGAAGACGGAGTCGCTCATCCCGTACAGCAGGTCGATGCAGCCGTCGCTGTCGTCGATGCTGATGTCTGGCAGGCCGAGGTTCTCGAACGACGTGTTGACGTCGCGGATTGCCCGGATGGAGTGCAGCGGCAGCCTGTCCGGCGACCCGATGACGAAGTGCCCAAGCGGTGGCTTGAGATGGACGCTCGCCGCGGAGCGGTCGTGTTCAGCGAACCGTGTGCGGTGGGGCCCCGACCCGCCCACCCGGATGATCTTTCCCATACAGACGGTATATGCGGCGGATAGTTAGACGGGTTAAACAATCTGGCGTGTTTCGGGCTCGTTGTTTGTCACCCGAAAGCGGCAACGGTGCATTTTGCGCCGAGGACAGGGCCGTCACTCCGGGGCTGCACATGGATTGCGTGTACCCCGATGGCTAGGACGCGGCTGGCGTGCACGCCAGGACCTTCACGCCCCAGCCCGTGGTCGTCGAGAACGTCGTGTACGTGTACGGGGAGGTCTCGCTGACGGTGATGCTATTGCCCGCAGAGGTTGACTGGGTGAACAGCTGCGTCCCGGCGGTGCACGTCGGGGAGTACTGCCCCTGCGCGATGACGTGCGGGGTGTGGTTCACCGTGGTTGGCGCGGTCGGCTCCGGCGTCCGCTTCGGGGTCTGCGGCGCCTTCGACGGGGAAGCGGACGGCGACGGAGCGGGACTCGGCGTCGGCGACGGCTTCGGGGAAGGCTTCGGGGACGCGGTGACCGGCTTCACCGGATGGGCAGCGTTGTCGCTGATGAGCTCCTGGCCGACGCTGGCGTACTCGGCCAGCGACGCGGCGATGTGTGAGGCGCTGCCGGTGGTGTCGATGTCGGACGCCTGCGCGAACGAGGTTTGCAGCGTGTTCGACGCCCCCTGGTTGCTGGTGAGCACGGATGCGGACTGCGACCCGGCGACCCGAGCGGCGCTTCGCAGATCGGCGGCCACTTCGTCGTAGACGGACTGCACCGTACCGGTGCTCGTGTCCGTCAGTGATGTGTTGTGCGTCACGCCCGCGGTGACTCGGGTGACGGCGAGCGTGGCGTCCCGGAAGGATTCCTTCCCGGTGGGGAGATCCGTCGCCGCGTTCGGTTCCGTCAACGATGCCCCTTCGTCGAGGGCCTTCAGGTCGTTGCTGAACGTGGTCAGCACGTTGGCGGGGAACAGAGCCTTGTTCGTGCTCGGCAGCGGCGCCATCGCATGTTCGAGCGTGGCGGAGCGCTTCGTCGCCGCGGTGAACCGGTTGTGCGCTGCGGTGTTCTTCCGGAGTGCGGCGCTGAGCTTCGACTGCGCGTGGGTCAGCGCAGCCTGGTCAGCTTTCCTCGGGTTGATGACGAGCATGAACGTGCACGCGATGACCGCCGCGACGAGGACGGCGACGACGGTGAGGACGATGGGGACGGTGCGGCGGGACACGTGGGGTTCCTTCCGGAAGCGGCGGTGACGACATCGGGTTCTATGCGGTCACCGCCGGGCCGGTCAGGACTGGCAGTGGAACACCGTCACGTCCCAGCCGCCGGTGTCCGCCTGCGTCATCGTGTACGTGAACGAGAAGCCGGGGGAGAGGGTGAGGGTGTCCCCGTCGTCGGCGTGCTGGGTGAACGCTGCCTCCCCGGCAGTGCACTGCGGTTGGTAGTCCGCGGAGGTCTGGACCGTCGGTTTTGTCGGCGTCGGCGTCGCAGTCGGTGACGGCGTGGACGTGGGCGAATCAGTGACCGGCGGCGCAGGAGTCGCCGTCGCGGACGGCGACGCCGTCGGGCTCGGTGGCGCGGTCGGGGAGGGCGACGCTTCGGCAGCCTTCTGCGAAGCGTCGTCCGCCTTCTTCTGCGCGGCGGCCTTCGCCTGGGCGACCTTCAGCGCGGCCGCGCCGACCTTTTCCGACGAGTTCAACGCCTTCCCCGCCGTGTTGTAGTTGACGACCGCGTCGCTGAGGGCGACGATCTGGGCATCGGTCATCGACGTGGAGCCGGTCTTCGTCGCCGCGCCGACGGCGGTGACGGCGGCGTTGAACTGCTGCTGGCTGGTGGGGGAGGCGAGGGTGTCCGCTGCGAGGACGCCGGGGCCGGTGTTCGCTGCCGCCTGTCCGAGGTGAACCATGGCGGTGATGGCGGTGTTCCGCGCGTGGGTCACCCCGGAAGCTGCGGTGCGGGTGCTTGAGGTTGCGGTTTGGGTCGCGCGAACCTTCCCGGACACCGTGCCGGTCGCCAGCCGATACCCAGTGAGGGTCGGGAGCGGGTCCGGGACGGTCGCGCTGGCGGGCTTCCCGGCGGGGGCTGTGAGCGCGCCGGCAAGGTTCTCGTCGGCGTCATGAACGGCGGCGACGGCGGGCTTAGAGAACAGGGCCGCGCGGACGTGGATGTCCTTGCTGATGGCGGCGGAGACCGCTGCGCCCTGGTCGTGGGTGCTGTGGAAGTCCGCGAGCACCGACGTGAAGGACGACTGCGCCAAGCTCAGACGGTTCAGCTCCGCGGTGTACCCGCGACGCACGGTCGCCAGCTCCTGCTCCCGGATGGGGAACGTGTACATCGACGCCAGGGCGTACACGAGGGCGAGGAGCAGGGCCACGCCGGTGACCACCCAACCGCGGTTGGCTCTCGCCCACTCGCCCGCGGTGGGCGGCATGAGCAGCGGAGCGGCGGGAACGTCGTCGAAGAGAACGGACATGACCTGCTCCGACTACGCGAACTCGTCGAACGCCGGCACCTGCGGCGCCGGGTCGGCAGGCGCCGGCCGGGCGGCGGGTGCTGCGGCCTCGGCAGTAGTGGACCGGATGCCGAGGAGGGTCTTGAACTGGTCCGCGACTCCGTCGGGGAACACCCGGTCGTGCAGGCTGTAGAACGTCATCATCGCCTGCAGCTGCGTCAGCGACGCCGTGCGTTCCGCGGCGGCAGCGGAGCGCTCCGCGGCGTCTGCCTGACGGGCGGTCGCGTCCGCGAGCGCGGTGAGAGCCGCGGCGATGGTGCGCTGACCTTCGGTGTTGTCGCGGAGTTCCGCGGCGACTTCGGCGGCAGCCCACGCGAGAGTGGCGGTCTGCCGGGCGGAGCTGGTGGCGAACTGCGAGTGGTTGAGCTGACGCACTCGCTTCGCTCCGGCTTCCCTCCCGGACACGAGGGCGACCTCCGCCGGCTGCTCCGGAGTACCCGTCTGGGAAATGTCTGCGGCGATGGTCACTTCGATTCCTTCTTGCTCTTGATGCGGTTGCGGCGGATGAACACGAGGCGGATGAGTTCCTCGGTAGCGACGAGGGACCACAGAGGGATGGACCCGGAGAACACCACGCCGTAGATGGACTGCGGGGTGATGAGGTGCTCGTGCCAGAACGTGAACGTGTGGAGGAAGTTCGCCACGACGCTGAACCCGGTGAAGATGGACAAGTACAGGCGGGTGGTCCACACCTTGTCGCCGCGGGCCTTGAACACCATCAGCGCCCAGCTGAACCCGACGATGGCGACGTCGAGGCTGATCACCGGCAGCCACTGCACCTGGTGCGGGAACCCGATATTCGCCGCCTCGGAGTACACGGACGTGAACGACGACGTCAGGTTCGCGGCGAGGATGCCGGACAGGGCGATGACGGCAACGACCATCACCCACCGCTGGTCCGGGTCGATGAGGGGGAACTTCTTGACCTTCACCAGCCCCTCGAACTGCTGCTCCGAGTTCTGAATGTCGGAGTACGTCGCCGTGGTCTTCGCCGACACCGTGTGTGTGTCCAGTGCGGGGTCCTCCGCCGGTGGGACAGCAGCAGCAGCAGCAGCAGCAGCGGGAGCGGGAGCGACGTCAGCGGTGACCGGCGCGACTTCAGTCGGAACGACGGCGGAGGTCGCCTCGACGCTGGCGACGGGCTCGTCCCCGCCGGTCGCGGTGACGTTGGCGGCGACGGTGGAGGCCGCGGCATCGACGTCGGTGTCCTCGTGGACCGGAGCGGCCGAATCAGCATCGGTGGTCGGGTCGGTGGCGGCCTCGTCGTCAACGACCTCCAAGAGGCCGGCGCCGACGGGCTCCGCGAACTCCTCGGGCTCAGCATCTGCGGAGGCAGCGACGGGCTCCTCCACGGGAGCGTCCTCGACAAGGTCATTGACCGGCTTCGGCTTCTTGCCGGCGGGACGACCTCGGCTCGCCTCGAGCTGCTCGAGCGTGACCGACAGACCGAGCGACGCAGGCTCTACGACGGGAGCGTGCTTCTGCGGGACAGCGGCGGGCACCTCAGCGAGAAGGTCAGCGATCACCGTCTGCTCCTGCACCGGTGCCGGCTGCAGCTCCGGTGTCGGCGCTTCCGCGACCGGTGGCGGCTCCGGGTCACTGACCCGAACAGCGGCAGGAGCTGCGGCGACCTCCAGGAGAACATCCGCCGACACCGGCCGAACGGTGACCGGCTCCACGACCGCTACCGGCCCGCTGAACACATCCGGGTCCTCGAACAAATCGTGGTCGATGACGGGGGCGGCAGGTCGCTCCACGATGGCAGGGCTGATGGCAGCGCCGCCAACGTCGAGGACGTCAGTCTGCTGAGGCATGTCCGGTCTCCTACAGAAGGGGAAGGTGTCGTACCCCACCTCTATGCGCGGAACCGACAGCCGCCGGGAGCAACCCGACCACCCGCACCCCGGTCGGGCGCAGTCGCGAAACCTGCTCGAGCCAACACTCCCGATCAACTCCTAGGACCCGTCCGCACGACGCGCCCTCACCGCGAGAAACCGCGGACTATCTATGTGAGACAGAACCTCCAGGACTGAAGTTGCAGTAACCCCGAGGTACCCAACCCACGCTGGCTGCCAGCAGGTAGCTTCATCTTCAATGCGATGCAGCCGCGTCCGGTCACCGATCGGTCAATGAGAAGTCCTCGTCGCCGACCGGACGACTGTCTGGTGTTGTTAGGTCCCCCTGCCTAAGCTGGATGACCAAGCGGAGCGGGCGGAGGGTCCAGTGACGTCACTCGGATGGGTTCTGCTCGCTCGCGTTGTGGGTATCGAGACTTGGATGCATCTCGTTCTCGCGTCCGCAGCCGCGCATCCAGTTGCCGCGCTCCTTGTCTTGACGGTCGGCACCGCTGTGGCACTGGGTCTCGTGCATGCCGTGGGCCGCGTGATCTGCGTCGTATTCGCGATCGGCCTCACCCTCTGGCCGGTGCCCAGCGCGACCAGGCCGCAGCCGGAGCTGCGGCCTCAGATGAGCGTGATGCTGGTAAGCGGGCACGGACCGCGCGCGCCGGGACGGCCCGTCCGTCGTCTCGCCGCACGCACCGCCTGATCGTTTCCCGCTGCGACGGTTCACTACCGCTGTAGGGGGCTGTCTACTGCTCGTGGAGTGGCGCGTGCGCGGTTCGACGGTTTCGCCGTCCGCTGCCGCTAACCATCTGGAGCGCTCATGCTCGCCAGCTTCCGTCGTCGTCACATCCCATCAAAAGTGCCCCCGCGGTACCGCCAGCCCTTTTGGCGCAAGATCGGCCTGTTGCGGGCTCGCGGGCGGCGCGTTCGCCACCGGGCGGCGCGGCATCTGATGTTGTTCAGCGGCTGGGTATGGTTCGCGGCAGCGTCGCTCGTCGGTTTCGAGATGTTCGACATGATCTTCGGCACGTTCCTGCTCGCGCCCGAACTGCTCCCGGTGGTGCTGATCGGGTTGGCTTTCGCGTGGTACTTCCGCGAAGCGCTCCGCAGGACGAAGGGGGTGATTCGAGTGCGCCTACGACTTGCGCGGATGCGCCGAAGTGCACAGCCCGAGCGATCCGTACATCACCGGGGATCGACCGCGACACCGTGATCGGGATCGGCGTCGCCGGCGAGGGACGGCTCGACCTGCCTGACGGTGACGCTTCGCAGTTCGGGACGCAAGCCCCGTACTGCTGAAGGCTCGGTGAAGGATCGGCTACCGAGACTGCGTTCTCCTAGCTCGCTGTGTGCCCGTCGAGCACCTCGGCTGCTGCTCGACCCCACCCGTTGGGGTCGTCGCCGCGAGGCACGAGTGCCAGGGAGTACCAGAGCACGAGGACCGGCCACCAGTGGAGTTCCTCGTCGGTGAGGGCTTGGACCGTTTGGTAGCCGTCCAAGAACTGCTGTTGCACGGACCCTGATACGGGCCCCCAGTTCCGGAAGACGGTGCCGAGCATAACGGCGGACCGGGCGAGTTCGACAATTCTATGGTCGAGTCGCAGCTCCTCAAAGTCGAGAACGCCAACGACAGCGTGGAGAAGTTCTCAGCCGCCTCGTGGACGAGGCGCGTCGCCGGGGTGTGGATGACGTCCAACTCGTCGCGGCCCGCGGTTGAGCGGGATTCTACGAGCGGCATGGCTTCGAGCGTCGGCACGACGCCGCGCCGGGCATGGACGTCGCTGCCGCCCGGTAGCGGATCGGCAGCCGAGGCGAGCGGTCAGTCCTGCTGGCGCTCGTCCTCGTCAGCCCACCGACGAAGCAGCTGGCGGTTTTCGCGTACTCGCGCAGTCACCGCGACAGCCGCAGTAGCAAAGCCCGCAACGATCATGATCCATCCGAGCACCATCTGGCCCGACGTCGAATAAGCGGACCCGAGCACTCCGACGACTACGCCAACGAGGGCGATGACAGGAAGACCGACCTTCACGACGTGAACGGTACCGGGAGCTCGCTGCTCCTGTGCTCGGTAGCTGATCCCCTCCAGGACAGGATGGTGAGCACTCTGTTCCCGAAGAGCGCTGCGTAGCGGCCCTGCCTCCGGAGAATCTCCTGCAGGTGATGAGCGGTCCGAGGGCGTCGGTCGGCGAAACGGTTGAAACCGACAAGGACCATGACGACGCCGGTCTCGGACGCATCCCACCCGTACTCAGCCTCCGCCACATCGGACATGCAGTCGTTGAGCGCGTCCAGGTTCATCCCGAAGTAGTCGGGGAACGAGAGCGCTGCCGCGAAAGTCGCGTGCATGTGCCGGTCGTCCACCCAGCCCCCGGCCTCCATCTCGAGCACCCCGTAACCTTCGTGCCGGAACCACGACTCGGCATCCGGCAGGGTGACCTTGCCTCGCAGCGGGCACACGAAGCCGTCGCGGGCGATCTCGAAGTCCAGCCTGTTGCCAAAGACATCGTCGGTGGAGAACGCAGCCACGGCGAGATCGTAATCGAAACGCAGCGTGAGCATGTGGGCTCACTGCGGGTGCCAGCGGCACAATTCTTGGCCCTTCGTGAACCGGCTCAGCAAGCTTCCGTCAGCGGATCCCTCATCGGGCGCTTCGCGGCTTCCGGCGGTTCAAGCTCGCTCGTTAGGGTCCCCACGTAGGTAATCCGTGCGTGCTGCAGACGGATGCCGCGCTCCGACCAGAAGAGACGAACACTTCGGCCCAGTTCGCTGCCTTCGCGCAAGCAACCTGTCGCGCTGTCGGCATCGGCGGCAACGGGATGGTCGCCGTGTGCTGCTCACAATTCTTTGTCCACCGTGCATCAGCCCATGATCCTAATCCGTCGGAAACGCTCATCCCGTCACCGTGCGCATCGGGTAGCCACGTCCACCGCTTCTCGTCGTCCTCGGCAGCGGCGGGCACCAAGACCACACCACACCCGACGTCGGCTGCGTGCTCTTTCGAGGCGGCTGCCGACACCGCGTCATCGATCGCGGTGAGCCGTTCCTCGTGAAGGCAGGTGGCAACGGGGTCGCTTGACGCTGTGCCGGGGTCATCGGCGTACACGTTTGACACTGCGACTGCTCCGTCCTGGTCGTGGCAGTCGAGCGCGAAGGTGGACGCCTGACCCATGTTGGCGATCCCGTCTCCCGGGTCGTTGATCACCAAGGTCGCTGCGATCGCGCCGCCAGCTGTGAGGACCAGGGCGGTACCGGTGATCAGCAGCTGTCGACGGCGGCGTAGTCGGGGCCTGATGCGGTCCAACACCACGGGCATGGACGCCAACGCGATGCGCTCGAGCTCATCGTCGTCGGGCAGTGTCGTCTCGGTCATGCAGTGCCCTCCCTGGTGTTCGTTGGCTCGTCGCCGCTGAGAGCGCTTCGAAGGCGCGCGCGAGCCCGCTGTAACCGTTTCCCGACCGCGGTTTCTGTGGTGTCCAGGAGCGCGGCGGCCTCGCGGTAGGTGTATCCCTCGCCCAGGCACAGCTCGCACAATCGACGGTCGAGATCGCTGAGGCGGCCCAGTTCCACTCGCATCGCGACCAGCTCCTCGGCGTCCGAGTGCAGGGCGTTCTGGTGGTGAGTGGCGCTCTGATCATCGAGTTCATGGGCTGTCTGTCGTCGTCGGCGGCGCAGCTGGTTGCGCACGTGATTCCGGCACACGACGAGCAACCATGGCAGGAGGGACTCGTCGACGATCGCCGCCTGCCGCCGCTTGCGCCACATGACCGTGAACGTTTCCTGCAACACGTCCTCCGCCTGGGACCGATCACCGAGGCCGGCCCAGGCGTAGCGGAGCACAGCACGAGCGTGACGGCGGTAAAGCGTGGTGAACGCAGCCACGTCGCCGTGCTGCGCCTCGAGTAGCAGCTCGATGTCGTACCGGAACTCCTCAGCCATCCGTGCCCCCTCATCCAGACCATGTCGAGAACGGCCACGCCCTGACATGAGATCAAGAAGAGATTGATCGGCTGGAGATCGACGGGCCCGGACAGGACTCCGGCACTCAGCGCCAGAGCGAGAAGCAAGCAATCTCATTCGCCGTCCGGGGCCTCTAGCGGTTCCGCTTCAGCTCGCAGCTGTGTCGTCGACCCCTGCCGTGTGGACGTACGAATCGGACGTGGGGTGTGCGTGGGCGCTGTCAACGGGCGGCTCGTGCGGGAACGGAGCGCGCGTGGTCGAATCCGCTTCGCCATACGCCACGACCTCGATGACGACCGAGTCCCACCGGTAGAGCTTGGCTCCCGCGGCCGGGCGTTGCGAGGTGATGTAGAAGAGTCCCGGCCAGGCGAGCGCGCCGATTGGCGGTCCGTCCGGGTCCGAGTTCGCCAGCACTACGCCCGCATCATGCGCAACGTCTCGCCCCACGTGGAAGGGCAACCCGACCACGTTGGGGACGATGACGCGATCTGCGGCACGCTCCACGACGTCCACGCTATGCCGAAGAGGGAACATCTGGAAGATGCGGGGCCGGCCGGAGTTTCGTCCGATCAACGATCCGCTACTGGGCGGCAGCGTGCGACCGCCGATACGAGTGCGGGTGGCACGCTGGTTCCATGGAGTTCACCTTCAAACTTGTCGGCTCGGGTTGGGCGGAGGCCGCGATCTGCGTCGAGGACGTCACTCTTCACCTGACTGCCTCCTACCTCGGCGACGCACTCGGCGACCTCCTTCGTGCCGTCGTGCGGATCCGCGACGTTGCCGAGAGCGCCAGCTGTACCTGGGAGGAGGAGCCAGGTGAGTATTTGTGGGAATTCCACCGACACGACGATCAGGTGCATCTGCGCATCTCTGGAAGCGAATTCTGGGACAACAGCCTTGCCGAAGACGCGGAGGACCCGCGTAATCGTTCGCTTCTGGACTGCTGGGTATCGGTAACCAGCCTCGCTGCGTCGGTCGCCCGTGGGGCTGAGGGCGTCCTAACGCAGATCGGTCCTGAAAGGTACCGGAAGAACTGAGGCACGCGGTTTCCGCTTGAGGAACTCGCTCAACTTCTGGACACCACCACGCCCGAGTACTGAGACTGCCAGCGCGAAAGTCCGCAGACTCTTCCTCCCAGTCGCCGATGATTTACCGGGCGGTGGTGAGCCTGAAGTGGACGACGTCAATGCTCGAGTCGTCGGCGAGGGAAGGGTAGTGGCTCCGCAAGCCTTCTTGGAGGTCTGCAGCAGTGGCAGCGTTTTCAGCTCGAGCGTCAGCGTCGGTGAGCTCATCGAACCTCTTGGTCTCGATGAGTTCGACCTCGGCCGGTAACCGCTTGTAGGTCTCGTCAAACTCGAAGAGCAGCCAAGCTCGTCCTGTCGCGCACGGGTCGTTGAACCGCGTGGTTGCCGTCTTGCGGCCGTCAGCGATCGTCTCGTAATACCTCGCGTTGAAGCGGATGAAGCGTTCGGGGCGGGCGTCGGGGAAGTTGTAGGTGTGAGGCAGTAACGCTCGTACTGTCGCAGTGTCGGGACCAGTGGACGTCGGGACGATGACGAAGCAGTCGGGGTGCTGATCGAGGAGCACCTGCCGACAACGACCGCAGGGCGCTATCACTCCGCGGTTCTGGTCACCGACTGCAACGATGGCAGTAAGCGGACCCGCGGCGGCCGCGGCGGCCTGCCCGAGGACCACGAGTTCCGCGCAAGGTCCTCCGGTGAAGTGGTGCACGTTGACTCCGGTGAAGATGCGGCCGGTTGTGTCCATCGCCGCGGCGGCAACTGTGTGGTTGGGATCGGAGCCGAGGAGTTCCGCCTGCCGTAAAGCGGCTTGGAGTACGCGCTGCTCGGGTGGATACAACATATGGTCACTCTCGCAGACCGATCATCAGCACGCACTCGCTGCCGCTCGGCAGACCATCGGTCAGCGGGATAGGCCCTCGACCGGGTAGCGCCGCTCGATACCCGCCGTGGCGTCGCCCCACTGACTGCTTGCAACACGTGCTTGGTGCAGCTCGAAGGCCTGTTGGTCGGCGAATCGCTCCTCGACCGACCAACTCAGAGGATCGCCGGTCTCGGTGACGTCAAACGAACGGCAGCCCGCCTCCGCCCGGGTGCGCCTGAGGTGATCGGGCAAGTGAAGGCGGACCACGTTCGCTTGTTCGTCGGTCGCGCAGACGAGCTGGCCGGTGAGATAGATCTCGCTCATCCGGCTCGGGTAGAACGCCTTTCTCCCACCCCGTAGCCGATCGGCTATCGCGCGCTGACTGTGCGAAGCAACGCGCGCCGAACTGAACTACAGGACCGCGCCAACCGCAGGACTCCGCGGCAGATCCTGGTGTCGCCATCGTGCCAAGATCGAGTCGTGGGGAAGACGATCGTGCTGCCAGCTCAGGCGTCGCTGCGAGCGGAACTTGAAGCTGACGGGTGGGTCGTCGTGGCTCGGTCGTTCGGAGCTCAGCTCAACTCGGACAGCATCCACGAGCAGCGATTGCACGCCATGGTTGCCAGAGCTGATGGATCGGTGCGGGAGCTCGGCGACGCCGACGTTGATGCCGTCCTAAACCTGGACGCTACGACGATCGCGGATTACCCAGGGAGTGTTGCAACGCAACACACCCCCCTCGATCGACGCACAGCGACGCCCTCCGTCTCGAGGCGGGCTTTCGGCGCGTTTAGGCCGGGCGGCGATCTCGTCTCGATGACCTTCGTGGACATCGACGGAGTGGAGGCTGAGACGCACTTCACCGTTGTCCACCGAGCCTGGCGTGGTCGGGGTTTGGGTATCGCCGTGAAGGCGGCTTCTGTGCTCACGCTCGCGGCAGAGGGCGTTACGCGATTTCGCACAGGTGGTTCCGTGGACAATGTCGCGATCCTCCGCGCGAACGATGCGCTGGGCTACGTCCGCGACGAGGAGTGGGTGACGCTCGCTCAGAACGTTCGGTAGCCGATCGGCTGTCGAGATGCCGATCACGCTGCCTACTGGTCCGGTGCGCAGAGCCAAGCCCGACCGATCAGGGCACGAGTGCCGACTGGGTCACCACGCCGGACCGAAGCGGCGATCGCTGCAGCGTTGATGCCGCCGGTGTGCTGAGAACGCCCATGAGTGTCGGTGAGCGTCCAACCGTCGCCTTCGGCGTAGAGGATCTCGCCAGAGACCACGTCGACGAACGCCTGGTCGACCACGTCGAGGAGATCGGCCGAGCCGGAGTCGCATGCGTCGCACCCACAGTCGGGCTCCATGGCCACCATCACGGGCGGGATTCCGATCCCGATGCCGATCACCGTGTCGGACACTGACTCCATCGACCCGTGCACCACGAGGAGTTCCAACGCGTCGGCGACGCGTGGGCGGAGGCGAATCGCGGAGACGCCCCTCGGGCCGTACGGCCAATCGGGAAGCCGTGCCGGCTCAGCGGCGGCGAGGCCCAGGTCCACGAGGGCTCGCTCCCACGCACTCGCCCTGGCTCCCACGATGCGGTAGCGGTCCGGATCGGTGACCCGCGAGTACTCGGCATCCTCGACCTCGCGGTCAACATGGGGGTCGGTCCACGACGCACTGCCGCGGTAAGACGCCTCAACTCTCTTGAGAACGTCGGCACGGTCCATGCTTCGATCCTAGGGAAGTGGCAGCATCTCCGACCACCGTCGAGCAGACGTGCTGGCTGACGCGTTTTACGGAGTAGGCCGCGTCGACGAGCGGCGTCCGATGGCCGATCGGTTACCGAGACGTACGCTCGGCCCATGACTCTGCGGCGCTTCCTCGACTCCATCGGGATTAGGCGACCGAGGGGCGAGCGGACCTAGTTGCAGAAGTTGCTTGCCCGCCGCCGCCCCCGCTGACCGAGCGGCGACCAGAACGCTGGCTGAGTACAACTGAGGCATGCGAACACACCGACTCTGGGTGGCATGGGTACTAGGTCCAGTGACTCTCGCGCTATCCGTCGTGACCGTCTTCGCAGCGATTACCGGCTTCATGCCATGGGCCCCGCTGCTCGCCGCAGCGATCGCCGCCGTTGTGGCTGGATCGTTCTCCTTCGTGGTGGGGACGCGTGCTGCTCGAGAGCAGCGGCACGAACAGCGGGCTCGGTCGGCGCAGAACGACCGATAGGCGATCGGCTTGCGGGCGGCTATCGCCAGGATCCGTCCCACTCGTAGAGCGGTGAGGTTGTTTGATATTCGCGGAGTTCGAGGACCAGACCGTCCTCGCTTCGGCTCATGGTGGCGCCGTCGAATGATGATCGCTTGCCGTCCCAGGTGCACTCGAATGTCCGCTGAGCGACTTCGCGGTCATATTGACGGCGAAATGATCGGTCACAGTCCATCGGCGGACGATCCCACCGGCGTTGAACCAGGTCGACGCCCACTGGCGCACTTTCGCGCGCCCTCGGTAAATCGGGCCGTAGCACTCTGTAATCGCGCACTCTGTTGCCACCGAAGCCGCGATGCGATAGGCGTCGTTGGTGGCCCAGACCTCGATGTAGTCCAGGAGTGCGCTCGTGCGAACACTCTACCTGGGGCGACAGCTGGAGGACCGATCCCTTCCGGCACCACTAACAGTCGATGCTGATCAGATGAGGGCGGTCAGTCCACTTACGACGAGCGTGACACCACCTACGCCGGCGATCGAGAGCGTGACGGGTCGCACGACTCCCACGGGCACCTTCCGCGCCATCGCGGCGGCGATGACGGTGCCGGCGATGAGCCCGGCAACCGCCCAACCGAGGCCCGAGAAGTCCGTTGGTGACGGCCGCAACGTCAGGAACGTGATCATGTTCAGCGGCAGCGCGAATGCCTGGAGGGTCGCGCTGGTGACCACCGGGGACCATCGTCGCTGCGCGGCGAACAAAGCCACCGGCGGCCCGCTTGCCGCGGCCACCACGTTGAAGATGCCGCTCACGGCTCCAGCAGTAATGGCACCGCGGGTTCCCTCGAGCCACTGCAACTGTCGGCCCGCGACCACGAGGCCCGTCGCCAGGAGTATCACGGCCCCGGCCAGTAGCGAGAGCACCGGGGTGCGGACAGCACCAGCCAACAAGACCGTTGGTACCACCAGCACGGCGGCCGGGATGAACAGTCGCAGAGCATCGCCAGCGCGTACTTCACGGAAAGATCGGATGAGAACGACCGCGTTGAGCACGATCGACATGGCTAGGACAGTGCGAACCCCCTGATCGTGTCCCAGTGTCAACACGAGAAGCGGCGAGCACACGAGCGCGAATCCGACTCCCGAGAGCACCTGGCACGCTGCACCGACGCCAACCACGAGCAACACTGCGAAGCTCAGCCAGTCCACCAAATCGCCCCTCGTCCCCAGTAGGGAAGAACGTCCCCGCAGGACAATCTAGCGAGCATTCACGAGCGCATTCGGCCGCCCGGTAGCCGATCGCTTACCGGCCGGGTGAGACGCCGCTACGCAAGCGCCGAATTCTGCCGGCGGGTACGATCCTGAGTGTGAGCGTTGCCGAGTCCGAGTCCGAGTCCGAATTCGCCGCCATGACTGTCAACGAGCGCCTCTCCGTTGCTGGACTGTTGCCGGTATGGGACGCAGCGGTCAGGAGGAGGGATCGCGAGGCGGTCGCAAGTCTCTTAGGCAGGGTCGGCCTCGCCGATCAAGTCAACGAGATCGCTGACGCCGCGTTCGCGGCCGCTCGTTCCGAGAGCTAGGGCACTCCCAGAGCGCACCCGTCTCACCGGCGTCGGAGACCGCTATCCATGGCAGTCATCGACCGCTACCGGACACCGGACACCGGACACCGGACACCGGACACCGGACCGAGGCGGTTAGTTGGCTGTACCTCGTAGGAACGTTGTGGCAGGTTCTGCGCCGATCACTTCGGCGGTCCAGGAGGGGCGCAGGAAGCTTGCGGCTGCGAGCCGAACTCGGAGGGTGTCGGTGACCTCCCCAGGACGCGTCTGCATGCGGTGCACGCCATTGGGTTCGTAGCCGAGTCGTTTCGATACCGCGAGTGAAGGTCCGTTCCACACTGCGGCGTCTGACTCCGCGCATTCCGCGCCGAGCTGATCGAAAGCCCACTGCAGCATGGCCGCCCGCATCTCAGTTCCCAGACCAACACCCTGCGCAGTGGACGTCAGCCATGATCCGCTGAGGACGGTTTTCCGAGTATCGAACTGCGTTGCAGTTACTTCTTGCACGCCGATCGGCTTGCCTTCGCGAAGGACGGTGAAGCTGACCGTCCAGTTGTCGGGACGCATCGTCGCCCGGAGCCCCCACTGGAATTGAGCAAGCGAGCGGGCGAGCTGAGGTGGCTCTGCGTCCGTCCACGGCACACCGAACGGCATCCGGTCAGGATCGTGGATGCCCGCGACTGCAGCCCGGACCAGCCCCGGCAAGTCCTCATCCCGCACTGGTCGCAATTCGAGCCGTGGCGAGATGATACGAAGGCCGAACAGCGGCCAGATCTCTTCCATCCCCATGCACCTACCGTACGTTGCCGGCAAGCACCATTACGAGCGGCCTGTCCGACGGGTCCCGTGCACGAAGCGTCGGCAACGAACGTCCGGTAGCCGATCAGCTATCGGACACGGAATCGGGCCCAGGAGTCGGCGGGTAGCTCCGGCTGGCCAGGGACTACGTGGTGCTCGAACGTGCACGACTGGTCGAGTTCGGTCGCGACCCTGCGCCAGAACTTCGCTGCGACCTCGTTGCGGTCCTGGTAGGCAACGGCCCATCTCCCCGGGTACGCCGCGGTCAGTTCCGTCACGGCGGCTCGTCCGATGCGAGCGCGTCGCGCTCCGTGCGCGATGAAGAAGCTACTGATGACGTGCTCCTCTTCGTCGAGTCCGCGGAGGACCGCGAATCCGACCGGGTGCGGGCCCAGGTGGAAGAGATGTACCGACCAGCCCGGTGCTGCAAGGCCGGCGTCGAGCCGTTCTTGGCGGAAGCGGCCGCGTTCGTCGGGGAGTGCGCCGGTGAACGCAGACATCTCGTGTCGGAACATGGTCCAGAGCTGTTCTAGCTGGGGGCGGTGTCGTTCGTTGGCGGTGGTGATGGTCAGGGACGTTGGGGTGCTCATACAAGAAAACCTCCGCCGTGGTCGGCAGAGGCTCGTCGCTAACAGTCTATCGCCTCGTCCAGCTCCCCATCGGCTATCCGACAGGTCGGATACGCGGGGCAGATCTTGTCGGCGTCGTGCATGACCGCTGCGCAGGGCGTCCGGGAAAGTGGTCGTATGGCGAACTTCTCCCGACCCCTCAGCGATCGCTCCTTCGACGACTATGCGGTTGGGGTTGACGTGACCTATGGGGCCGAGCTGGTGAGCGAGGAGGACGTGCTCCGGTTCGCGGGAGAGTTCGATCCGTAGGCCATCCATCTTTATCCGGAGGCGGCTGCTGCCGGCCCCTTCGGTGGTTTGATCGCGTCCGGCTGGCACACGGCCGCACTGATGATGCGTGTCTTCGCGACGTACTTCTTGAACGACGCTGCCAGCCGGGCGTCGCCGGGCGTCGACGAGCTGCGATGGATTCGACCCGTCCGGCCGGGGGACGTGTTGTCGGCCAGGTTCGAGGTGCTCGAGGCTCGGCTGTCCCGGTCTAAGCCGGATCGCGGCATCGTGCGCACTCGGATCACGACGATGAACGATCGGCACGAGCCCGTGATGACGTTGATCGCGATGAACATGCTTCGCGTTCGTCCCGATGTTTGAGCTGAAGGTCGGCTCGAACGTTTACACACTGCGCGATCCAGCAACGGCAGGATCGAACCACGAGACGTGGCATGCAGTAGCGACGTCGGGGATGCCGGTGGGGATCAAGATCGCTGGCCCAGGTCAGCTCGATCGAGAACGGAACGCCCTGGCGGCGCTCCGTGAACATGGCGTCCCCGTGCCGATGGTCATGGAGAGCGGGGCCATTGCCGACGGCCGGGAGGCGCTGGTCATGCACACCGTCGCCGGTCACCCTCCCACGGACCCGGCCGCCTGGAACCAGCTCGGCAGGCAACTCGCCGCCCTCCTCGACGTGCCCACCGACATGATCGGTTTACCCGTCATCGACGGGACGAGCTTCATGGCTCGACACGCAGCGATGCTTGCGACTGTTGAGCGGGCGTTGGACAGCAACACGGTGGAGCGGGTGCGTGGAGCAGTGCATCAGCTCGGTGACGGCCGCCTGGTAGTCACGCATGGTGATCCCGGGCCGGGGAACTTCCTCTGCGACGGGGCAGATGGCGTCCTGCTTGATTGGGAAAGCGCTTCGCTCTCCCCGGTCGGTGTCGACGTCGGACGATTGGCCTTCGTAGCCCTCCTCGACATCGCTCACACAGGATCGCCGGTCGCGCTCAGTCGTGCCGGCGTCGCCGGGTACCTCGCGATGACCACTGACGCACTGATGCGTGAGCTGGTGCAACCCGCCGCCCTCGTCGCCGGCCTGCAACTCCTCCACAGCAGAACCACCAAACCTCGACGCGGCGACCGGCCACCAGAGAGCGCTGCAATACTCCTCGACAGCCTCGACAGCCTCGACAGCGGTCGCCTCAACCTGCTCGACGAGCGTTCCCGGTAGAGGATCGACTAACGCGACGGCTTGATCGAGTGGAGCCGTAGCGTTGCTACATGCGGGTGCTTGTCGTGGGAGGAAGCGGGCTGCTCGGGACCGAGCTTGTCCGCCAGTGCGTTGACCGCGGGGACGACGTGATTGGCACCTCGATGCACTCGCGTCCCTCCGGGATGGGCGTGAAGTGGCATCAGCTTGACGTTCGCATCAAACCCGAAGTGGAAGAGCTGCTCGCGTCGATTCGACCGGCGATCGTCATCAACACCGCGTACCGCCAGTCCGATTGAGAAGTCACCGCCGACGGCGCCGCTCACGTAGCGATGGCGGGCGAAGCAGTCGGCGCTCACTCCGTGCTCATCTCCAGTGACGCGATCTTCTCGGGACGAGGCTCTCCCTACCCCGCTGACGCCGCGCCTGATCCGATCACAGAATCGCCTGATCCGATCACAGAATATTGCGAAGCGAAAGCTGCAGCAGAAGCTTTGGTGCGTGCTATCGCCCCGACTGCGGCGATCATCCGCACCTCCCTCATAATTAGTGACACCGGTCGGTCCGAACACGAGCGTCGCGTCGAGGCAGCGCTCCGAGGAGAGGGTGAGCTCTTCGTCGACGATATCCGTCGCCCCGTCCACGTATCCGATCTCGCCGCGGCGGTTCTTGAGCTGGCCACAGCGAGAAGCGGCGGCACCTTCCACATCGCTGGCTCCCAAGCGATCAGCCGCTACGCCCTCGGCTGCCTGATCGCCCTGCGAGACGGTGCGGACCCGGAGCAGATTCGCCCCGGGATGCGATCCCAGTTGCCGGTGCCCGGGCCGCTGGATGTGCGCCTCGACACGCAGGCAACCCAGGCGAGGATCGGGACCCGGCTCCGCGGTGCTTCCGAGTTCCTTACCCCCCAGTGCAACGTCCGGTAGCCGATGGTCGTGTTCTCGCGACGTGCCTCGCTCAGCCGGTGCCGTCAGTCGAGGAAGTAGGCGTCGATTTTCTCGTCGGTGTCGAGGATGTCGGCTCCTGCGACACCGAGCCGTCGCGCGAGTTCGACGGAGCCGAGGAGCGCCGCGGCGACGTCGGTTGAGAACGCTCGCTCGAGCACGTCTACGTACGTGGTCACGGTTTCTTGGAGCTCTTCCATGAGCGCTGCGTGTTCGGCGGCGAGGTGTTCGTCCAGGTCACGTTGTTCGTTGAGGTAGCGCTGGAAGAGCTTGGTTTCCCGTTGTGACAGTGCGGAGGACACCGCCTCGTTCATGATGGTGCCGACGGTGCTGCCGATGATGGCACCGAGAACGGGAACTGGGATGACGGCCTGCCCGATGAGTGAGGCCAGGGCGGTGATGGCGGCGTTGAGGCTGATGATCTCTGCGTTCTCGATGAACTGCGCTTCGGTGATGTCGCCGCGACGCAGCTTGTTCGCCTGCTCGGCGATGCTGAGGGCGCTGGTTGCGACTGCGCTGGCGGCCGCAGCGGAGGTTGCGGTGAAGTTCGTCAGGGAGTAGACCGTGATCCCTCGGATGCCGCCCTTGAGGGCGCCGAGGCCTGACGCGGCGCCAAGGTCAGCCCAGTCCGCGGTGGTGAAGTCCCGAAGCTGCTTCCCTGCACGACGCTTGGCGATGACGGCGAGAACGAAGTCGGTCGCCGCTTCGGCCGCTGCGGCGATGAGCGTGACTTTCACGCCTTCGTTTAGGGTCGGCCGGCTTTGGTTGTAGGCGTGGTCCCGCTGGTCCTGATCTGTGCTTCGGAGCGATTCCTTCTCGGTCTGCAGCCTAGTGTCGTACGTCCCTCGTTGCACGTCGCGGTATTCCAAGTTCGACGGCTCAATGGAATCGATGCCGATGTCGCCGCCGAAGAAGGAGTGCACCCGCTGCCAGTCTCTGAATGACGGGCCGTCGCCGCTGCGCGACAACATGACTGCATCCTGCATGGGCATCGCGTGCAGCTTCCGGATGGTGTCGAAGTGATCACGCGGTACCTGATACTTGCCGCCGTTCTTGACGAAGTCCGGGTACTTCTCGAGGTGGTCGACGATGGCGCCGAGACCGAACCGGCCACCTGCGGCGACGAACTTCTGCTGGATTGCGATGCCCTCACGAATCATGTCCACCGGCCCGTTGTCGTTCACCCATTCGTAAACCGGGCCGTTCCCGAGGACCTCGCTGCGGGCGTTGCCGACTCCGACTTCTGCGACCTCCGCGATGAAGCCGTGCATCCCCTTCACACCACCACGGTTGGTGGCAACCACCTCGAGATCCACGGTTCTGAGGGCACGGTCCACGCTTGCGAGCGCGTCACGCAGGTTGTCGGTCTGCTGCGCGAGTTTGCCCAGCAACGTGTCCAGTCGCAGTTGATTGAGGTGGTTGACCCACGTGGCGACAGCCTGCTCCTGGCCCTGTTTGACGTACTCCTCACCGTCACTCATCGACGGGTTCGTCCTCGATCCGCTGCGACAGCAGAGCGGCGCATGCCTTCGTGTTGTTCACCAATGCCCCAAGTTGCGACCGCTTTCCCGCCGGCAACTCCCGGAAGTCCTCACCGAACAGGGCGAGCGCATCGCCGTACGCGGTCAGCAGCGACTCTCGCAGCGTGCTCGTCTGCTGCAGGAAGGCGTCGAGCTGAGCGCCGAGGCCTTGAACGACCGCGGTGTTCTGCTGCACCGCTTTCAGCGCCTCCTGCTTCGCTTCACGTGTCTCGAGTCGCTTCTTCGCGAACAGGGCGATGGATGCCAGCAGTGTCGCGCCGGCGATGCTCCAGCCGACCGGACCGGCAAGGGCCAGCAGAGCACCACCGGTCACCGTGCCACCGCCGCCAGCGGCGACAGCGCCCCCTCCAAGCCACGCAAGAGCGGCGTTGGTCGCTGCAGCGCCGCCGAGGGTGGATATCGCGGTGCCGGTGGATGCGGTTCCGAAGGTCGTGGCGACCCACATCGCTGCTGTCGGAGCGAGACTGGCAACAGCGGCGCCAGCGGTGATGCCGGCGCCCGCTCCGGCAGCTGACGCTCGCGCCGCGTCCACGTCTGCCCGGGCGAACTCCGCAGCGTCGGTGAACGCCGCCTTGCGGAGGTCGATTTCGTCGAAGTCGGTCTGGAACGCCTTCGGCGTGTTCGAGATGCTGTTCACGAGCGCTTCGACCAGCGTGATCAGGTCCGTGGAACGCTCACGCTGACGCAGAAGCGCCAGCCCGCTGTCGCTCATCAACGTGAACGCGGCGTTGTACTCGGCGATGACTTCCTCGTACGTACGCTGCGGCTTCGGTTGCAGACGCTCGACGGTGTCCGCCGCGGTCTTCCGCAGCTCGGATGCCTGCTCAGCGACAAACGTCGACGCCTCCCGTGCGACCCTGCGCACGTCACCGACCGCCTTAGAAGCAGCGTCCTTCGACCTGTCCCGCCCGAACGTCCCCGCCACCGGCGCCCCCTATCCGTCTCAAACTCTGGCAGCACCGTATCGACTACGGACGACAGACGCTGGGCGGGTGGGATGGAACACACCGCGTGGGCTTCGACTCCGTCCGACTCACGGGCAACAGAAGCGGAGCGCTAGACGGTCATACCGGACATGTAGGTGGCGACGCGGCGTGGACAGCGGCAGCTACCAGCCGAGGTGCGCCGCGCCGTGCTGCGCCACCTCCGGCAGCAGGTGCAAGCCGTCGAACACGTACTCGTCACGCCACGGCCCGTTGAGCCGGGCGGGGTTTTCGTTGGTGGGGCTGATGCTGCGGGAGCGCCCACGAACGGTTTTTGCCGCTTCGGCGCGCAGCCACGCCTCGTGGTCCACGAGACTGTCGGCGTACAGCACGCCCGTGTCCTGCGCGTAGACGAACGCCTCGTCGCGGTCGTAGGGTCGGCGGAACCGGACGTCGAGCCCTAGGTCGAGGTCGCCTAGACGGTCCTTCTCCGGGTTGAGGTAGCTCCCGAACACCCGCACGCGGGCGATGATGGTCGCGCGGGTGTCGTCGGCGTTGAACGCTTCCGCCCGTGCGATAGCTTCGGTGAGGAGTCGGTCGGCGGTCTTCCGGGTGATGCGCTTTGTCCACCGGTGGTTCGCGACCGCGTTGCCATCAGTGGTCGTCTGATAGATCGCGCCCGCCTGGTGCTCCTCGACGAGTTCGACGTAGCCGTCCGCTTCGAGGCGGGTCAGCGCGTCCCTGTCGGAGCCATGCCCCTCGGGGAGCAGGGGCTTCCACGCGAACGAGATGCCACCGCCCTTGAAGTGACGGAGGAACGTCACCGCGACGGGTGCGGGGAGACCGGAGATGACGTCAGTCTGCTGCAGGTCCACGACGTCATCGTGGCAGAGACCACTGTCGACGCGGTTCCCGTCACAGCGTGGTGCGCAGCCGCTTCGGCGGCCGGGTGGCGCCGGAGACGCCGTGGCCGGCGCCGAGCGGTTTGCCCTTGTATGTCTCGGGACGGGACGCGGCGGGGACGGGCAGTCCCGGGTAGCCGAGTTCGGAAACCTTCTGCGGCCAGAGGATGGGGGTGTCCGATGTCCGTAGCCAGTGTGGGACACCGCGGAGCATGGACGCGTTCCGGAGGACCGCTGCCGCTGCGGTCGTGTCCGAGGCGGTGAACGGGACAACGGCGGGTTCCAGGAGCAGCGCGGGACGCCAGAGCTGGTCTGCTGGGCCGGACGGCCGGTACGCGGCGAGGGACATGAATGCTCGGTCCACCTGGCGGGCGGCGGGGAACCAGGACGTCCACTCAGCGACGAACATGCGGTCAGCTGTCCGGTCGAAGTTCACCCCCGGGTACGCGCGGGTCGCTTTCGCAACAGCCTTTCGGACGGCGACAGCGACTTCCTTCACGGCGACGGTCTTGTCCGGTCGTGGGGCGACCACGAACACGACGACAATGCCGGTGTCCGCAAGCCGGTGGTGGGACAGCAGCTTCGCCCACCGTTCCACCTTCGCTTCGAAGGAAGCGCCGGTGGACGCCGTCATCTCCACGGCAATGCGGAGCCCGTCCTTCCGGACGATGGTGGCATCCGCTTGCGCTTGAGTGCTGCCGAGGGTGTGGTCGGCGCGGCCGGTGTGGGTGAGGAGTTCGAAGCCGGAGAGCTTCTCCCCGAGGACCGCGCCGACCCCGGGGCACCACTCCGCGGCACGGAGTCCGAGTTCGACGGCGAGGAGGTTGTGCCGGTCGAACTGGCTGCCGGACTCCCACGGGTACCCGCCGGTGACCGACACCGCCTCCGGGTACGTCAGGTGCGGGCGAACCTTTTGCTGGAACACGGTGGTGCGGCTGGGCCGGTACAGGGCGCCGCGGCTGGATCCTTGCGTGTTGTAGAGGCCGTTGGAGAAGATGCCGGTGTCGGCGACACCGGCGGCGAACAGTTCTGTCCACGCGCGGGCTTTCCCGGCGAGCTCCGTGTCGCCGGTGAGGGCGGCGGCTTGCTCACCGGTGACGGTGCGCCACATGTCGAGGGTTGCCATCGCGTTCAGCCGCTTCGGCAGCGTGGCGGCGTCGGTGAGCCGTCGCAGCGCGGTGGCGCGGTCGAGGTTCAGGTGCGCGGGAAGACGGCCGAGACCTTCCCGCTGCTGGGCGTGCGCCTGGTCGACGCTCAGCCACGACGCTTGCGAGCCGGCGGCCCACAGCCCTGCGTAGAACGGGTCGATGCGGGCGGCGGTCGCCACCTCCGGGGTGGGGCAGGTGGATGGCATCTGGTCGAAGCGCAGCACCCGCGCCGACGCAGCCGGCGGCCCGGTGACGGTGGCGGTGGTGGGGGCCGGAGCGGTGATGGTCACTGGAAGAAGCCTCCGGGGAGTGTGGTGTCGCCGAGGTCGTAGCCCTGCAGACGGTCGAAGTTGTCCTGGTCGCCCCAGAAGTTGTGGACCTTCGCGGTGAACGGCAGCTGCCGCTGCCGGCCAGCGGTCGCGCGGATGATCACTTCGTATGGCGGGAGGTTCGCCACGTCCGCGCCGTCCCAGGTTTGCCCGGCGAGGTTCAGGTCGTCGATGAGGCGGCGGATGACGAGGGGGTTGTTCTGCGCGAACGCGAGGAGGGTCCCGAACCCCATCACGGAGTTGCGGACCTCGTCGGTGAGCTGCTCCGGGTTCTGCGTCGCGAACACGGCGCGCACCCCGTAGGAGCGGCCCTGTTCCCGAATCCAGGTGATGACGTCGGCGGAGGACCCGGCGAGGAGCTTGAGCTCGTCGGCGAAGATGGTGACCGCGCGATGCTGCTCGTACCAGCCGGAGCAGCGCCGCTTGATGGCGTCGTACAGCGTGTACATCAGCATCGACTGCATGTTCCGGGACAGCTCGTCGTCCATCATTTCCCCAGCAGTGGTGACGCCGGCGTTGATGATGACGGACACGTGATGTTCGAGGATGGTGTCCCACGTCATCCGCTTTGGCCGTGACCAGTAGTTCTCCGCGGACAGCAGCGCACCAACCTTCGACCGGGGTGCGTCAGTGAACTGCGCCCGCTGCGACGGGGTCTTCCCCTCATACAGTTCGGCGAGGGACGCTGCCGCGAACCCGAGGTCCGTGGACTCCGGCGCGCCCACGCGGACCGCTTCGGATCGGATAGCTCCGGCGAGACGGACACCGGCTTCGTCGCCGCGGCCGCCGAGGAGGATGTTCGCGTAGTAGAACGGCGACCTGCCCTGCTCCACCTCACCGGCTGCGGCGAGGTCCGGGGTGACAGCGAACGCCGCGGCGAGCACCTGCGTGAGGGTGCGGAAGGACCGCTCCATGATGGAGCCGTCGGAGAACGTGTACTTCAACGCGTTCACGACGCTGCGGGCCCGCTGTTCCACGTTCCCGGGAACCGCGAGCAGGTCCACCATCTCCGGTGCGTTCCCGGCCAGGTCCACGCGCAGGCACTTCGGGTCCTCGTAGCGGCGCGCCCACGACTGCGTGTCGTCGGCGCCCTCACCCTTGTTCTCGAACACGACGAGGCTGTTCCGGGTGCCCTGGTAACCGGGCAGGTTCAGCGGATGCACCCGCTCAAGCGTCGCCCACGCGAACAGCGCCTGCACGAGGCGGGACTTACCGCTGCCGGCAAGACCGAACGCGACCGTCCCGGCGTACATGTCCTCCGCGGACAGGTACACCGGCTGCCCGTCGTTCAAACCGATGTATGGGCCGATGCGGTTCCGCATCACCGCCGGCGCGAGACGCACCTGCGTGGACGCAACCCCGGAGTCCGCGCCGGCGTGCGGGGCGACGAGACCTGCGGTCAGAGCCGGACCGACGATGAACGCGTTCTGTGGCAGCGGGTACCCGCCGTCCTTCTTCGGGATGACCTTCCCGTCCCGTTCCACCACCTCAGCTCGGGGACGTGCCGGTGGGATGAACCGCCGGCCGGGTGGGACGAGGAGGTTGTGCCGAATGAACCGGCGGGCTTTCTCCGCGAACGACGGGATCCGTCCAGCGAGGTACAGCACCCCGGCGGCGGTGCCCGGCATCGACAGTCCGGCCAGGAACCCGATGCCCATGTACGCCGCGGGGATGTGCTGCACCGTGGGGAGAGAGTCCGCCCAGGTACCGCCGACAAGTGCGGTCGCGGATGGGAGGAGCAGCCCGAACCCCTTCGTCACCTTCTCGATGTGCCGCACCTGCACCTGCATGTCGAAGCCGGGCATCGCCGCGGTCGTGCGCTGCAGGATCCCGCGGGCGCTCCGTAACGAATCCGCGCCAGCCCACAGGGACACCACCGCAGCGTTCACCTCAAGCGCGTGGTGGGTTCGGGTGGCGCCACCTTGATGGTGTTCCAGCCACCGCTGATGCCACTTCCGTTCCCGGTCGTTCGGATGACGAAGCACCATCGCCACCCATTCCCCCTCGCGGAGGCTGGTCGCCAGGAGTCGGGAAAGCTCGGAGACGTCCGCGCCGGCTTGCGTGGACCGACCGAACGGAGCGTTGACCTTCACGGTGGCGACCGCGAGATGCTTCGCGTCGAAGAGTCGGGACGGGTCCTCCACCTCGTCAGCGCGAGCAGCGACAGCGTGCGCCAACGGCAGGAACGTCTGGGAGAAATCCTGCGCCCGCGGCGGCAGCACCAAGTAGTGGTGCAGCCCGTCCTCGTCACGGCGGGTGAGCAGCACTGTCCCGTCCGGGGTCCCGGCGGTGAACGTGCCCGCCCGCTGCGTCACCGTCATCGCGTTCGGTTCGATGTTGCCGGCGCGGGTGAACTGCCACACGCGTGCTTCCCCGAGACCACTCACCCGCACATCCCCTTCCACATCAGCGCCGCCCGCCCACCGCTCGCACGGAGGTCCGTTTCGATGTGTGCAGATGCGGCGAAATTGGCGACCGCGGACCCGCGCCGCACCGATTCGGACGCCCCCAAAATCGCCCACCCCGCCAGCCGCCGCGGCCCCGCCGCCTCACCCGGTTCACCAGCCCTCTTCGTGCCTCAGTGTGTTCTCCGTGGTTCGCACCGTGCGGTGGGCGACCCGCTCTCGTTCCTCGTGCGGGTGCTCTCGTCTCGCTGCGCTCGTCGTTCGCGCATCGCGTCGCTGCGCTCCAAGCGATGCCCGGCGGCTTCGTTCCTCAGCGCGCCGGCGGGCCCACACCACGAACGCTTCGCCTTCGTCTTGGAGGTGGTCCCCGTCGTCGCCGTCCCGCGTGCGGTTCGCCGTCGAGTCGCTCCTCGGGGTCGCTCCGGGAACGTCCCGCCGTCTGCTCGTCGTCGGTTCGTTCCGGGTGCTGCATGCTGCCCGTCTCGACGTGCACCATCAGCACCCCGAACCGCCTCCGGTCCGCCTTCGCCCCGTCACCGGTGCGGCAGCGTTCCGGAGGGTTCGCAGCGCAGCGCTTCGCGCCGATGTCCGTGACGGTCCGGAAGGTCAGAACCCACGAGATCCCGCCTGTCGGGAAACGCCCCAACCCACGTCACGCCACCGTCACGTCCACGCCCCGCCACCAGTACGCACCGGCACCCGCACCGACCACGCACCGCCACCACCACGACCCCCGTCACGCCCCACGCGCGCAGCGCCGCGAGGGAGGAACGACCGAGCACCAGGGGTGAGGAACGAACCCCTGGTCATGAACTGGAACAAAACGTCTACAGATAAGCCGACCTGTCAACGTTTCGTCCCACGCACCGACAGCGCCCCGACACCCGTCACGGTGTCGCTCGAACCGACCACACACCGCCCACACCCCGCCCACCACACCGTGCACCGCGCGCCGCAGGCGCTCGCGACCGAGGAACGAGGGAGCGACACCAACCCCCAACCACGTCAGAACGCCACCAGCACAGAACCATCCGCTACGACGACGCACCGGACACGCCCCGCCCACGCCACGCAGCACGAGCCCGAACCGACCACGAACCAGCATCACGTCGCAGACGTTCCGAGCGACCCGCAGGGGAGCGCGAGCGAGGAACGAGCGAGCACGAGGGAGGAGGAACGACGACCGAGTCGACACCGTGCAGCGAGCCTGCCGAGCACACATCGGTGACGCCGGTCGCAGCGCAGCGGAGACCGGACAAGCCACCACCACGCACCCACGTCGAAGACACCCCGGCAGCGCCCGCTGGGAGCGCAGCCGACAGCGGGACACGACCACACACCGCAGACGAGACGAACACGAGACGGCAACACCGGGGACGCGCCAGCGGACCCGGACCAGAGTCCGACCCGCCCGACGCCCCAGCCGCCACCACGTGAACGTCCCGCCCGCCGCCCGCGACGAAGTCGCGGGCGCACACACCACCGCTCCTGATCATGACCGGTCACAACGGGCCTACGTGTCCCAGGTGTTGGGTCCGCTCGAAGGGATGTCTCGTCTCAGGCGAGGACTCGCGAAGCGAGGCCGAAGCTCTCTAGATCATGCGTTCCCAGCCGGCAAGCCAAAACCGGACACGGCTACCGCCGCCCCGGGACACAGCGCGTCCCACCCAGCGCCACACCCGCGCCGCCGACCGGCGGGACACTCCAGGCCGCCCGGGCGCTGCTGTCCGCCCATAGAGTGAGCAACCGGGGGAGGACCCATGAGACAACGACCGCGACCGCGGACAACGCGAGCGCTCGCCATCAGCGTCGCAGCGCTCACGCTCCTCGGCATCACAGGCTGCGCGGACCTCCCGGACCTCACAGACCTGCAGACCACACACCTGGCGCGAAACGAGATGTTCGGCACCTGGACATCGCACCATGCAGGCTCCATCACCTTCGACCCGGATGGTGTCGCCCGCATCCGGAACGTCCCACTCCGCGGACTCACCTCCAAAGAAAGCGACCCATCCACCCCAACCAGCCGCACGAGCCGCTGGACACTGCAGCGGAACAACGGCATCGAAGAAGTCACCATCTGCTTCATCAGCCACCGTTACGCGGACTGCACCGCAAACGTTCGCGGCCCACGCGGCCACCGCGAACTCGACCTCATCGTCGGCGACCCCGACAGCGACGACTGGTACCGATACCACCGAACGTGACCGAGCAGGGGAGGACCAAGGGGTACCGACCGCGACCGCGGACAACCCGGCTGCTTAGCCTCGGCGTCGCCGCGGACGCGCTGCTCACCATCGCAAGCTGCTAGTAGGGCGCGCCGGACCTATCCCCTTCCGACGCACTGGAAAGGCGCGCGGCGAAGTCGGGCTGCCCCGGTACCGTCGGCTCATGCGCGACGAGACTGACCCGGGCGTCACTGCCGCGGAGCTGCAGGCACTGTACGACCGGGCTTCGTTGGAGGCTTCCGCTCGCGGGCTGCGGGTGCTGCTGGCTGAGACGAAGGAACCGGAGGTGCTCTTCCTGGCGCCGAACGTGCCCCTCGACGACGCGCTCGATGTCGCGGTTGCGGGCGGGGCAACGTGGGTGACCGTCCGGGAGGAGTACTTCGATGCGGTGGAGTTCCTCGACGGGGCCGGCGAGGTGCCGACGAGTATCCGGAACGCTGCCGGCGGCCACGACGGGGACCGAACCGGGATACAGGTGCGCTGGGTCAGCGCCGGCACCTCGTACGCGTACTGGGCCCGTGCGACGTGGAACCGCGACCTTGCCGCGGAGCTTGAGGAGTGGCAGGAAGATGAGGACGAGCGGCGAGAGCGCGAGGACCGGGACCGGCGCACCCGCACCTGGGAGCTCATCCGCGCCGCGATCGACGACCCAGGTATCCGCGCTGCGAAGCCGGCGTCACGGAAGTCGCTCATCGAGGCGTTCATCAGAGCACGAGTCGACGACCCCGACCGCGATGTCGCCGCCGCGTACGCCATGAAATTCGCGCCCCAGCGCGTGGCGGAGGAATGGCGAGAGGCATACGCACTGCTGGACCAGACGGCGGCTATCTTCATCACTGACCTCCGCGAACAGGAGGAGTGGCAGCAGGTGAAGTGGAACACCGCCGTACGACGCGACGTACTTCGCCGCTTCGCGACCAGCCGCACCGGCGGATGGGCGCCAACGGACACATGGGTGAAGGAGGTGGACCGTCAATCCCGACCGCCACAATAGGGCGGCCAAAAGCGACGCCAGCGGTAACCTCAGCACATGAGCGACATGTTCCCGCCGCCGGGTACTCCGGGTTCCCCGATTCCTCCGGCGTGGGACCCGTCCCAGGACATGCTGTTACAGCAGCAGCAGCAGCGCCACGTCGAGGAGCAGCAGCGTCGTCTCCGTCAGGCGCAGGAGGACCCGAACTCCACACCGGGCCTCGCTCCGCGGAATGCGCCGCGTCGTTCGGTCGCTGGTGTTGTCGCCCTCGTTCTCGTGATCGTGGGGTTCATCGTCTGCGCTGCGGTCATCCTCGGCACTGCCCACAGCGAGGGTCTGCCCGGTTAGGTCCGGCGGCAGACTGATGCTGGCCGCAAGCCGTCCGCCGGCCCCGGTCGGTGCTTCTGTTCCCAGTAGGCTGCCGCCTGTGGGCAGCAGCTCGGTGATGCGTCGTATCGCGGTGGCGATGATGCTGGTCGCAGTTGCCGGAGCCCTCGTCGCCCTCTCGCACTCCGCTGGGTCACTGCGAGGCGCGCTGGATGTCGCCGCGATGCTGATCGCCGTCGCGGGATTCCTGCTGTCGCTGATGACATTCCTGGCGCAGAGTCGGCGTCTCCGGCAGCAGAACGCGGCGCACCGGGGAACGCTCGAGCAGCTACAGCAGCAGCGCTCGTAGCCGGAGCGCCTTGACCGCGCCGGTTCCGCTCATAGGTGTTCCGGCACCTGTTCCCGCTTGAAAGGACGACGTCGATGTACGACCCCGCTGACGCTGCAGCTGACCTGCAGACGGCCGCAAACGCGTGGGACGGCGTGTTCTCCCCGTCGATGACGTTCGCGCCCGCCGGCGATGACGCGACCCGGTACTCGTTCACGTTCACCATCGACGACGAACAGCAGCAGCGCATCGTCGTCGTCGGCAACGCTGATGTGTTCGTCGTCTCCGCGCCGACGTCGTACCGGACACTCCTCGCCGCCGCGGAAGCAACAACCTCGGCGGAGTTCACCGCAGCAGTCCTCGACCTCGCGCGGCCCGGCGCAGACCGCGCCGACCTCCTCCTCCTGGGCCTCGACGGCGGCGACGTCGTCTACATCGACGAAGTCGTCATCCCCCAACTGCCGGAACGGTTCCTCGGCCCCGCACTCACCGCCATCATCGACGCGCTCACCAACGACGACGGAACACTCCTGCTCACCAACCCCGGCGAGTGGACCACCAGCAACCAGCAGGTCAAACAGGAACAGGCCGCCCTGCACGGCTTCGAACAGTGGGGTGACACCAACACCTGGACGTACTTCGTCGAGGACTGACGAGCATGTCAGCGGCAGCGTGACGTCCCGGGCCCCTCAACCAGGAGTGTCGCCTCGGACCGCACCACACACGGCGCCGCCGTCACCCCGCTTGAAGGTCGTCGCGGCGATGCAGGAGCGGGCGAACCTCCGGTCGCGGCGCGCAGAAGCCGGTCGTCGTCGCCGCGGGATGCCGCTCAGTGCGAGCGAGGTAGCGGGTGCTGCTCCCCGTGACCTCGGTAGGCGTCAAAATCGGGGACGTCGAACGGCTTGCTGAGGTCGCCGTCGTCGCGATCCTCTTCGGCAACGTCCTCAACCTCGAAAGTGATCGGGACGCCCGGGGTGACGACGACGTCGAGGCCGCGGTTCCCGTACAGGGTGACGCGCACCACGTCTGCGCCGGCACGGTCCGCGTCCACAACCGCCGCTTCGAGCGTGGCCGCGTCCTGCCCCTGCGCCAGCGGGTAGGAGGTCCCGTCGACGTTCATTGTGACTCGACGCACACCGTGCTCCATTTCTCAGCGGATCCCGAGTATCGTGACCATTAACTCACATGGCGCAGGACCCACTCCCAGCTACCGGGTGATTCCAGAAACGGCGCTGCACACGAACCATTCATTCGGCGGCCAACGAGGTTGTCATGGGTTCAATCAGTTACGACGGCATGGTGGTGGTGGTCGACGACCGCACCCTGACGCACCTGCAGATCGTCATCGTCAACAAGCTTCGCCGCGGCGAGGGTTTCCTGATGTCCTGGAAAGATACCGTTGATGTCGGATCGGGTCGCAGTTCAATCTGGCTGCACCCCTACGTGCTGGTGTACTTCAAATTCGACGGCAGCCGGATTCCCGCGATTAACGAACGATGGCTGCAGGAACTGACGGACTCTGCGCAGAGCTCGCGGGGGTTGATTGTCACCAGCGAGACCGGCGATGCGCCTGAATTGTGACCCAAGCCGAAGCCCGGCCGCAGCAGCACCGAGATAACCTCCACCGGCACGCCCAAACCGCAGCCCGCGCCCCGCACCAGCGAGCAGCGTCCCGCAGCCCCTAGGTGGTGATGTGATGACGGGCGCCGGGCGCCGCAGACGGCCTGCTGCGACCCAAGGCGCTCGTGAGGCCGGGGTGACCAGCAAGCAGTCGTGGACAGCGGGTAGGCGGATGTGCTCGCTGTACAGCCTCGCCCGGCCCAACCATCCTCGGCGCTTCCAAGTAGCCGCGCGAGCGAGTGCACGGGTGCCGCGGATTGCGTGAGCGTGGCCGATACCCTGCCGTCTGTGATTCCCGCCTTCCCCGTGCTCATCCCTGCCGCTGTCGTCATCTGGGGGCTGCTGGTGTGGCGGCTGCGGCGCGCGGAACGACTCACCGTTCCGCGCCTGGTCACCGCCGCGGTCGCATGCATGTTCGGAGTCGTGCTACGTCGGTCGGTGCTGTTTCCGTACCCGGTCGTCGTCGGCGCAGGGCGGGCAACGCTTCCACCATGGCCGGTGTTCGTACAGCTCATCCCCGTGGCGACTGTGCCACGCGACCCATCGGGCATGATCCTCAACGTCGTCCTGTTCGTCCCGATCGGCGTGCTGCTGCCATTCCTCGTCAGAGGATCGGCCCTTCGACTCGGAACCGTCGCCCTCCTGCTCAGCGTGACAATCGAACTCGTCCAGCTCATCGGCGACATGACCATCAGCACCGGAAGAGTCGCCGACATCGACGACATCATCGGGAACACCGTCGGGGCTCTCATCGGCATCGGCTTCATCCGCCTCCTCGCCCGCGCCCCACAGGTTGCCCGTCTCGCGGCGCTATTCAGCTGGCAACGGGAGAACACGGACACTCCGGTGCTGGGGACGCGGCGTAAGAAGCTCGCAGGTTGAAGGTCACTTTCCGAACGTGTAGCACCGGTGTCGCGGACAAGACGGGTTGCCGTCACTACCGTGACACCAGCAGGTCCCGAGCCCTTCCTTCTCACCGAGGAGGGCCGGTCCCGGATCAGGCACCCGAAGCCACGAGGGGAATCATGCACGCCGTCATCACCATCGTGCTTGTGCTCGCACTGAGCTCAGTTTTCGCCCTTACCTCCTGGATGCGCAGCAAGAACGGGCCGCTGAAGAAGTACCGACGCGACTACCGCCAGGAACACGACAGCAACAGCCGCTGACCGGCTCCCGGAAGCGGATGGAAAACGCATGTCACGGAACGCTTCGACGGCACTCATCGTCGTCGGAATCGTTCTGCTGCTCGGCGGAATCGTCGACCTGGTTACCGACGGCCCCAATAAGGCTGACCTCGGGTACGGCGCGCTCGTGTTCGGCGCAGTGTTCGCCATCCTCGGCACTTTCCGCCGCAGACACTGAGTCGTCAGTGCGCACCATCTGCGGGGACGCGAATGGCCCCGACAACTGCTCGGTAGCGCTGTCGGTGGGAGAAGTCCGACCACTGCCAGAGCGTTGGTCTTCCGACCTCCGCGCTGAGATGCAGCAGCCCAGTCGGCATCGCCACGGCTACGTGCGCTCCCCTGGCGTCGCTCGTTCCGTTGAAGAGGACGAGGTCGAGGGGCTCAACCGCAGCGATCGGCGGGTGCTCGAGCATTAAGTCATTCCAGAGCTCATCCGAGCGATGCGCTGGCACGGTCAGGTTGAACAAACCGAGAACGGCGTAGGCAAAGCGTTGACAGTTCGCACCGACCGTCAGTGGCGGGAAGCGCGTTGCTTGCGGATGGGCGCTCGCGAGCCATCGGCAGGCGAACACCCAGTCCGGCCACCCTCCAGCCGGAACGAGCTCACCAATCTCTTCAGGCGAAAGCTTCATGGCCCGATTCCACCACCCCGAGCGGGAGCGCGGAAGGACAGCAGCGGCCCTCGATCAGGTGCTGCCTATCCTGCGGTAATAGGACGTCGGCGGGGCGGCTGTTCGACACGGCGTGGCAGCATACGGTGATGAGCGACGCTATGCGGCCGGACACGAAGGCCGAACCGTTCCTGCCTGGTGCGTCCGTGGTGCTCCGAAGCTTGCAAACGTTTGGGGAGCGCGGCGAAGCGGTCGCGTTCGCTGTCGCCGGTCGTGTTCTCGTGGACGACGACGACCTCGCGGTCGTTGCAAGTCCTCTCGGGTCTGCCGTACGCCGTCGAGCGGGGGTCGGTAGTGGTCCGAATGGTCGGCTCGTCCTGCCCGAGGATTGGGACGGCGACTACCTGGACGACGTCTGGTCCGGTGCACCGGTTGTTCGGGTCCATCAGAAGGGTCAGCCGTGGTCAGTTTGGCGTTGGCACGACGGATCCGACTGGCTGCCCGACTGGTACATTAATCTTGAGTTGCCTTGGTGTCGCACGCACATCGGCTTCGACAGCCAGGACTGTACACTTGACGTCATTGCGTCAACTGGCCCGGATGGCGCTTGGTCGGTCCGTTATAAGGACGAGGACGAACTGGCGTTTTACGTCAAGACCGGCCACGTATCCAAGGAAAAGCGGACAAGCATCGAACGCGCCGGTGGTGACGCGACAGCCGCCGCACTCGCACGCGCCTTCCCCTTCGACGCGGACTGGTCTCAGTGGGAACCCTCACCCGCGTGGGCCACGGTAAGAGTGCCCGAGGGGTGGAGCGAGGTTTTGTAGGTACGCGCTAGGTCGGGTCGTCGGACGGCTCACCAGTACATGTCAGGACTTCGCCCTACGCCTAGCGGCCGTCGCGGGGGCCGAACGCAGCAAGTGCGTCGGCGTCGCTTGCCGGATGCCGCACCGCGTCTTCGAGCCACGCCGCTACACCGGGCATCGTGGATGAGGCGGTAACTTCGCGGATGAGGTCGTCGGCGTCGATGGCTGTCCTGCTGAGAGTGACGGATCCGCCGTCGAGCACAGCCCAGTGCGCGCCGGCCTGGCCGTACGGAAGTCCTACGCTTCCGGGGTTGACGACCAGGCGCCGGTCCACGACCCGGGCGAAGGGCATGTGGGTGTGACCACAGACCACCGTCCGAACGTCCGACGCTAGGTCGCGGTGAATCTCCCGCCACCGGTCGATTCGACTGTCGACCAGGACTACCTCGTCGTCGCTGCGGGGCGTCGCGTGTGAGAAGAACACGTGCCCGAACCCGTCGATGTCGATGGTCGCGCTCTCGGGCATGGTGTCGAGAAGGGCCTGGTGTGAGGCGGTGAGCTGTGTTGCCCCCCACGCAGACACGGGGTCATCGTCGAGGCCGACGTCGATACCGCGGGACATGGAGAGCAGTTCCCGGTCGGCGTTACCGCGGATCAGGACGGCGCGCTCCCCAAGCGCGGTGAGGCGGTCGAGGACCTGCGCGGGTTGGGGTCCCCACGTGTGATCGCCGGTGACGACAATCAGCTCGGCGCTCAGCACGGCGGCCTCGTTCAGCACTCGCTCGAGCGCGGGCAGCATGCCGTGAATGTCGGAGAGGACGGCGACGCGGGAGACCATGACGACACCTTGCCATCCGAGCCCGACTACCGACGTCCGCTCCCATCAAGGGACGGCGAGGTGACCCGCGTCAGAGTAGCGACGCTTGTATCTCCGCGACGACGTCGGCCGGAGCTGGTAGACGGAGCGTGGCGGCGCGGAGAGCGGCCGTTCGTTCACGCGCCCCGACGTCCGCTCCGACCCGTGTGATGGCTGCTGCTATCTCCGAGGGTGTGACTGAGATGGGGTTCAGTGTGACGCCGAGGCCGAGATCGTCCACCCGTTGCCCGGTGAAAGGCTGGTCAGCGCCCATCGGGAGCACGACCTGTGCGGCGCCGCCGAGGACCGAGTGCAGGAACAGTCCGCTCCCGCCGTGATGTACGACGGCGCCCGCTCGGGGGATCAGCGCGTCGAGGTCCACGAACCGTTCCACGCGGATGCGTTCCGGTTGCGGTCCGAAGCGTCCCGGGTTGACGTCGTTCCCCACGGCGAGGACCGCAGGCGCGTCTAGCAGGGCGAGCGCTGCGAGGATGCGGTCGAACAGGTCGCCTGATTCGGTGTTGAACTCGGTCCCCAGTGTCGCGACCACCGACCCGTTCGAGGCAGGGGACGTGCCAATGCTGGGTCGCATCCAGAGCGCGTTGGCGGGGGCGGGGAACAGCGGGTCCCGCATCCGTGGGGCGAACGGGACGACGAAGCGATTGCCATGCGGGCGGACTGGCCCTGAGAGGCCGAGCTCGTCGCCCAGCCGGCCGAGCGCCTGCACGAGTCGTGTGGGGCGTACCAGGGCGCCGGACGCGATCACCGCGACGACGACCGACGGAACTCCAGCATGCTGGGCCGCTGCGATGGCTCCTAAGTCCAGCTCGTCGCACACCAGGAGATCAGCACCAGGCAGCAGCTCGCGTACGGCCGAAGCCGACCGGAGTGCCGCAGCCCCCGCGAAGTGGTGCTCGATGACCTCGAGTTCGTGTTCAACGTCTAGGGGAGCTAGCGGCGCGATACCTCCCGAGGGGCCGCTTCGTCGATCCGCGCGAGCGGCAACGTTGCGGTACAGACCGGTCGGTGCTGCTGATATGGCTGATGTCCGACCGACGAGAGTGAGGTCGTGGCCGGCGTCGGCGAGCGCCCGATGTAACGGCAGTTGCGGAACCAGGTGGCCGGCGCCACCCACGAAGGAACACACGATCCGCACCCTGTGACGGTATCAACCGGCTGGCGCACTAGGGGCGTTATCCGGCCTCTGTGCTGGGCGACGTCACGAAGTACTTGAATGTGGGAGTCGATGAAGCCGAGCTTGCGGTAGAACCGGTGAGAGTCGAGGCGCGCAGCGTCGGAGGTGAGCTGCATCAGTGAAGCCCGAAGCGTCATTGCGGCGTCGTCCATCACCCAGCGCATCACAGCTGGACGTCAGTAGGAGGGCCGGATCCAGTCTGTCAGCCGCGCGAATCGCGCAGGCGGTAGGACTTCGTTATCCGCAGCCGGACGCACCCCGGACACGACGGTCGCCTCGCCGTGTTCGAAGCGCCGGCGGGCGATCCCGTCGTGCTTGTCCACGACGAGCGTGTTGCGGAACGCCGGGTCATCACGATGCTCGAACGTCACGAGGATGGAACGTGTCCCGACGTGTTGCACTAGTACGGGGGAGAAGCTCTCCGAGCCGCGACCCCACCACCGCAGCTGGTCCGGCGCCGCCATGCGAACAACACCGGTAGCCGCCAGACTGCGGTCAAACGGAAGCTCGACGTCC
The DNA here is from genome assembly GCF_003234805.2 of Curtobacterium sp. MCBD17_040. GTDB lineage: Bacteria > Actinomycetota > Actinomycetes > Actinomycetales > Microbacteriaceae > Curtobacterium. The sequence continues at coordinate 139,763 of NZ_CP126274.1, forward strand.
TCGTCTCCGTTGTGAAGCAAGCCATCGCTGTACGAGCTGTCCGGACCACCCGAACGAGCCAGTGTCCACCTCTGCTGGACCTCGTCGATGTCGATCCGGAACTGCCAGTGCTTGCCCGTAGGCATCTGATGCACACCGTCCAGAATGTAGCGGCCCGGCGTCCGGAGCTGAGCAAACTCCTCAGCCAGGGCAGGGCCATCGGACCGGTCGAGGACCTCGTCGAAGCGCACGACTCCATCGTGCACCGCCGCACTCCCATCGCCCCGCGTGGGAGGTCGTACCGGCACAGTTAGTCCGCCACCGTGGGTTCGTCGTATGCCGAAACGGCGCCGACTCTACCGCCCGATGCCCCGGTCCCCTCAACAGAGCGCTACGCGTACCGCCCATGGACTGAAGCTGCGCGGTCAGCGCGTCGGGCTCGGGTTTGGGTTCGGGTCAGACGGTTCCAGACCCTTCGACGCGCGGAAATCCCACAGGGGATGGTCGGGGCTCCCTACCCACTCCACGCCCACGTAGCAGCCCTCGTGCAGGTTCCCGGCGACATGCACCTGCAGATCCGGTGCCTTCGGGTCAACGTCGGCAGCAGGGTCGAACACGATGCGGGCCCGGGACGCCCACGGCTCGCACACCCGCCACGCCTCCGCGCCGGCCTTCGGGTCGTACGTCGCCGCCTTCATGAACAGCGCTCGGTCGTCACGTTTCAGCCCGTCGACGAGTTCGTGCTGCAGCTGCTGCGTCTGCGCGGCCGACGGGATACTGCCACGGGGCGGGTTGTCACGGTTCGCCTCCCAATCCCAGAAGGCGAGGCCCGCCGGCACGATGACGGCCGCGGAAAGCAGCCCCACGATGAGTCGCACCGCACCCCGACGCGCAGCCCGCGCCGATTCACCCATCTCCGACACCGCGACCCCCGATTCCACTTCACGCAAGAACGTCCCGATTCTCCCCGACCTGGCAGACGGTACGGCAGCCCCGAAACGAGGCCTGCCCTCTCTATGCCCGAAGGTCATCGGTCAGCATGCAAGCTCGTGGCCGCCGGTACCGTGGGGGTGTGACTGACGCTGATGCCGCCACTGTGCAAGCCGTGCATGACGTCTGGGATGGGCGGCTGCGGTTGGTGCACATCACCGTCGTCGATGAGGACGGTGACGGGTACCCGGTGTCGGACGTCGACCGGTGGGTCATCGAGGTGCGGGTTCCCGTGTCCGAGGACGAACAAGACGCGGTACCGGTTGCGCAGGTGACCGCGTTCACCGTCCAGGCGCCGGAGGACCTCAGCGACCTGGCGGAGTCGTTCCATCTCGCCGACGCTGCCGGAGACTACGCGTCCGCCGTCGCGGTCCACGACGCTGACGGCGGGTCATTCCTCAACGTGTTCGCCGGCGCCGCGACCGTGCTGGGGCTGCCGGACCTGCTCATCATCGACCAGATCCGCATCCCGCAGCCATACCGCACTCTCCCCGGCCTGATGCCAGCCATCATCTCCGCCGTCCGCGGCGGGCCCGCCGGACGAACCGCAGCGTTCGTGCTCACCGACCCAACCGTGTGGGGGTTCCACCCCAGCGACGACGAACTCAACCTGCCCGAGTTCGCGCAGTGGGCGGACACGTCCGTCCTCGTGTCAATGAACGCCGACCCTCGCCTAGCGATGCAGCTCACCGAAGAAGCGCTCTCCACTCCGACACCACCTGCGGGTGCCCGCTCCGACGACGTGTGGCTCGACGACATCGTCCAAGAAGCGATGACCCAGCCAGCCATCGGCGTCCCGTTCACCCTTCCACCAGCGCTGCCAACCGATGTGTGGGCCGCCGCGCCCGACGACATCCACGCCGTCACCGCCGACGACACCACCGGCACCGTCACCATCGAAACGCACGACACAACGTACGAAGTGGTGGGGATGCCCGGAAACGCGCCGCAACTCGTCGGCGCCGCAGCTGACGCCCCCGAAGCGACACAAGCATGGCTTCGCGCCGTCCATCAACGGTGGTGGCAATACGAACCGGACCTCCACAACCGGATCCACGACGTCATCAACGCCTACCTCGCCGGCACCCTCGACACCATCACCGCAGAAGAAACCCCACACCTGCACGTGCCGAACCTGCCCATCCCCATCGCACCATGGCCCACCCTCGGAACAGTGCAACTCGAACCAGCCGGAGAAGACACCGAACCGCAAGTCTTCGACGCCGTCCTCGAACACGGCGGCAGCCAGGAACACATCGGCGCTGTCACCGTCCACGAATCAGGACACGTGCAGGCGTTCCTTCACGACGAATGGCGACCCGACTACCCCGACCATGAACAAGCCGTCGCACACCTCCTCGCCGCCGGCGCCCGCGAATACCTCAGCGCCGTCCTCCACAACGAACTCTCCGCAGCCGTCGAACACGCCATCCTCACCGGCGACGTCCGCGGACACTGAACCGAAGGACGGCGCTGACCGGGGGCGGCGCAAACGGTGGGCGCCGTGGGACGGTTGACGCCGTACCTTCTTCGGCGCAGCATGGTGTCGGACGTGAGGGGCAGATATGAGGAAGCAGCGGCCGGATTCGGCACAGCCTTGGTGGCGCGGGTTCTGGCGCGACTTCTTCCACTCCTTCGACCAGGTGAGCTCCGCCGTCAGTCGGGGCGCGGACCGCTCGTTCGGAGTCGACGGGCGGCGTTCCGGTCAGCCAGACCGCTACCGTCGCTGACCGCGTCGCGGTCTCATGCCGGCTGCGTTCCACGGCGGATGCACGAACTCGTCGACGAACGAAGGTTTTCCGTCCCGGCAGTCGAGCGCCTCGTCCGCCGGACGAAGCGCCGCAACCTATCCGGTTGCGGAGTTAGCGTCACAGTTGCGCCGTCAGGCCCACAATGACGAGTGACCACCCTGGCGCGGGCGCGATCATCGGGACAATGCCTGGTCAGCGGGCGTCAGCGTCTGCTCGGCGCGCGATACCCCATTCGTGCAGGGCTGCGCGGTAATCGTCCTGAGGGCGAATGTGTTCCACAGCACGACGCTCGCTGTTCCAACGGACAATCCCCGCGGTGTGGAGGTGGTTCCACATGTCAAGTTCCGTTGCCAGCGTCCACGGCTGCGACGGGCGCACCGGCAGATTGAGGTGGTCCGCCACCGACGTGATGGTGAAGTCCTCACCCCCGTATAGGACCACTGGGAACCGGACGGCGATGAGGTCAGCGATGTCGACGTCGGGATGCTCGTCGACGTGACGCTGGTAGTCCCAGACCGGAATGTCCGGGCGGTCGGGCGTGGCCGGACCAGCAAGCGTTCCGCCCGCCTTCGCCGCCGAACCGGGTCGGTTGGCTTCGAGCTGAGCGAGGATCGTGAGGCGTTCATCCTCCGGCATGCCCTCAATGTCCATATCGAGCATCTTCGAGCCTCCGCCGTGAGACGGCAACTGTGCCGGACGACCACCAGCAGGTGAGCGGCAGTACGCTGCGATGCTCGCCGCCCACGCTTCGATCCGCGTCCACCAGCGTGGCGACCCCTGACCCCGAGGTCGCTTTATGAGCGGGGACGAGGGGAGTGGGTGCGTGCCCGACGTAACCCGAATACGTCGGGCACGCACCGTGCAGCGTCGTGTTCCTGAGCAACCCGAATGCTCGGCATCGCGACGGCGGCGGCCATCCTAAGACCTCCACCGGTGTGCCAGGTGGCGTCTCTGCTCAGGATGCGGTCCGCTACGCGTCGGCGGGCACCTGGATACGCTGGCGGTGGTCCTGCCGCCCGGGAAACAGTGCCTGAAGGGTGCCGACTTCCGCAGCCGTCGGCGCATCCTCGCCCTGCTCGAGGACGGCGACTCGTCCGCTCGGGAAGCCCGCCAGCACGTCGAGGCGTACCCGGGTGACATGCATCATGCGTCGCGCCGCCAACAGCTTCTGCGCCCACTGTTCCTGCAACTCGTGAATGGCAGCGTCCGGATCCGTCCGCGCGCTCCGAAGCATCCTGGCGAGATGCTGACCAGACACGGTCAGCGCCTCCTGCAGCTGCCTGGTGGACGCTACGTCCGCCGCTTCCAGCAGCGTCCGGTTCCGCGCAGCAATTGCCGCGACCCGGTTCAAGTCGAACGGGGGAATGATGCTCCGCCGGAAAGGCGTGAACCGGAGGAACCGAACCTGGGTCTGCTGACGTTCCAACCGGTCCAGCAGCATGGGCACCTGAGCCGGATCAGCCACCCGACCGCCGTGCCGCTCCGCGACCACCGTCACGCCGAAGTTCCTGACATCACATCGTCTCGGAAGAAGTCCTCATACCGCGGCCCGTCCGCAACGAAAGGCCCACGGCTGCGACGATACGACCCGATGCGCACCGGAGCGACCGTCGGCTCCGACTCATAGAACGACATGCCGCCCCTTATCCCCCTGGAAGATTGGTCTACTCCCGACCTGAACGCCGCCGCAACATCTGCTGCCGCAGCTTGCGGACGAACACCGACTCGAGGAACACCATCAACGCCAACGCAGCGACCGCGAACAGGACGTTCGCCGGCGGTTTCGCATGCACGAACACAATCACCGGCAACGCAACGGTCAACACTCCGCACACGACGACGTTGAACCACGCGCCGACCGCGCCACCAGGCGCATCCGGCAACCCGTCGAACCAGCCGTTCGACACAGCAGCTACCGTAGCCGCATTCTGATCAACCCGTGAGTGCTGATCATGTCCCGATCAACCTGGAAGCGTTGATTCTCACCACCGCCGTCGGGGGTGCAGGAGAAACGCCAGCCGTAACCGCATGACCTCGAGCGAATTCGTAGCCGACTCACCTTCACCGCGAGTCTCGGCGGCGCCGCGCTTCCTTCACCGGCTGCAGGGCGGCCCACAACTCCGCCTCGGTCCGCACGAGATGCTCCGGCATCGCCTTCGTCGGACGCCGACGCGTCCTCACCCCGGGGCGAAGCGCTCCCTCGAAATGCTCGATGGCGGCCAACACCATCCACGCGCCACTGGTGTGCCGCACACCCGGCCACAGCCGATCGAGCGTTTCCGCCAGCATCAACTCCCCAGCACGGTCACCCAAATCAGCGATGGTTTCCGCCGGCAGGTCCAGCAGCGGCTGCACCAACGCATCCTCCCCATACCACCACAAGAACCGCGCCACGGAGATCTGCGGCATCGTAACCACGATCCGACCCAATCCCATCCCCCTTCAACTCGGTCAACCTATCGGGGCAGCGAGAGAATCAGGGACGTCCTACCCCGTCCCACCATTCCAGCCCAGCATTGGTCAGGATGGTGTCGGCCTCAGTGCGACTGATGAGACCCTCGATGACGAACTGGCGAGCTGATCGTCGTGCTCCTCGATGCGCTCCGCTGACTCGCCGCTCGATGGCCGCTTCGGTCGCTGCTGGATCCTCGCAACGCTTCTGCTGCACACTGACGGTCGCGAGACCCTGCAAGTACCGCAGCCAGTAGCGCCGGTCCCATGCCTCCGAGTCCGCGTCGTACGCAGCAAGCTCCCGTTCCCACCATGCGAACGCCTTGTCGAACCGAGCCGCGTCGGCGCGCGTCGACGTGAGGAGGTGGTCGTTCAGCAGATGAGCACCCTGAAGAGCGAGCGGAGACCGCCATCCGCCCATCGCAGCATCGACCCAGTCGCGCAGTTCGTCATCGTCCACCTGTCGCGCACGCCGACGACGAATCATCTTGTCGACCTCATCCACCATCGGATCCCGCGATCCGGTCATGCGAACCGGGCAACTCCTCGGATGCTCATGCGACGACTATCCCACGGGCACGGGGCCCGGAGAAAACGGTCGGACGTCGAATGCTGCCACGGCGCCGCCGCCGGCCGATACGCTCCCGGCATGTTCCTTGACGCTCCCCGCGGGTTCCGCGACCCTGCCGTCGTCGCGGCGCGGATGGCGATGCTCAATCAGCCTCACGTCGCGCCGCTCGAGGCGTGGGCTCGCGACGTCGAACATCGACGCCGACCCCGGCAGGAGGACATCGTCATCCCGCACTTCGACCCGGCAGAAGCAGGCACCAGCGCACGGGTGCTGCTGCTCCTCGAAGCGCCGGGACCGAAGACCGTCCCAAAGTGGGGCGGATCCGGGTTCATCAGCGTCGACAACAACGACCCGACCGCCGAGAACGTCTGGCGCACCAGAGCAACCGTCGGTCTTCACAACGGATTCCTCGCCTGGAACATCATCCCGTGGGTGCTCGGCCGCGCCAGCGTCAAACCCACCCCGGCAGAACTCGCACAAGGAGCGGTGGAACTTCGCGGTCTCCTCCGTCTGCTGCCAGACCTCCGCGTCATCATCCTCGGCGGCCAGAAAGCCCAAGCCGGATGGGACACCCACCTCGACCTGCACCTCGGCGACCAGTACCGCATCCTCCGCACCGTTCACCCCGCCGGACAATCATTCGCGCAAGCCGGCGCACGAGAGAAGTTCGCTGCGACCCTGCAGCGCGCGGCGCAAGCCGTCGAATAGCGACTGGACCACGCCGCCTCGCGTGAGCGAAGTTGGGAGTGCCAGCACAGGTGTGCTAGGCGGCTGCGTTGACCCCAGAGCATGCGCCCGGCAGGGATCGCGGACGGGCAATACCGGACGTGGTGCGCGAGGAGCACTTCGTCGTCGGCCGGCTCTCGCTTGCCGCTGCATACACGGGGTTCACCCGTCATGACCGCTCACGCTCCGGTCAACTGGGCGGGACCGTCCGGCCACTCGCCGAAACACTCCAACGAGCCCTGGCCGACGAGCAACGACGCGGCGTGCACCGACCGCGGTCGGCCGGGCCCACCCAGGAGGAGGAGAACGCGGTCCTCGCGCAGCTGCAGTAAGCAGGACCGGCGTCAGGCGTCACCGGTGAGGGCCGCCGTCCACGCGCTCAGGTGCGCGGCGATGTATTCGCTCGCGGCCCACCAATGGGTGCCGTGACCGTTGTCGAACATCGACGCCCACGGTTCCCGGCCGCTCGCGTTCGCGTCGCGGAGCAGCGCCCACATCGCCGTGGCACGGTGAACCATGGTCATCGGCAGTGCCGCCCGGATGTCGTCGGTCGCGCCGTACCCGTCGACGAACCAGCGGAGCCGTTCCGCGGCCGACGAGACGGGCTGCCCTGCCTCCAACCCAGCGAAGGCCTGCGCGGAGTACGCGAGGTCCCAGAGCCGGGTGCTCGGACCAGCTCCATCCCAGTCGATGAACACCCACCGGTCGCCAAGCACGAGGTTCCACGGCGCGAGGTCGTTGTGGCACACGAGGTCGGCGCTCGTCGGCGGCGGAATCAGAACACCCCAGGCCGCCGTGTCCGAAGTGAAGCCGACGCTCCCGTCGTGGATGGACCGCACCATCCGTCCGACCCGCACCAGAGCTTCCGCGTCGAGCGGGCCGACGTGCATCGCGAGCTCGCCCGGCACATGCTCAAGCACCTGCCGCCCGCGGTCGTCGCGCCCCCGCCACGCGGGGACGTCGATGCCCTGGGCGCGGAGATGCGCCATGAACTGCGCGACCGACGGAGTGGAGTCGGACCAGGGCTTCCTGACAGTGTCACCCACACGCACCACCGCTTCGGATGCGTTACCGCCCGCCAGCGGAATCTCGGCGTCTTCCATCCGTGTAATGCTGCCAGCTCGGCACGCCGTCGCGGTACCAAGCGGCACGAGGACCCGGAACGAAAGTGCTTCAGTGCCATTGCATCAGGGCGGAGCGGGAGGAGGTCAATGCGAAGGGTCGCGCGCATTCTGGGCAAGCGCGTTGAGGACCGCCCGTCCGTTCTCGAGGAGCGCTCCCCGGGTGAAGTTGCTGCCGAGAAGCGCGGTGCTTGCGATGCTGCCCCCGTTGGTGGCTTCCGCGGTGACCTCGCTGCTCCCGTCGGGTCGGGCGGAGAACGTGAACCGGGTCGTCTCCGACCCGAGAGCGAAGTTGCTGCGACGGCCGACGAGAGCGCCGTCCGGCCGCACTTCGATGAGGGTTGCGCCGGCGACCGTCCTGACCGCTGCGCGGAGGAGCTCCGGAAGCGCGTCCACCGGCGCCGCAACGACGACCTTCGCCATGCCGTACCTCCTACCTGACGCAGCGTAGCGCCGCCGTGAGGAGCGCCAGGCCGGGACAGTCAGGGCCCGGGCGGGGTGAACCGGAGCACGTTCGTGTCCCGGCGGACGAATCCGACCTGCTCATACAGGCGAAGCGCGGACTCCCGCGACGGCCGCGACGTCAGGTCGAGCGTTCGAAGTCCGAGCGCCGTCGCCCGGTCCGTCATGTGCCGCAGCAGCAGCCCTGCGACACCGCGGCCGCGCATGCGCTCATCCACGACGACATCCTCGACATGGCCGCGCACACCGGACGGCAGCGGGAACACCACCAGCGTCGCCATCCCGACGATGCCGCCCTCGGACCGCACGACCAGCAGCTCCGTCGCGTCACAGCTGACCATCGTTTCCAGCCGCCGCCGGTCAAACACAGCCGTCGACGACAGCTGCCCGAGCAGCCCCGCCAGCGCGGCCGCGTCCCGGTCGTCAACGGCACTCAGAGACTCCACCACCAGCTGCTCCGCCATCCGACGACCGTATCGGAGGTGCGCCAAGCCGGCCGATGCTTCAGATGACGGGCGTCGCGGTGGCTCTGCTGTCAGCGCCGGTCACCTCCGTCGCCAGTTCGTAGGAACTCGACGTACGGGGTGGTCTCTTCCTCCTCAAGCGGCGGGTAGCCGCGGCGGAAGTCCTTCCTCGCTTGACGGAAGGTTCGGATGCGCGTCGGCGGCACTCCAGGCTGCGACTCGTACGACGTCATCATTTCTCCTCACTGTCGGACGGCGAGCGTAAAACGGAGACGGCAACCGTAGGAGCCCTTGACAGTGCGGCAGGTTTCGATGCAGCGGGAGCAGGACGCGAAGCTGAACGAACTAGGTGTTCCTCAGCCATTCGGTTGCGCTTACACTTCCGATCCGAGCGCGCGAGGGTTGCGCGCCGCAACAAGGCCGGGGGAGGGCCGATGACACTGATGAGCAGCACGTTCACGATGTCCGCAACGAGGGGGAGGAGCGGACGGCCCAAGCCGCGACGCATCGCCCGAGAGCAGAGCCGGCAGCCGCTGCAGCCCACGCTGTTCCACAAGGTCGCCGAGTGGACACGGGAGCCGACCCCAACCGACCGCGCGCGGCAGCGCCGAGTGTGGGTGGCGTTCGACGAAGGCGCAGTAGCGTTCGCGGAAGCGGACGACACCGGCAGCTACATGGGCGTGTGGTGCGCCGACGAATTCTGGAAGCACTTCGCCGACCGGCTCAACGACGACCACGTCAGATGGTTGACCCCGCTCCTGGCTCGATTCGCCACACGCCAGGACATCAAACAGGACCTGCTCCGCGAGTACGCCGCCCGCCACGACGGAGCCGAACCACCAACCGCGGTGCTGCCGCTCGCGGTGTGAGAGCCGAACGACGTCAGGGCTCGAGGGCGCCTGCGTCCTCCGGAGCGTAAGAAGCGGCCGCGAGCCCGAACAGCACCTCCGCGTCGGACCGAAGCAACGTCGCAGTCTGCACCTCATCCACGAGCGTCCCCGGTCCGTTCAGCGGCTCAGCCTCGGATGTTCCGCGGGTCGTGTCCGTAGGTGGACCGTTCGTGGATCTGCCCGTTCTCGTTGCGGATCATGTGCTCGACCTTGTCCGCTCGAGCGCGGTCCCGGCCGAGGGCGACAGCGTCCTGCTTGGTCGCTGCGACTCCGAACACCTCGTCGGTGCCTTCGACCTTGCTCTGCCACTGCCCGTTCTGGTGGTACGTCTCGATGTCGCCTCGCATGGCCCGAACCTACGACCGGAACGCCGTTGACGGCGTCAGGATGAGCAGATGGAGCCGCTGTGCTTACCTTGCTCACCGCCTGGAGAGATAGGTCAAGTCACCGTGACCCCAGTAACTAGGCGGGGAGTAGGGCCCATAGCCCCCTACTTACTTACTTACTTATATCCCTAGTAGATATGAGTGAGAGAGAGAAGGTATAGTTCGGGGCCCTATTTCCCCCTCATATATATCCTCCAGGGGTCTATACCCCTACCCCCGCACATCGAGGACGATGCCGAAAACGGAAAACCGCAGGTCAGAGCCGGTTTTCGTGACTTCCGGGGGTCAAGAGATGCATTTGCGGGCAAGACAGGTGCCGCGGCGCCCTGAGATCGGCACCCGTTCTGCGCCGTTGGGCCCCGAGTCAACCACGGTCTCGGGCTGGCGTCTCGCTGCCGCCAGTGCCGCTCGCAGGTCCGGCAACATGCTCGGGTCGGCCGCTGCGGCAGCGGTCAGCCCGTCCGGGGTCTCCGCGAGCTGGCTCTCGACGATGCCGTACGCCTTCACGGCGTTGAGGAACACCTGCTTGTCGGCGGTGGTCGCGAACCAGTACAGCTGCACCCGGACGCCCCGCAGCTGGCATGTGCCGTAGTCGGCGGCTCCGGGTACTGCCTCTGCTGACTTCGCGTAGCCGGTGCACCCGACCTTCACTGCGACGCTCGCGAGGTCGGCAGCCGCTGCGGCGTTCGAAGAAGCGTGAGCCGCCGCTGATGCCGCCGCGGCGGCCGACGCCTCCGCCGCGTTGGATGCCGATTCGGTTGGGGTGGCGGCGGCTCCCGGTGCTGTCGAACCGTGGACGAAGGCCGGGTCGCTATGGACTCCTGACGAGCATCCGACGAGGAGCCCCATCGACGCCATCGCGGCCACCACCATCGCTGCCGTTCGCTGCATCACAAGATCCTCATCCCGCTGCTGAGACATCCTTGCATGCGGTTGGCGGCGCTACCACCCGGCCCTGCGCTGACTCAACCGCTTGTTGAGTCAGCGCGTCCAAGCGCGCTCCGGGGCGCGGTATCTCCGTCGCCTGTTTCGGTTCCCGCATAGGTGGGCTCGAGGGCGACATCAGCGTTGCCCCGCCAGCATCGTCATCGGACAAGGACCCCACAATGAAGCTCCCCGCTACCGTTCCTAGGGAGTGCGCGTAAGTGAGTCGGTGACTCGGCTACGTTGCACGGTGTCGGCCGAACGGTGTTGCCGGCGAGGTTCCCCGTGGTCGGCGTGGCGGCCGTGCCCATCGTGTGGGGTTGGCGGCGGTGCCGCGGGGTTCCTCCGGGGTGCTCGCTTCCGCTGGCCGTGCTGGTCTGTCGGCTGGCCCGCCCGCGTCCTCTGTCGCGGTCGGGGTCCGGCAGGCTTGCGCCGTGCCTTGTAGGCGAGTCCTCGTCTGCCGATGACGACCGCGGCGGCCCGGTGACCGTCAACGGTGGCATCGAACGTTTCCTGTAGGGGTGTGAGCCAATGCTGCTTGCCCCATGCGCTGGTGTAGGCGCGGTCCACGGCGATGACCGCGAGACCGACGGTGGCGGTCATCCCGACCAGGCGTTGCTGGAACTTCCCGGTCGGGATACCTGCAACGGTGCGGCGGAACCGCTTGCCGCGTTTCCCGGACCCATCGTCTCTCGCCCGGTCGTCCGGGCGTCATCGAACCCGAGGTCCTCGATGCTGATGGACGCGCACCCGTGCTGCTGCGCGAGGTGAATCAGGGTGGAGATGGCGCGCCGAAGGTGCCCGTCGCGGGTGGGCGCGGGGAGCCCGTCGACGTCGAGATTGATGCGGACGGGGCGGCCGACGATGTTGCCGTGTACGTCGATGACCGCGGCGTCGAGGTGCCCACCGTTGACATCAACCCCGAGGGTCCGGGACTGCCGCAGCGCAGCGAGGGGGATGGTCGGGGCGGCGGGATACGCCCATGAGGGGTGCAGGTGCCAGCGGCCGCGGTCATCCCGGGTGATGTCGTACCGGACCGCCCGGTTCCCGGTGATGCGTTCGGCCCATTCGTTCCCGCGGTGCGTGGTGAAGGTCACCGGCACCGTCAGGCGCAGGTGCGTCATTCCGAGTTCGGAGACGAGGGCGGTAGGGACCTTCACCTCGACGAGCCCGTCAGGGGTGACCCGGATGGTTTCGTTCCCGCCGCGCTTACCGGCCTCCCCGTCCGCGGTGAGGAACATCCGCTCGTTCACCCACCGGGCGCCCCATTGCTCGCGGGTGAGCTGGGCAGCCTCTAGGTTCTGCCGGGCCCGCCACAACCGGCCAGAGCCCGACACGATGGTTGGACGCCCGGCCTCGAGGGCTGCGGACGCCGCGGTGAGCCGGTTCGTCAAGGCGGCCTTGCGGCGGGACTTCTGGAACCGCTCCGCCTGGGATGCGTAGCCGGACACCGGCTTCGCCCGCCGGTACGCACCCGGGGCGGACTCACCCACGGGAACCGCCATGCGCGCGCCGATGACGTCGGTGGCCTGGCGGAGCATCTGCACTTCGGCGACAAGACCCCGGATGCCGAGGTGGTAGGAGTCGATGGCAGTGCGGATCAACGCTCCCGCCCACCGAGACGACGTCCCTGCGGTCAGGCGGCGCTTCTCCGTCGCCCGCCATGTGGCCTGGTCCTCCGCCGACAATCGTCCCAGACGGACCCGGGATGCCAACGTCTGCCGGTACTGGCCCCCAAGGAAGACCGCGACCCGCTCCAACGCCGCCGTCTCTGCCGTTGACAGGTGCAGTCGGGTTTTCGTGCGAACCCCGGTCGGGGTCGCGACCACGAACGGGTCATTCAGGACCCGCAAGCCCGACTTCGTTCGACCGGCAGCGGGCGAAGCAGTAGGTGAAGCAGCAGCGGTGCGACGAGGCATCCAGCACGCTCCTTCCTCACCAATCCGACGCGGTCATTACCCTTATGCGCGGACCAGACAGCATTCCGGCGACCACCGACATGCGGCCGAACACTCACTCGATCACGCTTCCTCGCCGTAGGACGTCCCCACCGCGCAACAGCCCCGACCCCCTACCTCCGTTCGCACCGTGGTGCGCAGGCCGCTGCCGATGTGAAGGTCGGCCTCCAGGAGTTCGAGGCGGCTCTCATCCGCCGGCAGCGCCGCGGCGAGTACGCGCCGTCGTTCAACATCGACAAGACGATGAGCAGCGCGGAGTTCGTTCTGTGGTTCATCGTCCGCGGCGGCAAGTCCACGGTGCGGCACTTCCCGGTCCGGGACGACGACGGGCGCCTGAGCATCGAGAAGGGCCTCATCGGCCACGACACGTTGCACCTCCCGAACGACGCGCTCGAGCACCACTTCATCGTCACCGGCATCAACGCGTACTACGAGGTCGTCGTCTGGGCGGACACGTCCGAGACCAACCCGCAGGTCCACGCGGTGGCCACCATCGTTGGCGCGGACGATGGCGACGGCGTGGACGCGGACCTGGTCCGCGAGCTCGAGGTGTTCAACATCCGCCTGCAGGACTACATCAATCACGCGCCCGCCCTGCGCCCGAAGGCGACGCCGGTGTGCGCGTCCTGGCGACACCAGACGCGAGCGGCGTAGCTGACAACGCCGGCAGCGCCGAACACCTCAGCCTGCCATCCGCCGTGCAAGCGCCCCGTGCCCGTGACGGGGCGCTTGCCGCGTCAGGGCACCACCACCATCGCCATGACCCGCGCCGTCCTCCTCTGCCCCCACAGAGCTTTCACGGCGCGCACCGCATAAGCGGCACCGGCGACCCCGTAGCCTGACGCCCATGGACCTCGAGCCCGGCTGGTACGACGACGCCGAGCCCTGGTACGTCCGCTACTGGGACGGCGCCGCATGGGGCCGCCGGCAGCCGCGGTACCCGACCGCCCCCGACGCGCAACCCACCGCACCCGCGCCACAGCCGGTTCAGCACGCAGGGGCCAAAGCCATCACTGCCACAGCCGTCGCCGCTCTGTTCGCCCTCAACGATGTCGCCGTGCTCCCCATCGGCTACTCGCCGCTGAACACCACCACCTGGGCGCTCTTGTCCGGCATCGCCCTCCCAGTCGGGACCATCGCTGCGGTACTGCTCCTGCTGTACGTCCGAACGCTCCACCTTGAATGGGCCACCGGCATCGCCATCAGCATCGGCATCGTCATGGTCCTCTCACTTCCCCTCGGGATGCTCATCTCGAGCCTGCTGAATCCACTGTGGAACTGAGGCGGCCCCCGCACCCACGCGCAGCGCCGGCGCCGACTGCAGCACGAGCGGCCGGTCCGCCCATAGAAGAGTCGCCCGCAGACCATCCCCTGTTCAGAAGGAACCGTGACCGAGGAGCATCCCGACGTCGTGACGCTCACCGCGTACCCCCACGGCCGTCGCGTCGGCGTGTTCGAGGAGACCGCCGGGTCGCACACCTTCACGTACGACGACGCGTGGCTGCAGCACTCCGGCGAGCAGACGTTCACCGTGTCACTGCCGAAGACACGTCGGACGCACGCGGGGGAGCCGGTCCGTGCGTACCTGCAGGGGATGCTGCCGGATGACACCCGCGTCACCGACCGGTGGGCGCGTCAGTTCCGGACTTCGGCTTCGCCGCTGAGCTTGCTGCGGCACGTCGGCGCCGACACCGCCGGAGCGGTCCAGTTCGCTGACGACCACGGCAGCAACCTCACCATCGCCGGTGGACTCCACCCAGTTTCGGACAGCGACATCGCAGCCCACCTCCGCGCCCTCCACGCCGACCCCGCCGGGTGGGCGTTCCCCGAGTCGGAGTTCACCCTCGCAGGGTTCCAACCGAAGTTCGCGCTCCGCCGCACCGCCACCGGCTGGGCCGTCCCGTGGGGTGCGGAACCATCTACCGACATCATCAAGCCCGGCATCACCGGTCTGGCCGGGCAGGCGATGGTGGAGCACCGCACCCAGCGTGCAGCACGCCTGGTCGGCCTTCCCGCCGCGGTCACCACCGTGGAGGTGTTCGACGGGATCCCCGTCCTCGTCGTCGAGCGGTTCGACCGCACTGTAACTGCGGACGGACACGTCGAGCGGGTGCACCAGGAGGACCTCATGCAGGCGCTCGGCCGCGACCCGGAGACCAAGTACCAGGGTGACGGCGGCCCCGGCGTCCACACCGCTGCGGACGTCATCAGAACCGCGTGCGGAGCCGACGCTGCGAACACCGCCGTCAAGGACTTCTTCAAAGCGGTCGCGTTCCACTGGGTGACGGTCAGCACCGACGCACACGCGAAGAACTACTCCCTCCTCCACGCCCCTGCAGGCAGTCGCCTCGCGCCGATGTACGACGCTGCGTCCGCGCTTCCGTACCCGGACATCCGCGGCTGACATCCCCGGCAGGCGAAACTCGCGATGAAGCTGTCGAAGAACTACAACGTCGACCACACCGAGCCTCGACACCTGCACCGGGCAGTGGCCGCCGCCGGCGGCAACGCTGACGAGGTCCTCTCCACCGCACGGACCATCTCCGCCAGCTTCGCCGACGCCATCAGCGACGGCGTCCACGAGCTCCGCACCCGCGGCATCAACCACGACCGATTCGACACGTTCATCGACGCGGCCGCGCGACGCAGCACCTCCGTGCTCACCAGCATCACCGCAGCCGCCACCGCCGGGTACACGTCACCGACACGGTGACCGGCCGTCTCGCCGAGCGAGGTGAGGACGGACAGCGGGCATCACCCAGCGGTGCGGATGAGGCAGTACCGGCGGCTGCGACACGCCCGAGGTACCAACCCCCTACTTCCCCGTGAACGCGGGGAAGTAGCCCCGCGACACGCCGTGTAGCCCCGCCACCCAAAACGCCGCTGCATAGGGGTGGCATGACGCAGACGACTGAGGCGGCTCCCGCCTACAACCTGACCCGCTTCGACCTCGAGATGCTCCTCGACGACCTCCGCCGTGCCCTTCCCGCACGTGACACGCAGGTGCTTCAGATGACGACCGAGCTTATCGACTTCACCGACACGTTCCTCGACGCGTCGTTCACCGCCGGCCTGCACGCCGTTCCCATCCACCTGCTCGGCCAGGCGTTCGGCACCCCGTTCGCCGTCCGCGCCCTCGGCCACATCAACGGCTCCATCATCGCCATCACCATGTTCGTCAACCCGAACAGCCAGCAGCCGCGGCTCACCTGGGACATCGACGCCGACGACACCACCGCCGACGACATCACCATCAGCCACGTCCGCCGCTGCATCTACGACGCCGTCCGCACCGCCGCGCTCCTCGACGAAGACGCGGCGCTCAGCGCGTAGGTCGCCACCGCGCCCACAGCACTCCGCGTAGACCCGAAGCACCACGCAGACACGGCCGCCAGGCCGCCACGACACTGCGTCCACACCGGACGCCACCAAGAACAGGAACACCATGAACGCCGCAGCTGAGCTCATCACCTACAAGGCACTCGCCCCGCGTCTCGTCGCAATCCGCAAGCACATGCTCTACCGGCTCGGGCAAGGTCACTTCGGCATCCCCGGCAGCCGCATCACCTACAACCCCTTCTCCGAGCTGAGCGAGCTCGAGAAGTTCGCCGGTAGTCTCGGACGCGTTTCCCGCATGCGGTTCGCCACCGGCGCCTCGTCCGTGCCGAGCGAGGCAGCAGCGAAGCTCCGGGGTGAATTCCTCGCCTTCCGGGCAATCTGCCCGACCGGCTCTGGCGACGTCATCTTCTGGGGCACGTTCAACGCCTCGGCCTACCAGCCGCGACTCGAATGGGCGCTCGACGAGGACACCAGCACCGCCTCGGGCGAGGACCAGACAAAGATGTGGCAGCGAGCGACAAAAACCATGGGGCGTGGGGCGCTCGGCAGCATGTTCGAACTCACGTCGTTTTGGATGGACCGCGCCTCTGCCCTTCGCCTTTGATGAGGCTGCGTCCGCATGTGCCTCTGCTACGGGGAGAGCCAGCGTGGCGGGGCTGCGACGAGCCGCGGGGAAGTTCTCGCTTTAAGGCCAGACCTGGCCCGCCCGGCGCCGCTTCGTTGTCACCTCGTCCGCGCATAGTGATGTCGTGAAGAAGCGTCGTTCCGCTGGCAGCAAGGTCCTCTCTGTCGTCGTGGCCGTGGCTGTTGCTGGGGTGCTGGCGACGGCCACCGGGCATCACTTCGACGTGTTCGGGGTGCGTGTGACGCTGCCGACGGCCCATGCGGCTCCGGCGGCTGCTTCTGCCCGCCCGGCGACCACTTCTACTCCGGCGGCTGCGTCGAACGTTGGCGGTGCGGGGGAGTACCAGCTGATGCAGGAACCGCATGCGGGGTTCCAGCCCATCTACGCGCTGCTGACTGGTGCGAAGACGAGCATCGACATGACGATGTACGAGCTGGAGGATCAGACCGCCACCGCTGACCTCGTCGCGGCGCAGCACCGGGGTGTGCGGGTGCGGGTCCTGCTGGACAAGGACTTCTCCGGCGCTCGAGCGAACGCCGCCGCGTATCAGACGCTCACCGCTGCGGGCGTTGCCGTGCAGTGGGCGCCGGCGGGGTTCATCTTCCACCAGAAGACCATCACGGTGGACGGCGCGGTGTCCGCGGTCGGCACCGCGAACCTCACCGCGCAGTACTACGCCACCACCCGCGACGCCTGGGTCATTGACCGGAACCCATCGCAGGTGGCTGCCATCGAGCAGACGTTCACCGCCGACCTCGCCGACCCGGACCGCCCCGGCACCGCGACGCAGACGCCCGGCCTGCTGTGGTCACCCGGCGCGGAGCAGACGATGGTGGCCGCCATCGACGACGCGAAGACCAGCATCGACTTCGAGTCGGAGGAACTCGCCGACCGGGACGTCATCACCGCCCTTGAGCAGGCAGCCCGCCGCGGCGTCACCTGCAACATCGTGATGACCCGCTCCTCCGACTGGACGACCGCGTTCAACGCCGTCACCGCCGCCGGCTGCCACGTCCGCACCTACCCCGACTCCGACTCCGCCCTGTACATCCACGAGAAAGCGCTCCTCACCGACAGGAGCAACCTCATCATCGGCTCCCAAAACGCCGGCGACTACTCCCTCACCCGCAACCGCGAACTGTCCCTCATCCTCACCAGCAGCGACGCACCCGCGGTCGTGAACAGCACCGCGGCAACGTTCGCGAAGGACTACGCCGCCGCAACCGCCTGGCAGTAGCCGGCAGGATGGCGGAGCAACCACTCGACTGAGCAGCCGAAGCCGGTCAATGCGACGCGCGGTGCACCTGCTCGATGACCCCGGCAACGTGAACGGATGGCTGATGCCGTGATCCGGCTGCCTCTGGCCAACCCGCGTCGTTCCGGTAGCGGTGCCATCACCGGCCGCCTTTAGGCGCGCTGGTTACAGGTCACGCGCGAACGTTCGGAGCGGCCGGTGCAGCAGCGTGTGTTCGTACTCCTCACCCAGGGCTCGCCAGCCCTCGCTCTCGTAGAGGTGTACCGCCGGTGTGTTGTCGACGAGCGCGTGGAGCACAGCCCGCGAGTAGTGCAGCGCTGCGAGCTGATCTGTAGCGGCTCGGAGTAGTGCACGACCAACACCACCGGCCTGTTGAGCGGGATCGACCGCCAGGAGGCCCACGACGGCCGCGTCTTCGGGGTCGGTCCGCATGCCGCTTCCGGGGCCGGTCGCGAGCACGAACCCGTTGACCTGTTCCCCGTTCACTGCGAGTAGCCAGCTGATGCTGTGGTCGAACTTCGGCCGGGCTCGCTCAGCGACACCTTCGTGCGCCTGCCCGTCGCGGTCTGCACAAGCGGCCACCCAGATAGCCACGCAACGGTCGACATCAGAAGCGGCCGCGTCGCGGAGCATCGGCGGCGCAGCGGGTCCGTGATTCATGTACTCAGTATCAATGCGGCACCGGACGCGACATCGCCAACGAGAGCATCGACATCGCCCTCAACCCGAACATCGCAGCGATCGTCCCCGTCGTCTACTCCGCCAAGAGCAACGGCACCGGCTCCTTCCGCCGCTACCAGGTCGGCATGAGCATCGACAACGGCCAGGGCGACATCGTCACCATCGACGCGCACGACGCCAGCGACAACGACCACATCTACAGCTGCGTGCCCGGCATCATCCGCAACACCAGCGCTGTCCAGATCCAGAAGCTCGAGCTCTACTCCAAGCCCAACAGCGAGCTCCGCCCCACCATCGACCGGCACGGCAACGTCCACATGGACACCGGCCCCGAGAACGCCCGCAAGTAACCACCCCCCAGAAGAACGGAACCCACATGACCGCCACCGCACCGACCACCCTCCGCCTCGGCGCCCCCACGAAGGCCACCCCCATCGCCGGGCTCCTTGCGGCTGACGGATACAAGCTCGACCATCGACGGGCCTACGGCCCCGGCGTGACGAAGGTCCTCATCAACTGGACCAACCGGTCCGGGAAGCTCCTGCCGGGCTCCACGCACGCGGTGCATTTCGGGCTGCAGGCGTTCCTGCAGAACTACCTGGTCGAGATGTGGGCTCCGTTCTTCGAGGCGGACGAGGACGTGGTCGCCGGCGAGTACGAGCGTGTGCTGCTCAACTACCTCGGCCCGAACGACATCGGCTCGGACCACCTCCGCGCGCTCCATCGGCTCGGCTACCTGCCGCTGCTGGTGAAGGGGCTCCCGGAGGGTTCCCTGGCACCGTTCGGCGTGCCAACCGTGCTCGTCGAGAACACGCACCCGGACTTCTTCTGGCTGCCGAACTACATCGAGACAGCGCTGTCAGCATCCATCTGGCACCCGTCCACGTCCGCGACGATTTCGACGATGTACCGCGAGCTCATGGAGTCGTGGGCGGAGAAGACCGGCGGCGACCCCGCCGCCATCGACTTCCAGGCACACGACTTCTCGATGCGCGGGCAGACCAGCATCCAGTCCGGTGCGGCGTCCGGGGCTGGTCATCTGCTCTCGTTCCTCGGGACGGACAGCATCCCGTCCATCGACTTCATCGACCGGTACTACCCGGGCGACAACGGCTGGGTCGCCGCATCCGTGCCTGCCACGGAGCACTCGGTGATGTGCCTCCGAGGCCAGGAAGGCGAACTCGAGACGTTTTCTCGCCTGCTCGACCTGTACCCTGCCGGCATCGTTTCCGCAGTCGCCGACGGGTACGACTTCTTCGCCGTGATCACCGAGATCCTGCCCACCCTCAAGAGCAAGATTCTCGCCCGCGACGGCAAGCTCGTCATCCGACCCGACTCCGGCGACCCGGTCGACATCATGACCGGCACGTACGTCGTCACCGACGACAACCGTGCCGAATACGAGGCGAAGAAGGCCGCCGGCACGCTGACCGTCGAGGAACTCGGCCCCGTCAGGTCGTCGTGCTCATTCACCTCGAACGTCTCGAATCGGTCATCGGCTAGCACCGCATCGATGAGGGCCCGTGGACCGGCAACGAGGGTCGAGTTCCAATCGATCTCCGAACCCACAGCCCAGGCATGGTCTTCCGGCCAGAGCAACTGCGGCGTGTGCCTGAACTCCCGATAATTGCCGACCGCGGCACGGCTCAGCCAGGTCGGGTCCGCCAACTGCGCCAGACTCATCTCGACCAAGATGAGGCTGCGGTGTGGCCAGGCGAGGCGAGGGCCGGCGAGTGACGCGACGAGGGCGTCCTGCTCAGCGCGGTGCTCGACCCTGAGCCGTTCCGCGTCCGCGAACAGTGCTGCGCGCTCCGGCTCTGTCAGTTCGTTGTCGGACTGCCAGGCGACGCCGAGCACCGAACTACCGTTCCAATCACCCCAGCCCTCCCAGAACCCCGCAACGAGGTCGTCCGGCCGGGTCGTGGCCGCGGCGAGATGGACCGTGAGCGCCGCGAGTGTCTCCGGGTCGAACCAGCCCTCCTCGGGCGGTGACGCGCGCCAACCGTCAGGGAACGAGATGCCCGACTCGTCATGCACTCCGGTCAAACGAGTCCACTGCACGAGGGGATGCATCGTCCCGCCGGTCCGGGCAGCGACGGTCGCCCACCGCCAGCCGGCTTGCTCAAGCTCCGGATGGTCACCCCATTCGTCCGCGACGGTGCGATCCTCCCGGTGAGCCGGGACCGGGTGAAGAATGCGCACGTAGGCCTCGAAGCCGCCTCCGACCGCGGCGTCGACATGGCCGAATTCCCCGACGCACTGCAGAAGCCAGTCGCCTCGAGAGACATCCGAAACGAGATGCACGCCGCGAGCCTAGCTCCGGCGCACCGCCTCATGACGCCGCTCGCGCTCCAGCGGCTGCACGCGGAGCCGTGGTCGGAGGCACGCGACCTGCGAACCGAGTCGCGAGCACTGGTCGGTCCGCAGCGGGAGCTCAGACCGGATCGTGCGCCGGCATTCCCGGATATCGTCTCGCAACAGATCGTCCACCAGACACAGTGTGTTCGTGTCAAGCTGCCGTCGATGACGATCACGAGCCTGCCATGGCACCACCCCCGGCCGGAGCAGTCACAGATCCGACTGCAGGCCGTGCCAGAGGGCGTCCTGCACAAACTGGCAATGGGCGAGTCGGCCTCACTCGCCTCGCAGTACGTGTCGCCGTATCTCGCGGGACCGGACTGCATTGGGCTCTGGCGTATGAGAAGCCAGCAGATCGAGGAACGCCCCAGTGACGCGGCTTGGATCACTCGGCTGATCGTTGACCCCGACATCACCGTGGCGGTCGGCGCAGCCGGTTTCCACGGGGCCCCGGACGCCGCCGGCATGGTGGAACTCGGCTACCGCGTGGACCCTGCGTTCCGCCGCCGAGGCTACGCGCGACGGTCGCTCGAGACCGTTCTCGCAGTCGCCCAGCGCCACCCGGACGTGCGGACTGTCCGCGCTACTGTCAGTCCAGACAACGCAGCCTCCCTCGCGCTCATCGACAGCTACGGGTTCGTCGAGAACGGCGAGCAGTGGGACGACGAAGACGGCCGGGAGATCATCTTCGAAACGCCAGCGTAGGCAGCGACGGTGTGCGGTAGCCGATCGACGGCTGAGACGTCAGGGGAAAGGCCAGTCCTCGGGGTGCTGATAGGGGACGGCGACGACCTGCGCAGCGTCCTGGTAGACGATGCGCCCTGGGGTGCGCGTTGTGAGTTGCATCCAGGGCACCTCGTACCGATCGAGGAGTTGAAGGTACGGCACGGTCATTGCGAGCAGATCCGTGGCGTCCGCAACGAACCAAGCTCGGGCACCGGGGTTGACCGTTGAGTCATAGCAGGCGGCATAGACGGTCGATGGATCGACGTAGGCCTCGGTCGCTTTCTGATTTGCTTCGAGCAGCCACGACTGGTCTTCGGCGGTCAGCAGGCCGTCGTCGCGAAGGCCGTTGGCGAGGGCGAACACTCCGGGGAATCGTCCGTGTCGGTTGGGCACGGCGCTTTGATAGCGAACGAACTGGGGCACAGCGTCGAGCGTAGGAGGGAGCCGTCGTTGGCGTCCGACGACGGATGGCTTACCGGGCGCCGGTTACGCGTTAACGCTTCCGACGGTCTTCCCGCCTTAGCACCACTGAGAACGCGGCCACGAAGATGACCCAGCAGACGACTTGCACCACTTGGCCCACTGACGGTTCACCCACCAGGCGCAGAACTGCAAAGAGCAAAGCGAATGCCCCGAAGATGATCGCGACGATGAACCACCTGCGCGTCTTGCGCCAGGCTCGCTGATTCGGTGTCCATTCGGGCCTACTCATGGCGACACCATCATGTCGGCAGCGTACCGGCAGCTCCTGTCCCGCAGTGGATCGGCTCCCGGGGCTGGGCGAGTGCCTTCCGTAGGATGCGTCTGTGGGTGTGGCTGGGGAGAAGTATCGGGCGTGGGCGCAAATCGAAGCGCATGGCGTCTCCGATCTGTACTTCGACTGGGCGACTGGGATCGCGGCCGATGAGCACATCGTGAAGCTGGTCGAGGAGCTGCCCACGACGAAGCGGCAACCGAACCTTGTCTTCGCTTCGGCCCGGATGGCTGGTGTTCCTCTCGTGCCCTACGAGGAGGCAAGGAGTGAGTTCATGGCCAGGTGGGATGCGATCCGCGGGATTGCACTCACCCACGCCACGCAGACGAATGAAGTCCGCCGGTGTGCCGTGCTTTTGCCTGAATTAGCGAAGATCACCGGACCGATCGCCTTGCTTGAAGTTGGAGCGTCTGCGGGATTGTGCCTGTACCCGGACAAGTACGCCTACCGCTTCGTCACCGAACGCGGAGTGGACGAACTGGCACCTGCAGGCGGCAGCGCTGTTGCGCTCGAGACCGAGCTACGCGGGCGTTCAACCCCGACGCGCCTCCCGGAAATCGTCTGGCGTGCCGGCATTGATCTGAATCCTCTCGACATCGTGGATCCGGTGTCACTGGAATGGCTAGAGACACTCGTGTGGCCCGAGCATGACGAGCGACGCCGGAATCTGCACGCGGCGGCATCCGTCGTTGCGGCACACCGGCCGCTGCTGGTGGCGGGTGACCTGAATGAAGCGTTCGAGGAGCTCGCCGCGCAGGCACCAGCTGACGCGACGTTGGTCGTCTTCCACAGCGCCGTGCTCGTGTACCTGAGCCCGGGCGCGCGCGAGTCGTTCGTCGGCAAGGTGCGCGCGAGCGGTGCTGTGTGGATCAGTAACGAAGGTAAGTCGGTACTCCCGGAGATTGCGACGCAGCTTACCGGCAGGCATCGAGAACGGCACCGTCCTGGCGGTCAACGGCGCACCCGTCGCCATCGTCGGCCCACACGGCCAGTTCTTCCACGCTCTCGCCGACTCCTAAACGGATAACAGTCCGGCGAGCCCGGTGACGGATCCGTCAGCGGATACTGGCGCCCGCGCCCTCCGCTTCGTTGGCGACGATATGTGCTGCTGCGTCCGTGAGTGTCATTGCGGACGTGGGCCCGTCTGCACGATGGACGAGCACGGCTCTCATTCCGACCCCGCGAGCACCGGCAACGTCCGCGACCGGGTTGTCGCCGACCATCCAGCTGTCTCGTGCCGCACCGACGAGACGGAGCGCGGTCTCGAACATGACGGGGTTCGGTTTTTCGACTCCAAGCGACGCGCTCGTGATGGTCCGTACTACTAGCCAACCAAAGCCCAGGGCATCTACTAGACCAGGCAGCTCCGGAGCACGGTTGCTCAGCACCACGTTGGGTAGCCCTGCGCGTGTCACCGCCTCAAGCGCCTCGCGGGCACCGGGCAGCGTCCGCCACGCGGTCGGTTCGTAGTAGAGGGACGGAAGCTTGACCATCGCCTGTCGCGCAATCGTGGGGCTGACGCCGGCACCGAGGCATGCGTCCACGAGAACCGGGGACGCTGCACGCCACCAGTCGGACGCGCGACGGTGCAGGCCCATGCCTTCCGGCCCCCATTGCGGGAACCCCCCGCTCAGCCCGATCGCCAGGGCGTCGAGGTCCACCGCGTGAGTCGGATCAGCAGCCAGCACAGCCTCGCGGAGAATGGTCGGCCAACTCCCCTCGCGCACAGCCAGGGTGCCGTCGAAGTCCCAAAACACCATCCGCGCGCCACCCACATCCCGACCCTAGATGCGATGCCCTCTCTCACTAAACGGATACGACCAAATCGACAGCCAAACCCGGTCCGATAGCGATCGGCTACCGAACCATCGCCGCCGGGTAACCAGCTGCGTTGTTCGCTTCAGCGCTTTGAAGCGACGAGGGAGAACATCAGCGGGATCCGCTCTGCGCTGGCTGGCAGGACCCAACCGTCACCGGTCTGGTGCATGTTCGGAAGCGCTTTCCAGGGCATCTGCTCGTGCTCGTCGAACGTCTCGATCCGCAACCCAGCGTGCAGGATCGCGCTGAGGATCTCTGCGAGGTCGTGCGGCCATTGGTAAGTGACGGCGTTGCTCATGAGAGCGTCGCCGGCGTAGGTGACGCCGTCGTCGAAGCGTTTGGGTTCGGCCGCATGGAAGTACGGCTCGCCGACCACGAGCAGATCGTCGTCGCGCTCGTACTCCATTGCATTCAGCATCGGATGGGCGTCGTACACCAGGAAAACCCCACTTGGGCGGAGCAGCTTTGCGACGGCCTCGGCCCACGCGGTGAGGTCTCCAAGCCACGCCAGGACACCGACAGACGTGAAGACCACATCGAACGTTCGTCCGAGGACACCGGGAGCATCTTCGTTGCGGCACTGGACGAACGTCGCTCCCGGAGTTCCGGCAGATTCGGCCAGCACCCGTGCGGCGCTGATGGCCTCTCCGGAGATATCGGTCCCGACGACGCGCGCACCACGGCGCGCGAAGCTAATGGTGTCGATGCCGATGTGGCACTGCAGGTGCACCATGGTCAACCCGTCAAAAGAACCATCGGGCAGGAACGGGCCAAGCAGCTCGGCTTCCTTGGTTGCGCGCACCGCCGCCGGGTCTGCGGCGAAGTCTTGCGCACCGTAGGCGTCAAGGTGGTGCGTGACCCGCTCATCCCAGTTCTGCATGTTCACGGACACGAAATCGGTCGACACTAGTTCCTCCTTGAAACGGCCGACGTAACGCTCCCACCTGTGCGCGCGACGCGCAAGATCGCGGCGTACCGCCGCATCACCCCGACAGTCCCACTGGCCGATCGGTTGCCGACGCCCCTCGAATCACACTCGACTGCGCCTGGTCAAGACGGAGCTAGTGTCTCGGCTGGCCGTCCGGCGACCATGGCGTCGGTGAGTTCCGCCAGGGTGTTCAGTCGAAGGTCCGCGAGGCGTGCTTCCGGTCGTTGAGCGTGAAGGTGGCCCCATGGGCCCCGCCGGATGAACCCGGTTCGCATGCCGGCAGCGCGCGCAGGGAGGACGTCGTTATCCAAGCGGTCACCGACGTAGAGGATCGCTCCCGGCTCGAGGCCAGCCTCCGCCACGACGCGGTCGAAGAACTCGGGCGAGGGCTTCTCCACGCCCCATGCGGCGGAGGAAGCCAGGAAGTGCGGTGAGAAGCCTGCCGCGCGAAGCTGCGCTTCCACTCCCGCCGGCTGATTTCCCGCGATCCCCACGACGAGGCCGCGCTCGTCGACCGCGCGAAGGCATGGCAGCGCGTCCGGATAGAGGTCTGCTTCCTCGATCAGCGTGCGCGCCGCGGGCTTCTCGATGCCGAGGAGCGCCCATACTCGGCGGTGGTCTTCACCGCGCGCGATCAGCGCGCCGAGCAGTCCCATCAAGGTGAACGGTGTGACGCCTGCAGCTTCCGCTTGTCTGGACCAGGCGCGCGACTCGTCGACGAGCGTCTCGCCGACGTCGAAGACGACACCGAGGACTCCTGCGGGTAGCTCGATCGGCACACCGCGATCCTCCCACCCGAACGGGCTTCCCCAGCGAACTCGGTGGTGCGCAGCGGTGTCCGATAGCCGATCGGCTACCGAGACGCCTCGAGCCTGTCGCTTGGCTAGGGTGTTTGGGTGCTGATAGTTCTTCGCGGGAACTCGGGTTCTGGCAAATCGACCGTGGCGCAGCTGCTTCAAGCGAAGCTCGCTGGACCCGCCGCGGTCTTGCACCAGGATTACTTTTACCGGGTCATCTTCCGCGAGCAGGGAACAGCTGGCATGGCACACGCGGATCTGCTGGAGTCCGCTGCTGCCCACTGTCTTGGCTCGGGCCAGCACGTGGTGATGGATGGCATCTTCAACGCGCGCCAGTACGAGGACGTCCTCGCTCGGATCGCAGGTCAAGCCGACGACGCTCGCTTCTACGCCTTTGACCTGACCTTCGAGGAGACGGTTCAGCGGCATGCGTCTCGGCCCAAGGCGCTCGAATTCGGGGTCGAGGAGATGCGTGACTGGTACCACGGGTGGCAGCCGCTGTCCTTCGTGCGAGAGCGTCCGATTGGCGGGGACGAGTCCGCCGATCAGATAGCGGAGCGGATTCTGTCGGACGGTCCGAACGAGCTGTAGGTCGTAACCGCCGTCCGTTGGAGGATCGCCTATTGAGACTGCCCGACATGGCGGGTCCTCATGACCCGCCCACCTTCAGGTCGTGGCGTCAGTCGAGCCGCGGATGGCCGGGAGCTCGGCCGCGTGGGGGAACCCCGTCGCGAGGAGGGGGACGCAGCGTCAGGCGCCGACGGCCGTGAGCACATGCTGTAGATGGGGCATGAGGTGCTGAACCAGGTCGGTCGCTCCGGCGGTCGCGGCGGCCCTGACGGCGGCGGTGACGGCCTTGTTGCTCAGTTCCCGTAGGAGCGCTGGTCGAGCCTGGCCAGCAGCTTCCGCGTGAAGAGCCGCGGTCGCGGTCTCTACAGGCTGCCGCTCGGTCGCGGGGAGCTCCGCGATCTGCGCGCGGATCGCGTCAACGAGGTCGAGTGCGGCGGCTGAGCCGGTGCGGTTGTCTTGCGTCTGCGTCACGTGCTGCGAGTGCTGCGCAAGGTTGACGTTGCCGCCGGAGATGTTGGTGACCATGGACGAGCCGCCGGCGCCTGCCACGTGCTCGTGGACGGAGCGGCTCGCTTCGACGACCTCCTCGCCCGTGGGCGTGATAGTTACACGAACCGGTGCGTCGGAATTGTTCATCATCGTTCCGTCGATGAAGCCTCGCGCGCGGCAGCCATGCGCCGGCACGCTCGATCTCCTGTGGTGTGTAGACATCCCCGCACCAGTTCGGATTCGATGCCAGGAACTCCGTCGGGGACGTCTCGGAGCCGGCATTGCAGCGTTCCCACACGAATCGGAGGTACTTGTCCGGCAGGGCCCGTTTGCGGTGGATCGGGTCGACCTGACGCTCGCGGAATCGTCGGACGGCTGATCGGCCCATGGGGAGGATCTCGATCGTGCAGTTGTCGTCGTAGTCCCACGACAGCTTCCCGAAGAGGGACCGTTCGATCCACATCCCGATGCCTTCGTCGAACTCGGTGAAAGTGTGCCCGGGGTCGGCGATGCACGCCTCCAGGGCTTCTATCATCGCCAACTCCGGGTCGCCCGGTCGCTTCGGGTCCGCTTGCATGCGGCCACGGTAAAGCCAACGGCCGACGCAGCGCCGCGTCGCGCACCCGGGGGGCTGCACGCGGCGATCCTCGCCGGTCGACTAGCCGGGCGCGGATGAAACGACTCGGACCGCGGTTCGTGCTCGCTGGGCGATGCGTTGCACTGCGGGCCGGACGCGGGCGCCCTCGCTCCTCAAAGCATTTCGATGAAGCCGAACACCGCGAGGACGACTCCCGCGGACAAGCCGACAACCCCGAGCATCTGCACAACGAGTGCGAGCGCCCTCGCCGAGCCGACGACACGGGGCGAATCGACCTCGTGCGAGCCGAGGACCGCGACGGCCAACGCGGCCAGGAATGACGCGATCCAGACCAACCCCTGGAGGGAGTCCGCGCGCCACACGTTCTCGGGTGGCGTGGCGAACACGCCGGGATCGGGAACTCGCAGCTGATAGGCGGCGTCAACACGGATAGCATGCAACAGCACAAGGACGCAGGCGAGCGTGCAGAGCGCGGCGAACACGAGCCCAGCGGCTGAGGGCAACCACCTCCGGACTTCCTGTCGCTGCATGATCACGACGATGCCATGCGATGCGGGCTGCCACATCAGCCGCTGGTCGGAACCGACCCACGCTCCAGTTCCCCACCAATGCCGCCGGTCTTCGGGATGAATGTGGGTCGTTGCGATCTCCTTCGTCGGCGTCGAGATGTTCGATGTCGTCTTCGGCACGTTCCTCCTCGCCCCGGAACTTCTGCCGATCGTCCTCGCCGGGCTTGCCGTCGCCTGGTACTGCCGCCGAACGTTGCGAGCCCTGTGGCGCTTATGCCGAGTGCGTCTACGACTCCTCCGGACCAAGCCGCCGCGACGAAAGCGGACCGGGCAGCGAGCGTCCCGGTAGCCGATCGGCAGCCGAGACGAGCGGTCAGTCCTGCTTGCGCTCGTCCTCGTCAGCCCACCGACGAAGCAGCTGGCGGTTTTCGCGTACTCGCGCAGTCACCGCGACAGCCGCAGTAGCAAAGCCCGCAACGATCATGATCCATCCGAGCACCATCTGGCCCGACGTCGAATAAGTGGACCCGAGCACTCCGACGACTATGCCAACGAGGGCGATGACAGGAAGACCGATCTTCACGACGTGAACGGTACCGGGAGCTACCTGCTCCTGTGCTCGGTAGCCGATCCCCTTCAGGCCAGGATGGTGAGCACCCTGTTCCCGAAGAGCGATGCGTAGCGGCCCTGCCTCCGGAGAATCTCCCGCAGGTGATGAACGGTCCGAGGGCGTCGGTCGGCGAAACGGTTGAAACCGTCAAGGACCATGACGACGCCGGTTTCGGACGCATCCCACCCGTACTCAGCCTCCGCCACATCGGACATGCAGTCGTTAAGCGCGTCCAGGTTCATCCCGAAATAGTCGGGGAACGAGAGCGCTGCCGCGAAGGTCGCGAGCATGTGCCGGTCGTCAACCCAGCCCCCGGCCTCCATCTCGAGCACCCGGTAACCTTCGTGCCGGAACCACGACTCGGCATCCCGCAGGGTGATCTCGCCTCGCAGCGGGCACACGAAGCCGTCGCGGGCGATCTCGAAGTCCAGCCTTCTGCCAAAGATATCGTCGGTGGAGAACGCAGCCACGGCGAGATCGTAATCGAAACGCAGCGTGAGCATGCGGGCGCACTGCGGGTTCCAGCGGCACAATTCCTGGCCGTTCGTGGACCGGCTCCGCGAGCTTCCGTCAGCGGATCGGCTATCGGACGGGACATGCGACGATCGATCCATGATTGACGACGAGGTCCCGCTGGCGGGCGGCAACGCATCCGAGGGTGTGGTGCGCGTCGGTGACACTGTGCGCAAGCCGGCGTCGCCTTCCTCAACGTCCGTTTCTCGGTTCACGGCGTTCTTACGAGCGCGCGGTGTTGACGTACCGGCTGCACGAGGTTTCGACGAGCACGGCCGCCAGGTCCTCGAGTACGTTCCGGGGAGCCTCGCGATGGACGTCGGTCCGCTCGACGAGGCTGGCCTTCGGCGAGCGGGAGCGCTGGTGCGTCGTATCCACGACGCGAGCAGCGAGTACTCGGATGACCAAGCGGTCTGGGACGTGTTGATCCCAGCACCTGGCCGGCCCGACCTGCTGTGTCACAACGATCTCGCACCGTGGAACCTCGTCGTCGGCGAGCGGTGGGTGTTCATCGACTGGGACGGCGCCGGCCCGAGTACGCGCCTCTGGGATCTCGCTTACGCGGCGCAGTCGTTTCCGATGCTCGATCAGTCACGGCCCGTACCGGAAGCAGCCGAACGCCTCCGGTGGTTCATCGACGGGTATGGAGCAGACGAAGCACTCCGTGCGGATATCCCGACCGCGATGGCCGAGCGCAGCGGCGCAATGCACTCGTTGCTGCAACCAGCGCACGCTGACGGCTGGGAGCCGTGGGCAACGATGTACACCACCGGTCACGGCGAGTACTGGGCATCCACGGCGGCCTACCTCCGCGCCAACCGCGACCAGTGGCTAGATGCCCTTCGGTCGCAGTAGTCAATCCGCTACCAAGACGAGGCTTGGCCGGACGTGGTCGGGTCCGGCCAAGCCTGACTCACGCGTCGATGTCGTTCAGCTCCGCGATTTGCACCCGTTGCGGTAGGCCTCGGACCCCTGCGCTCCAAACCCATGCGGCGATGAGGAACACGCCTGTGGCGATGAGCCAGAGCAGCCAGGGCGTCCGTGAGTCCATCAGTCCGAGGGTGAGCGGGAATAGTGCCATGCCGATCGAGCTCGCGGTCTGGAACACCCCGATCGCTCGGCCGCGGATGCGCGGGTGCGGGGCTTCTGCCATAACCGCGTTCGCTGCGGGTAGGTAGATCATGTCCGCTGCGGCTAGCAGGATCGCGACCGCGACGACGTAGGACCACGCGGCCAGCCCGTGCAGTTGAGGAAGAACGATCAGCGGCGCTGCCGTCGCAGCGGTCAGGACCGCGCCGAGCGCGATAAGCGTCCCGCGCTGCCGCCCTGCAACCCAGCGCGTGACAGAGGTCTGGAACAGCGCGGACAGGCCTGTTGCGATGGCGAACTGGACGGGTGCGACTGCTGGGGACATGCCCCACCGCTGGATGAACAGGACGCTGAACGCGACGTTCGGCAGCACCATCGCGGGACCGATCAGGAACTGCCCAAGTGTGATGAGTTGCATCGACCGGTCAACGACGAAGTCGCGAAGCGACCCAGGCGTGTCCGCCGCTCCCGTGTCGGCGTGCGCTGCCGTCCACGGCGAACGGTGTCCGGTGCGTTGCGTTGCGAACACGACGGCTGCGGCGATGCTGGTGGTGACGTTGGCGAGGACCAGCCACCTCAACCCGTCCTGGTGCCCGTTTGCGAGGGTGATCGCGGCGATGATCGCGCCAGTGCCGAGGGCTGCGGCTTTCGTTGCTTCGAGGAACGCGAACCAGCGCTCGAACGGTCGGCCTGCCGCGAGGTCGTGGACGTACGCAGTCCACGATGTCCAGTAGAGCCGCTCCGACGCGTTGGCGAGGAAGATCGCGGCGAAGATCATCACCGGGTCGTGGGCGAAGAGGTAAAGCGCGAAGCCGGCTGCTGAGAGGAGATTGTTGAGGATCATCGACGCCTTCGCGCCGAACCGGTCGGTGAGGCTTCCGCCGACGAGTCCGATCGGAAGGGCGACCAGTGATGCGACGGTGGAGAGGACACCGATCACCGCCAGTGGCACGTGGGTGGTGATGGTGAAGTAGACGATTGTCAACGGCAGTGTGAGGCCGGCGCCGATGGTGTCGGTCAGGACTGCGAACGTGACGAAGCGGTGCTCGCGCAGGCTCGCGAGTGAAGCCCAGAACCGGGCAGGGGTGAAGAGCATGGAAGTGATCCCGTGAAGTCAGCGCGCCGCCGTGTGCGGGGGCGCGGGCATGCAGAAGTGCGCGAGCAGAATGCCCGCGGCGAGGAAGGCTGACCGTGACGGTCAGCTCAGTGCTGCGTTGCCATGACTCCGGGAGGGATCGGCCGCGGTCCGACAAGCTCGGGCGCAGGCTTCGTGGGAAAGTGTCCACCGGGGGGTGAACGGCATCGCTGCCACCTTTCCCCCATCGTTGGACCAGTTCGTCGAACGCTAGCAGCGTCCATGTGACGGGATCAACGCCACCATCTCAGTTGCCCATCCGCTAACGAACGTCCTCCTCGCGGTCTGCTGCTTGCAATGGCCGGACCAGAATGAGCGTGGGACCTGGCCAGTCGAGGCCGTCATGCTCCTCCAACGGCGTGAACCCGACGCTGCGGTAGAAGGCCCGTGTGTGCGCGTATGGCTCGTTCTGGAACGATGGGCCAACGGTGTGCACTGATAGCAGCGAGCAGCCGTCCGCCGCCAACACACTTGCGACGCGCTCGACGAGTGACCGGCCCACGCCGGACCGGCGTGCCCCCGGATCGACCGCGATGAGATGCAGTTCGGCAGCTTCATGGAAGTGGCGTCGACTCAGCGCTATACCAACCGGTCCTGTAGGACTGATTGCGACCATGCTTTCGTAGCGTGGGTCATCGGTGGCTTCCACGTAGTTGTCGATGGCTGCGGGGTCGCAGAACCAGTCGGGCAGTGCTTCCAGGATTCGACGCGTGTCGCTGGCGCTTCGGCCCTCGACTACCTCGATCGTCATGCACAAAGAGTGTCATGAGAACTGTCCGATCGCTGATGCTCGTTGAGATGTCGCTTGGCCGTAGGCTGCGGCGCGATGCACTCGTTGCTGCGCCAGGCGCACGCCGACGGCTGGGAGCCGTGGGCAACGATGTACACGACCGGTCCCGGCGGTACTGGACATCCACGGCGGCCTACCTCCGCGCCAACGGCGACCAGTGGGTGGATGCCCCTCGCTCGCAATAGTCGATCGGCTACTGAGACGCGATAAACGGTTCATGATGTGTCTGTGCCCGCACACCCTCTCTGGCGCCCATTTGCCGCCGATAGCAACGCCGCACGTCAGTCTCAGCGCGTCGCGTTTCGACAGACCGAACCCGGTTCCCCACAGGCTTATGACCCGCGATGGGGTGAGTCGTTCGCGTGCGTGCGCAATCTTGTTGCGGATGCGCTTGGCGCTGATCGCACCATTCAACACGTCGGCTCAACGGCCGTACCAGGGATGGTCGCCAAGCCCGTTATCGACGTTGACCTGCTCGTGCCTGACGTGCTCGATGAGCAAGCCTGGTTGCCGAAGCTCGAAGCGGTCGGGTTCCGGCTAATCTTCCGCGACGTCATCGCAGGTGATGCTCACCGCCAGCTCACCCTCGGTGATCCCAACACCAATCTGCATGTCTGGCGGCCCGACGCAGTGGAGCCGCAACGGCATCGCCTGTTCGTGGAGTGGTTGCGAGCCCACTCCGACGACCGACAGGCCTACGCCGACGCAAAGGCGAAGGCTATGCGCGCCGGGGCAGGTGTGCGCTACAACGACGCGAAGGCCGCGGTCGTCTACGACATCTACGAACGCGCGTTCGCCGCCGAACCAAGCCACGCCCACGACCCCCATCCCCGACCGTGAACGCGCCGGACCGACCGGAGTCTGCGTCTCGACAGTCCATCGGCTACCGGCTACCGCCGTCCGCAGCGTCGACGCAGCGCTGAAGCAACGCGATCGCGCGCCGGGCGTCGTCAACGGTGAATTCGACGTTCTCGCCGGCCCGCGATGCCACAACCCGAGAGAGCAGGTCCTCGAACTCCGGCCACTTCCGGGAAGCGAAGCGGGCGGCCTCGGTCTTCGAGAGAACCAACCCGTCCTCGATGGTCGCGACCAATCGAGCGGGACCAAGGGCGATCCACCGCACCGCTACCGCATTCACAGTCGCCGTCTCCGAACGGCCGGCAAGCTGCTCGATCGTCTCGGAACCCAGAGGAGCCCAGTAGTCGAACAGGTTCTTCCGGGAGAACGCTCTCGCGCCGTCCAACGCTCCTGGGAACCGCCGTGTTGACGGCAGCCATGAGGAAGCACCCTCCTCCGAGACCGTCGACTCGACGCCGTTCTCCACCTCTCGCCACGTGACCCACGTCAGCTCGCCGCCGTTCTCAGCGGCGACCAGCTTCCCAACAACCACCTGAGGCGCGGCCTCGATCGCGTCTGGGCCGGCGGCGAGCTGAGCTTCCGTGAGGTAGAGACCGTCGATCGGCGTTCCCGCCTCTGGCACCGCATGAAGCACCGCGATCGTGGGCAGGTCCGCGGCGGTAACCGGACGAGTCGTGATCAGCACGAGGTCGATGTCGCTGATTCCTGGCCGCCAGTCATCGAGCGTCGCTGAACCGGTCATGACGAGCGAGCCAAGAAGGCCGGGAAGCCGCCGTCGATGCTCCCGAGCGAAAGCATCGACGAGGTGTCCAGGGGTTTGCCGGGTCGCAGTCTCCATGCCCGCGATAGTCCCATGAGGACCGTCCGGTAGTGAATCGGCCATCGGACTAGCCAATGAGTCGCTGACTATCACCTCATCCTCTGGCGCGCAGATCGGGCGGACCCGTGTAGGGCGAAGCCAATCGCTCCAACTATCGCGACGACCAATCCCATCGCAGCGATCACCAGCCCGGCCGCTACGAGCCCGACGAAATCGGCGCTAAGGACGAGGCCGAGAAGCGCTATGACGAGGCCCGCAACCAGGGCCCCCGCACCGATTGCCAGGCCGAGCACGCGAGGCTGAAGCTTGGACGACATGCTTGTATCCAACTCCCGACTATCAGCGTCCGGTAGCCGATCCGCTATCGAGATGAGTCAGCGCCTGTTGAGAGTAGGTGTCGTATCGCTGCTTCCAGGACATGTGCTGGCATTGCGTGACCGTCCTCGAACAGCTCGGCCGTAAGCAAGCCCGGCCGGAACGCATCAAGTACTTCCTGGACTCCATCGAGTGGGAAGAGCCGGTCCCGTCGTCCAGCTGCAACGAACACTGGCTGGTCGACTGCTGACACGACCATCGCGACGTCTCCCGATGCCCGAAGTCTCGGCACGAACCACGCAGGATTGTGGTTGATGCGCGCTGCTTCGAACGAAGCGAGGGTTCCGAGACCGCAGCTCACGACGCCGCGGGAAATGCGAGGGTCGACGGCGAGGGAGAACAGCGCGACTTGGCCGCCGAGCGAGTGTCCGATGATGCCGAGCTGCTCCGAGCTTGGTCCGGCTTCTTGTAACCAGGTGGTCACGGCGGCGATGTCGCGAGTGTGTTTCGCTTGCAGGCTACTGCCGTTCGTCACTCGGAAGAGGGCGTCGAGCCGTTCGTCTGCTCCGGCATCGCCAGACCAGCGACGCTGACGCTCTTCGAAGCCGACGAGGTCCGGCAGGATTACGCGCGCACCCGCGCGCACCAGAGCCAGACCGTAGGCCAAGCTCGGATCGCCCGCGAGACCAGCCGGCTCGCTCTTGCCGAGGTTGAACGCGCCCGCGTGCTGGTGCACCGCGATGACATCGAGCCCTGCGTGATCATCGGGCGTGATCAGGAAGCACGGGATCGTATCGCCGTCGATGGTGTCTACCTCGACGCGATCCCACCGCCCGATATCATCGCGTCGAAGGTGCTGCTGTCGGACCGCGGTCGGGCCTATCGTGCGCGGGTCTGCGATCTCGAGGAGTTCTAGGACCTCCAGTCGAGCCGATCCGCCATCAGCGCGCGCCACCTGCTGGACGCTATCAGCGACTTTGACCCGGTAGCCCATCGGCTACCGGGGACGGGGTGGTTGTTGTGAGCTTCCTTGCTCGTGGGGTTGCGATCTGCCAGCGTTGGCGCATGGGCGACGACGAAGCCACGCTGCGTCGAGTGCCCGGGTTCCGTTCCTATTGGTCCGCCGCGACAGTCTCGTCGTTCGGCTCAGCGGTGAGCGCGGTCGCCGTACCGGTTCTCGTGGTGACGGTGCTGCGCGCCACTTCATTCGAGGTCGGCTCGGTGAACGCTGCCCAATCCCTTCCGTATGCATTGTTCGGTCTGATCGTCGGCGCGTACGTCGATCGGTTCCGGCGCAAGCCACTGCTGATCTGGGCGAGTGTCGGTCGTGGCGTGTGCCTCGGCGCGATTCCGGTCCTCTGGCTGACTGGATTCCTGGACCTTTGGGTGACGGCGGCGGCGTTGTTCGTGTTCGGTATCTTGTCCGTTGTGGGATTCGCCGCGACGCAGTCCCTCCTCCCTCGAATCGTCCCTCGTCCTCTCCTCCTGGCGGCGAATGCGCGAGTAGATCAGAGTGACGCGGCAGCGCAGACGGTGGGCCCGGCTCTCGGCGGTGTCCTGGTCAGCATCATGACCGCGCCGGTCGCGATCGCCCTCGACTCGGTGAGCTACTTCGTCGACGCCGGCCTCATCGCCCGGGTCCGTGTTGTCGAGCAGAACCCGGCACGCCTGCCGGGTACTCGGCTGCGGAGCGACATCGTTGACGGTCTGCGATGGACGTACGGTCATGCAACGCTTGCGCCTCTGGCGCTGTCCACGCACTTGTGGTTCCTCGCCAACGCCGCCGGACTGACGGTGTTCGCGACCCTCGCGCTTCGCACGCTCGCGCTTCCGCCGTCGGTGTACGGGGCCATCATCGCCGTCAGCGGAGTCGCGATGCTTGTCGGCGCCACCGCTGCGCCGCGCCTCGGCACCCGCTTCGGTGCCGGCCAGACGATCATCGCCGCTCGAACCGCCTATCCGGTCGCGTGGGCGGCCATCATGCTCGCGACCCTCGGTGTCAGCGTCCCAGCGCCGCCGGCGACTGTGCTGGTCTTGTTCGTCGCATTCGCCGTGCACGGTGTTGCCGCGGGGTGCGAGAACGCGAACGAGATGAGCCTCCGCCAGACAGTCACACCTGACGCGCTTCTCGGTCGGATGAACGGCACGATGCGCAGCGCGAACAGGACCCTTGCGGCTGCGGGAGCAGTGGGTGGCGGTGCCTTCATGACCGTCGCCGGGCCTGGCCCCGCACTGCTTGCAGTGACCCTTGTGTTCGCCGCCGCCGCAATGGTCGCCGCATGCTCACCGCTGCGGAAGGCCGCCGTTCGATAGCCGATCGGTAATCGGGGCGTGACCATGCGCGGTGCAAGTTCCACCTGCACCGCGATGCATCTGGGCTTGGCAACAGAGACAACGCATGGCCGGTGCTAGCGTCGCAGCGTGCACATCGTGATGTTTATCTGACGGCCCTGCGTCTCACCCGCGCAGGAACCTGACCCCCAGGGTGGCTTTGTCGCGCCTGGGCTTCATACCGTCAGCATTGCTTCGGCCGTGAGCTGAAGCGCATCACCAGAGGTTCCCCATGCTCACCGTGCTTCGTCTCCCCGGCGCGCTTCGCGCCTTCATCCCCGCTCTCATCGGCCGTTCCGCTCTCGCGATGGCCAGCCTCGGCCTCGTCCTCGCTGTCGAGGAGAGCACCGGCTCGTTCGCTGCCGCAGGTGTCGCGGCCGCCGTCTTCGGTCTCGCGAACGTCGTGGCTGCTCCCTGGCGTGCCCGGGCGGTGGACCGATGGGGCAACGGCGTTCCCTCACCGTGCTCGGCGTCGGTCAGGCCGTCGGTCTCGCCGTGCTCGCCGCCGCCGTCGCTGCGCACGCTCCCCTCGCCGTGCTCCTCGCCGGCAGCGTCGTGATCGGCGTGAGTGCTCCACCGCTCGGGGCTGCCATGCGCGTTATCTGGGCGTCGCTCACCGACCAGGGCGAACAGCGCAAGCAGGCGTTCAGCCTCGACGCAGTGGCCGAGGAATTGCTCTTCGTGATCGGTCCGGTCGTGATCGCGGCCGTCATCACCGCGACGACGGCACCCGTCGGCCTGGTGCTGACGGCCGTCGTCGTCCTCGTGGGCACCGTCGGGATCACTACCAGCACGGCGTCACGAGCGCAGACGCCGAATGCCGGCGTCACCACCAAGGCAGAGCGACCCCTGGGACAGCCCGGCTTCCCGCGCGTGCTCCTCGTACTCGTCGGCGTCGGGTGCGTGCTCGGCGTCGCCGAAATCGCGGCACCGGCGGTCGCGGAAGCACACGGCTCCGTCGCGAGCTCGGGATGGCTCCTCGCCGCGTTCGCGGCCGGAAGCGCCATCGGCGGTGTGCTCTACGGGCACGTCCGCTGGCGTGCGACGCTCGGGACGAAGCTGCTGCTGCTCACCGTCGGCATGGGTGTCATCGCCGGCGGCGTCTCGCAGATCGGCGGTCTGGTCGGGTTCGGGATCGGGCTCGTGCTGCTCGGCCTGTTCCTCGCGCCGTCCCTCGTCACCGGCTACCTCGTCGCCGACGCCGTCGTGCCCGAGAGCGCACGGACCGAGGCGTCGACGTGGGTGAACACCGCGGTCAACCTCGGAGCTGCCCTCGCCTCCGCTGCGGCCGGAGCCCTCATCGACCACGCCGACGTCGCCGTCCCGCTCGCCCTGGTCGGGCTGCTCGCCATCGTCACGGCGACCATCGTGCCGCGGAGGCAACTGCTCTAGCTGCGTCCGAAAGGGGATCGCTTTTGAGGTTCTGACAAGAAGTCGGAAGCGGGCCTGTGAGGCAGGGCAAGATCGAGTGGGGTGTCGGGCTCGACGCCTGTCTCTTGATGCAGGGGGATCGATGACGATCGAGATGTTGTGGGCGCAGGACGACCCGGCTGAAGTGCTCCGGGATCGTTTCGGCTTCGCGAACGCGGAGGAGGTTGGCGCTTGGGTCAGCTCAACGGTCGAGCGTCATTGGGGTGTTCGTGTCGGCTCCCCGGAGCGGGTTGCGATCAGCGACAGCAACGCACTCGCGTGGGTGCCCAGAAGCGACGAACGGCTCCTGTTGAAGTGGTCAGTCGCACCTGACCGGTTCGAACGGCTCGCGTTCGCCGCCACGGTCACTGCTTCGCTCGGAGCACTCGGATTGCCCGTGTCGACACCGGTACCGACACTTGCGGGTGAGGTTCAGGTGACGAGCGATGGTGTCTCGATGGGATTGCAACGCGTCATCGACGGCGGCCACCTCAACGTTGGGGACTCCGATCAGGTTCGTGCAGCGGGAGCGATGCTCGCTCGGCTGCACAATGCGCTGCGCGAGCTCCCCCTGCGCAACTCGCCACCCGAGTTCCTGTCCGTGCCGGCACCAGTCACCGAGCAGATCGCCGGCTGGGTCACGTCCGACCCGTCGACGCTGCCCCCGAAGGCCCGAGACGTCCTCGGGCAGATGCTCGAACAAGCGCCGGCGGACCTCCCGCCCCTACAGATCGTGCAAGGCGACTACCGCGCCGCAAACATCTTGTGCGTCGGCAGCGCTGTCGTCGGCGTTCTCGACTTCGAGGAGCTTCGACTCGACCATCGAATCGTCGAAGTCGCGCGTTCAGCGGTCATGCTCGGCACGCTCTTCCGGGACTGGGGGCCCGTTTCACAGTCGGTTCGGCAGCAGTTCCTGGACGGCTACCAAACGGTGCAAGCCCTCACCGACGAGGAACTCCAATGGTGGCCGGTCCTCGTGCTCTGGTACTCCCTGGCACTCGTGCCTCCCGGCGACGACCCGAACGGGTGGGGTCGAGCAGCAGCCGAGGCGCTCAAGCACACCGTGAGGTAGGAGAACAGAGAACACCGTCTCGATCGCCGATCGGCTGTCGGACGTTCTGGGGCCGCGGCCATGATGAGGTCTATGCCTGCAGAGATCAACGACACCATGTCCGCGGTCGTCGCTGCCGGTCGGCGTCATTCGGTCGGAGTCCGCGCGGACGGGAGGTTGGTGGCCGCCGGCGATGCGCGCGCCGAGGAGTGCCAGGTGCAGGCGTGGGAGCACGTCGTCGCCGTCGCGGTCGGGAATGTCCACACGGCACCGAACACGGGACGTTCTCACACGGTGGCGCTCACCGCGGATGGTGCGCTCGTTGCGGTTGGGTGGAACGGGGACGGGCAGTGCGAGGTCGGCTCTTGGGTGGAGGTCACCGCGATCGCCGCAGGCTGGCGGCGAACCCTCGCGGTACTCACGGACGGCACCGCCCGAGCCGCGGGCCGACCGAACGAAGGAGCGTGCAACGTCGAATCTTGGACAGACCTTCTCGGGGTCGCAGCGGGTGACTGGCACTCGATCGGACTCAGGAGAGACGGCACAGTCCTCGCCGTCGGCAACAACCGCCGAGGCCAGTGCGACGTCACCGGGTGGTCGGAAGTTCAGGCCGTTTCCGCGGGGTATCTGCACACGGTCGCCTTGACTGAGCACGGAACGGTCCTCGGCGTGGGTGACCGTACAGCCGGTGTCGACGACCTTGCTCGATGGAGAGACGTGGTCTCGATCTCGGCGGGCAGCCAACACACCGTCGGCGTAACGGCCGACGGGCGCGTGCTTGCTGCCGGCGACAACTCGCACGGCCAGTGCGATGTCGGTGCTTGGCGCGATGTTGTCCAGGTCGCAGCCGGCTCGCTGCACACGCTCGCGCTGTGCGCCGACGGACGCGTTCTCGCGACGGGAAGGAACGACACCGACCAATGCGACGTCGCCAACTGGCTTCTGACAGATGCGAGTGAGCCGTCTCGTTAGCCGATTCGTTAGCCGATCCGCTACCGAGACGACGATCGCCGGTCGATCGCGGCGGTGCTGATTCCTCCGTTGAGCGACCGGCTTGCGGGCATGGGTCCCCGGCCGCGGTAGCGTTGCCACGTGAGCGAGGCACGGCGCGCAGTGATGGCCGCGGACGGCGTTACGATCTCATATTCGATTTTCGATGGGGAGGACCCGGCGGTCGTCATCCTGCACGGCCTGGCCGGCAGTGGCCGCGAGTTCGTCCCGACCGCCGGTGCGCTCGCGCCGCGCAAGGTGATCCTCGTCGACCAGCGTGGGCACGGGTTCAGCACCCGCGCGCCGGCCGATACGACCCGTGCCGCGTTCGTCGAAGACGTCGCTTCCGTGATCAGGACCGAGTCGGCAGGACCGGTCGACCTCGTCGGTCAATCGATGGGAGCCCATACCGCGATGCTCGTCGCGGCCGCCCACCCTGAGATGGTTGGCCGTCTGGTGCTCCTGGAAGGAAACGAAGGCGGCGGATCCTCAGAGGACCATGCCGCACTCGGCGACTACTTCCGCTCCTGGGAGGTCCCGTTCGCCAACCGCGAAGACGCACGCGCGGCGCTCGGTGACGGTCCGCTGGCTCGGGCGTGGGTCGCGGATCTCGAACAGCGCGAGGACGGGCTGTATCCACGCTTCGATGCCGACGTGATGGTGCGGACCATCACAGAAGTTGCGGTGCCGCGCTGGCCCGAATGGGAGAGTATTGTCGCTCCAACGCTGGTCGTATACGCGGACGGCGGCATGTTCACGGACGAGCAGAAGTCGGAGTTCGTCCGGCGCGGCACGAACGTCAGCCGCGCGGACCTCGCTGGTGCCTCCCACGACGCGCATCTGGATGCGTTAGAGCAGTGGACCGCCGTCCTCTGCGACTTCCTAATGTCCCGCTGACGGATCGGCTGCCGGGACGCCTAACGGATCGAGGCGGTGCATGGTGAACTGAGCCGATGCGTATCCGATCAGCGGCAGTCGTCGTAGTCGACGAGCAGGTGCTCGTGATCAAGCGATTCAAGGACGGTCGGAGCTACTGCGTGCTTCCCGGAGGCGGCGTCGAAGAGGGCGAGGACTTGCGCGGGGCCTGCCGCCGTGAACTTCTCGAAGAGACCGGGCTCAATGGCGAGGTAGGCGATCTACTCGACGTCGCTGTTGACCGCGAGGTGCCGGTCGCGTACTTCGCGGTGAAAGTGACATCTGCGGAGGTCGCGCTCGGAGGGCCCGAGCTGCACCGTGCGTCAGACAGCAACAAGTACGACCCAAGCTGGGTCGCCGCAACGTCACTCGAAGAGGAACGTCTCGTTCCTGACGAAGCGAGACAGGCGGTACGCCTCGTCCTGAGCACGGCACAGTCGTCATCGAAGCCGTCTCAGTAGCCGATCCGCTACCGAGACGACGATTCGCCGGTCGGTCGCGGCGGTGCTGATTCCTCCGTTGAGCGACCGTCCACTAAGACAACGTCCGGGCCGATTGGCGCGGCGTAACTTTGCGGACATGACCACTCGACGCGTCCTCCTTGCTGCGCTCGGCGGCGTGC
Organism: Curtobacterium sp. MCBD17_040; assembly: GCF_003234805.2. GTDB lineage: Bacteria > Actinomycetota > Actinomycetes > Actinomycetales > Microbacteriaceae > Curtobacterium. The sequence continues at coordinate 181,332 of NZ_CP126274.1, forward strand.
TGATCGTTGCGGGGTTCGTGCTGATGGCGACGTCAGACGGCAGGCTCGACCGACTGGTGGCGGTCCTCGTCCTCTTCGGCGGAGCGGCTCTCGTTGCGTTCCCTACATCGCGTCCGAGCCGTGAGGCACTTGCGCGCTACTGGCGTCGGTATGAGAAGAAGTAGGCACGGACAGCGGCAAGCTCGACCGCTCTCGGTAGAGGATCCCGAACCGGGCGGTTGCGAGCGGGACCGGCCTACCGTGGGGCAGCCTCCCAGGCTTGCCGGGTGACTACCAACGTCGAGCCGCGTCCCTTCCGCCCCGAGGATGCCGCGGAGCTGACGGATCTTCTGAACTCGGCCTACCGAGAGCTTCAAGATGCGGGATTGAACTTCACCGCAGCGACCCAAAGCGTCGAGACGACCCGCCAGCGGGTGGCAGACGGCGTCTGCTGGGTGGTGGAACAAGACGGCCGGGTCGCGGCGAGCATGACAATGTCCGTGCCTCCGCCGGACGACGTCCGATCACTGTCCGAGCATGCTCAAGAGCCAGGCACCGGATGGCTGTGCCAAGTTGCGGTCGGGCCGCAATTGCGCGGTCGCGCCGTCGCCAGAACGCTGTTCGACGTCGCCTGCGCGTGGGCCATGAGGCACGGCATCACGAGGATTGGACTCGACACTGCGGCACCGGCCGAGCACCTTGTTGCCATGTACGCGCGTTGGGGCTTTGAACACGTTGACGACGTGCACTTCCCCGGAAAGCGCTACGACAGCATCGTGATGACACGAAACGTGACCGGCTTGTAGAACCGGCTCACATGTCTCAGTAGCCGATCGTCTTTCGGGACGGGGCGTCAGCGCTGCACCGATTCGATTGTCGCTACCAGGCGATGGCGGAGGGAGGGGTTGTCGGTGGACCCGTGCGCGAGGGTCTGCGCGTCGGCGGTGGTGACGTGTTGGAGTCGTGACCATTCCGTGGTGTAGAGGGCGTCTCGGTAGCCCGAGGACTGCTGGCATGCCACGTCCCGTTCCGCGATCTTCTTCTCGGCAGCGGTTGGTGTGGCCGCTCCGGTTCGGACGCCGTCCGTGGCCCGCATCGACGCGGTCGGCATGCCGTCTGGGGATGCGGGCAGGTCGCGGACCTTCGTCGAGGCCATGCACGAGTTCCATCGACGCGACGCCGCGAGGACGGACGGGTCCTTACGGGCGTCGAGGGCAGCGAGGTAGGTCAGACGTTGAGCGAGTTCCGATGCGGCCATCACCTGACCGTCGAGCGGTTCTCCGAGCGTCGATCGTGCGGCCGCGAGGCAACGGTCGAACGTGCCGGCCGGGAGCGTGCTGAGCTCGGTGTTCCGAACGGGTGAGAACGCCCACGCCTTCCATGCGGCCGCGCCTGCGCCGGCGGTCGATGGGCCCGAGTAGCCGCGTCTCGCGGCGGTGGCGGCGTCGAGGGGCTTCGTGGTCGCGAGTGCTGGAGACGGGTTCGCGTTCGCGGCGGTGTCGGTGGCGTCGGCGAGGGCCTGCAGGCCACCCACGGTGCGGTGCGGCACGGTCCAGTCCGTGAGCCCGTTCTGCTGAAGGCAGCGGCCGATGAGCAGGTCCTCGGCCTGGTCCTCGAGATCGGACGCGGGCGCAACGTACGCGTCCAACGGCATACTCCACGCGTTCACGTCGGGCTGAACGGTCGATGCGATTGCCTGATCCGCGGCAGTCGCGGTCGCGCTGTGGACGACGGCGCTCGCGAGGCCCGCGACGACGACGACGAGCGTGACGGCTTTCGCGGCACTCTGGCTACGGAATGCGGTGGTCATGGTTTCCCCCCTTGGGCGCGGACGAGGCCGCGTTCATGTGCTGTGATGACGACTTGAATTCGGTTGCGGAGCCCGAGCTTGTTCAGCACGGCGCGGACGTGTGTCTTTACCGTCGCGTCGCTGAGGAACAGGGTCGCTGCGATCTGCGCGTTGCTCAGTCCCTTCGCGACGAGCAGGAACACCTCTTGTTCGCGTGCGGTCAGCCGGTCCAGCAGCGCGTTTCGATCGTCCGCGACTGGCGACGTGGTCCGCAGCAACTCGATTGTGTCCGCTTCGCTTGGCGTTGCTGACTGTTGGTGGACTGCTCGGATCGTGTCGAGGACGACGTCCGGTGTCGCGTCCTTGGTCAAGAAGGCGCCGGCGCCTGCGCGGAGCGCGGCGAGGACCGCGTCGTCGTTGCGCATCGTGGTGAGCACGACGATCTTCGGCCTGGCGGCGCTGGCGTCGTCGGTGTCAGCGAACAGCTGTCGCATCGTGTCGATGCCGTTCAGGACGGGCATCCGCAGATCCAGCAGCAGCACGTCCGGATCGGCCCGTCGGACGAGCGCGAGCGCCTCCTCGCCGTCGGAAGCGCTTCCGATGGATGTCATGTCCGGCTGGGCGTTGACGAGCATGCTCATCCCGGATGCGAACAGCCGTTGATCGTCGACAATCCCGACCGTGATTGGAGCGGTCATGCTGCCGCTCCGGGAAGCCATGCCGTGACGACCCAAGCGTGAGTGTCGGCGTCGAGGTCTCGTTCGGCTCTGAGCCATCCGCCGACGAGACGGGCGCGTTCGCGCATCCCTCGAATACCGACGCCAGGGCCGGCGGCCGCGACCAGCGGCGCGGACCCGCGGGATTCGACGATGACGCCGAGGCCGGCGCCGCGCTGATCGAGGACCACGCGGACGTCCGCGTGGCGCCCGGCGTGCTTCAACGCGTTCGTGCAGGATTCCTGCACGATCCGGTACGCGGCGGCCTCCGTCTGTCGACCGAGGACACCTGGATCGCCATGCTCTTCGAAGGTCACCGTCATGCCGACCTCGCGCATCTGTCTGAGCAGCCCGGCGATGTCGCCGACACGGTGCACGCCGGGTGTCTCGTCCTCGATGCGCTCCACGAGGGCGCGCACGTCCGTCAGCGCCTCCCGGCTGACCGTCGCGATGTCGGTGAGCGCCTGCGCCGCGACACCATCGCCGCCGACGAGGGCGGACGCGCCCTGCGCCTGAGACACGACAATCGCGAGGGAGTGCGCCAAAGAGTCGTGCACGTCCCGCGCTATCGCCGCGCGATCGAGGACGACCTGCAGCTCAGCGACGGCTTCGTCAGTCTGCTGTTTCGCCGCGAGAATCCGGCCGCGCGCGATGTTCAACCGCCATGCGCTGCCGACCGCAACACCGATCGCCCAGCCGATACCGGTGACCCCGACGAGAGCAAAAGCGATCGCGGACAGATCTGTGCGAGCTCCTTCGTGCTCGCCCAACCAGACGCCCCACACGTCACTCCGACCCACGGACGGAACCGTCAGCGCCCAGCCCGCGGCGACGCTGCCGACAGCGCCGACAACGACAGCCGCCGCCCTGAGCAGCCAGGGCGAGCGAGCGCCCACGACACCGGCAACGATTCCGATCGCGAGATATTGCGGCCAAGTCGTGGGTTCCGGCGGGGGCAGCAGCCCGAATCCCTGTAACGCCGGAACGACGACGATCAGTCCGAGCGCCGCCCAGGGCATCCACGCCGACAACGCGATCGCCGCGCCGAAGAAGACCGCGACCAGGGCACCGCCGTCCTGCGGGCGCGCCCACTCGGCAACAACCCACAGCGTCGCGAACACCGCCCCGCCCAGGAGCGGAATGACCGCGCGGAGGACGCGCCCCACGACCGGTCGACGAAGGAAGGTGAGCATGCGGCGAGCGTATGGGCCAGCAGCGCCAGCCCGGAAGCGCGGCAAATGCAAATCATCACCAGTGATGAGCACTCGGACGACGCAGCCCCCGACAGGCCTTTATCCCGGCTCATTCGCTTGGAGCAGCTGCGCCACGGTCGATTTCCCAGAACCCGAGTTTCCGCGAAGAACGATCAGCACCCAAAGACCCTAGCGAAGCGGCAGGCTGGACGTGTCTCGGTGGCCGGTCGGTCACCGGCCTTCTTGCTGTCTGCCTGCGCTTGGCTCTTCGGCCCGTCTCACATAGGTGGTCCGGTGGTCGTCTCAGTGCGCGAACCCTTTTCGAGGCAGGCGTGCGACGCGGGAACGCTTATTGTAGAGCTGGCCCCGTGTGGCGTGTCGATGGCCGCCGGCCAGCAACCAGAGTGTCCCGGAACTACCGCCATATTGGTTCCGGGAAGTGTGGTGACGTTTCCCTTCACCCATGGGCACTCATATTGGCTGGCGCTGGCAGGCAACCGGGCGCTCGTTCCGCATGGGGCTGACGTCCGGGTTGTTGCACGTCATTGGATGGTGGTTTGGAGGCTCGTCAGGCGTGCGGGTATCGCCTTTCTCGGCAGCAGAATGCTCTCCCCCTCCTTGAGTGTGACCTTCGCGAAGCTGAGCGGGACGTTCCTGATGGTGACGATGTCGGCAAGCGGCACCTTGTATGCGACGGTGTGGTTCAGCTGGATGACGGCGTCGGTGCTGTCTGCTGCGACGCGGACTACCTCTCCGGGTGGGAACGCGAACTGCGTGTCCTTGTCCGGGGTGAACTCGCGGACGAGACCGCTGAAGTACCAGACGGCCCACACGTCGACGAGGGCCGCCGGGATGACGGTGACCCAGGATGGGCATACGGTGAGCGCGAGGGTGATCTGCAGCACGTCGAAGGCCAGGACGATGACGACTATCGCTCGCAGATTCACTCGACCAAAGGTCTTTTCAGCGTCGAACAGCTGGAGGGAAGTCGCCGTTGCGTTCGTGTTCTTGCCGGCCACGAACTGCTTACTGGCGAGTACCGGGCCGTCGAGCTGACGCTCATAATGCGGGGCAGCTGTCGTTTCCACTTCACTCATCGGCGGTCACACTATCCGACGCCGGCGCGACGACGGGTCCGAGTGGCTGCAGTCCGAACAGTCGCAGCCACTGCGGGTGGTACCGGAGTGATGCTTGCCGCACCCCATGCGTGTTGCCCGCTTCGACGAGCGCCGGGTAGGCCGACAGCAGCCCATCCCACCCGTCGGCGGCCTCCAGACGGTCAACGACCGGCAGGTCGGTGAGGAGCGCGTCGGATTTCGCGGTGTTGCACAGGGCGTGCATCGTGGTGAGGTTCTCGAGGGCGCCGGCGCCGCCGCGGCTGTGCGCAACGGTGTGGTCTGCTTCTGGGGCGAGGGCCCAGAACGCAGGATGCATCGCACCACGTCGGTAGTGCGGGTGGTAGCCGAATCGGGGGAACGCTTCGCTGACCGCGACGAGCACGCAGCGGGGAACTGCGCGGCCACCACAGTAGGAGCAGCGGAACCCATCGCGGCGGAACACTGCAGCGCGCAGTCGGTCCGACACGTCCCGCGCGGACGCTGCGCCCGGTTCCCGCGGTTCGCTTCCGGCGGTTGGCACATGCCCCATCCACCGGTCGTCAGCGATCGGTTCCAGGAGCGTCTCGGCAGCAGCGAAATCAAAGCCGGCAACAGCGGCACCGACCGTGGCGAGCACATCTGCGTACCGGTCCACGGCGGCAGCATCCAAAGTCAGCACCTCGGTCACCTGGTCACCGTATCGGGACGCGAGGACATCGCCTGCGCCGCCGGATACCTGCTTCCCGCCGCCGGCGTCGGGTCTCCGCGCATAGAGGAAGCATCGACATGACCGGAGGACACCCGATGCCGCACACCCCGCCCGCTGACATCACCGGCGCGCAAGCGCAGCTGCTGCGTGACCTCGCCGACGAGTGGGCTGCGAACCCTGACGCGTGGGGCGACAACGGCAAGGACTACCGCAACGAGCTCCGCGACCGAGCGGACGCCCTCGACGCGTCCGCTGCTGCGCAGCAGGACGAGCAGCAGCTGACCGGTGAGCAGGGCGACGCAACGCTCGTCCGCCTCGGGTTCGAACGCCGCTACTACCTGTGCGGCCATCCAGCATGGCCGGACCCGCTCCGGATCTGGCCGCCGACCGCCGAGCACGCGGAGCGGACGTTCCTCGAGCATCCGCATCCCGACGCATACGTGCTCCTCAAGTGGGAACTGGGGCCACGGACCATCGTCCACGGTCCGACCCGCAACGACACCGAGGCGAGCACCCGATGACGAACGGACTCGAAACCGCCGACGCGCACCAGGCGCTGGCCCTTGCGACCGAGAAAGTCGGCAACGCACGCCGCGACCTCATCCGCGGCCTCGACGAGATGGTGAAGGCCGCCGACGAACTCGGCCTCAGCTGGGTCGTCGACGACATCAGAGGCACCGCCAGCGACGTCCGCCTCGAGACCATGCAGTTTCCTCTCGTTCGCATTCAGGTCATTGGCTGCCTGTCCGGCCGGATCGGCCGCCATGAGACCCACCTCACCGGCGACGACCACTGACCATCAGCCGCCGACGGTCCGCGCATAGAGGAAGCGTCAACACACCAGGAGGACAGCGGATGCCGCACACCCAGCCCGCCGACATCATCCGCGCGCAAGCGCAGGTGCTCCGCGACGTCGCCGACGAGTGGGCCGCAAACCCCGAAGCATGGGGCGACAACGAGAAGGACTACCGCAACGAGCTCCGGGACCGCGCTGACGCACTCGACGCCGCCGCCATGAAGCAGCAGGACGAGCGCTCAATCGTCGCCGACGGTTCGCTCATTTCCTTGAACCTCATCGAGGCCATGCCAGCAGACGCCGAGTTCGAGGCAGACCACAGGCAGCTTGGGTCAGCTCGTTGGCGGGTCCCCGCCGACGGACGAGGCATCGTCCACATTGAGTCCGGAGACCGATTCCTCAAGAGCGGCATCATCGCCGGCACCATCCACGACATCACCCCGGCCGTCGAAGGAGGCAACCTGTGACCGACACCACGGCCGAACCGACGTACGAGCAGATCGCCGAAGCAGCATTCGGCGACGCACTCCTCGCCGAACTCCCCGAGTACGTCGAACGCATCGACGCCATCCGCGCCCTGTTCACCCAGGAGGTCGAGCGGTGCACGTGCGTCGGCCCCGTCGCGGAACCTCCTCGGGACGCGCTCGTGGGTGGGCAGACGCCGACGTGCGAGCAGATCGAGGCGCTGCGACAGCTGGCGTGCGACGGCTCAGGCCACTGCCGCTCCCCGCTGCACGTGCACGGCTGCTACGCCGACGACGGGAACTGCGAAGAGCCCCGCGAGCACGCGCTGCTCTCGCAGCCGTCGCCGAGCGTCGGGCCGCCCCGCGTCGAGGACCTGGCGCCGGGGACGACCTTGGTGGCGTGCCTGGACGGTTCGTACAGCGATACCAGACCGTTCGTGTACATGGCTGTGCTGCTGTCGGGCGGGAAGCGACTCGTTGGTGCTGACGGGCAGATTTGGTCTGCGGATCAGTTCGAGCCGCTGACGATTCGGAACGTCACCCCGCCGTCGCATGAAGGAGTCCGCGGATGACCGCCACCGAACTCACTGCGCCGGCAGCCAAGCGGGAGCTCGTCGCGGCGACCATCGCTCGGGCGCAGGACGCTGACTATTGGGTGGAGGAGATCCGCGCGTGGGAGGCGAAGGAGCAGTGGGAGCGTGACGCGTACCCGGGCGAGTACCCGGGAATGGCGTACGAGGACCGTGACCATTTCCTCCGCGCCGCCGACGCGGTCCTGGACGCCCTCGCAGAGCAGCAGGCCGCGGCAGCGCAGGAAAGCGACGCAGTGGCGTCAGCCGGCCGTCGTCAAGCGTTGCCGTTGCCGGTGCTGGCCATCGACTTCAACTCGCCGCGCTTCACGACGTTGGAGAGCCCGTCCCTCGTCGATGAGTTCCGTAGGGGGAACATCGCCATCGGCGACACCGTCATCGGCTGGGTTGCGGAGGAGGACAGCGACGACGAAGGATGGGGACTCCCGCTCCGGGTCGTCAACCATGGTGACCGCACCCAGGCCGGTGAGCCGATGGACTGCTACTGGGTGCGGCTCGAACCGGTCCTCGACGTGGCGACCAACGGTGATGGAGACCGCATCCTGCTGAACTGGTCCGCCGCATCGTCGCTCGACGGTGTCGACGAGTTCCCGCCGATGACCGACCCCGAGCCCATCCGTGTCGAGGACCTGCCGTTCATGCGGAACCGCGACACCACCTCGCCACCGTCTGGAGACAACAGCTGATGACCGACACGACCCTGCCGGACCTGCAGACGCTTCTCACCGACGCCGACGAATACGCAGAACCCACCCAGTACAGCCGCAAGGACACCCCGAACTACGTCCTCGTCCGGAACCTCACCGCAGCGCTTCGAGCCCTCACCGCCGACACCGCCGCGGATCGAGCCATCATCGTCCCCGTCGCCCTCATCGACGACGTCATGGGCTCCGCCGGCAGCGTCAACAACCCCGACGACCCCATCGAGCAGCTGTACACGCTCGCACACCCGGAGAACACCGTCGGCTGACAGCGCGACCGGGCCCGAAGTCGGCGCGTGCCCGGCTTTCAGGACAGGGTGGTGAACAGCCGGTTCCCGAACAGCGCTGCGTATCGTCCCTGTGCTTGCAGGATGCCCTTCACGCGACTCGCGGTCTGCGGAAGCCGTTCGGCGAAGCGCCGGAAACCATGAAGGGCGAGGGCCAGGCCGGTGTCGCGTGCGTCCCACCCGTATTCGCCCTGCGCGACATCCGACAAGCAGTCGTTGAGTGCATCGAGGTTCATCCCGAAGTAGCTGGGGAACGAGAGCGCGGCCGCGAACGCCGAAAGCAATTGACGTTCGTCCTCCCAGCCCCCGGCTTCCACATCGATGACCCGATACCCCTCGTCCCGGAGCCAAGCCGCTGCGTCACGCATGGCTGTGTCATCGCGAAACCCGCGAACAAAACCGTCGCGGGCAATGTCGAAGTCCAACCGATTGCCGAATACGTCGTCTGTGGAGAACGCTGCCACAGCGGAACCGTAGTACACCGCGGTCGATGCTCCTACCGCGCGGCTATCTGCCGCAGCGAGCACGCGCACGGCGTCGCAATGCATGATTCGTGCGGGGTCGGCCTGGCCGCACTCAGCGTTGCCGCGTGCACGTACCCGCGCCTTGCCGGTCCGAGTTGCTGGGCAGGTTAGGACAGCGGGACGTCCAGCTGCTTGCATCCGAGGATGGTGTTCGATCCAGCGCCGACGTTCTGCGCCATGACGCAGACGGTGACGGGGCCGAAGTCGGTGCCAGTGAACGTTGCCTGGAACCCGTGGTTTCCCGGAACTTTCTTCACCCTATTGACGTCGGGGCGCGGCACGTTTGCAGTCGCGGTGCCTGCGACTTTCGGACTGTCGTCGTAAGGCGCGTCGGTGGTCACGGTGATGGTCGTGGCGGAGTTGATCGCGTTCGTGTCGTACGCCCATCCAGAGACGGTGATGGTTCGCGGGCCAGTGGTGATGCTGTCGAAAGCGCCGTTAGGTGTTCCGGTACCGAAGTCGACCGTCTTGCAGCCGAGGTTGAGGGCTCCGGCATCTCCGAAGCCTGTAACGCTGAGACAAACCTGTTGCTTGCCGGTTCCAGCGGCTGGAAGTGTGCCGTCGAATCCGGAGTTCGTTTCGAAGCCGAGGGCGCGGTGGACGTCTGGGCGCGGGAGTCCGCCGCTGAGTTGCCCGACGCTGACGCCTCTGACGGTGACGGCGATGGTGGAGTAGTTGCTGTAGGGGTGTGCCGGGTCGGCCGCCCATCCCCGCACATGGACGCCCTGGGAGGTCGGGGTGGCGGAGTCAAAGGAGCCGCGCAAAGCGGTTTGAGTGGTGCTGCTGAACCGTTCGTTGTGCAGCGTGTCGGGGTCGTTGGCGGTGCGGGTGACCTTGAACTCCCATCCGACCCCGATGTCTTCCGTGGCTGACAGTTCCGCAAGCCCGGTCACGGTGATGCTCGCGGATTTACCGGCCGGGATCGGGGGAACCACGCATGTGCCGACGCTCTGGGACGTGTTGAGGGTGCAGTTCTTCGTCTGCGGACTGCTGACCGTCGGGTTGGCCCACGCTGTCGGTGTTCCCGACACCTTCGGGTCCGTTGTCGTGTCGTAGAAGAACGACAAGGTGACCGGGGTCAGGGTGGGACCAGTGCCGGTGTTGTCCACGACCGTGGTCCACCGAGCTGTGTTGTGGTAGGCGACGATCGTGGTCCGGTAGCTCGCACCGTCGTCGGTTTCCAGGGCCGAATGATCTGTCGCTGCGGACGCAGGCGCTGCCAGCCCCATGGAGCCTGCAAGGAGGGCGAACCCGGCTATCACCATCGCGGCGGAACGGAACAGCCTCATGGTCATTGTGTTTCCTCACGCGAGTGCCAGCGAATATGTGAGCACGCTACATGTACGTGCCGTACCGTGCGCCTCTCGTTTGTGAGGGCTGCCGCTGCGAGCGCTCCCCGGAGGCGACTCCGCCCGCGCATAGAGGAGGGGACAGCCCGCCGGGAGGACCACCGCATGTACACGCCGCCGACAGCCGATGAGGTCGCGAATCACATCCGGTACAAGATGACGGTCCGGGAGCTGCGGCAGGACGTCGGTATCCGCATGCTGAACCTGCTCGATGACGGCCGCCCCGCTGACTACCAGGCGTTGTACGAGGAGGCGACCCGCGTGGACCTCCCCGCCGTCGTCTACCACTCCACGTCCGCCGCGAATCGGGTCAGCATCCTCCGCGCCGGGCTCACCGCTCAGCTGCCGTCGGAGAACCGGCACTGGGCGAACATGGTGTTCGCCGTCGCCGCTCAGCCCCGCGGCGTGTACGTCGCGCCCACGCCGGATACCGACGGTCTGTGGCGGCACGACTCCACCATCGGCTGGGACGTGTGGGCGGTGAACACCGCCAGCATCAGCAACTGGCAGCACGACCATCTCAACGAAGACGCATGGGTCGTTCTCGGTGACATCCCCGCCGCCGCCCTCACCCTCCACGCCTCCTACGACGCGAACCGGAAGGCGACCACCGCATGACCCGTCCCCGCATCGACCTCGACCAGGTCATCGACACATACCGGCAGCACTTCGGTGCACTCGCCCCGACGTCGATGATGCTCCGCGAGCGGCCCGACGAATGGGTCCGAGTCTGACGCCGTCAGCCGGTTGCAGACGCTCCTCCGCGCGGTCCTCGCTTCTCGCGCAGCGGCGAGTGTGGGAAGGTGACCTCCGAGGGGGAGTTCATGTCGAAGCGTGCTTTGGGGTGGGTGTTCATCAGCGTGAGCCTGGTGTTCCCGGCGATGGCGATCAGCACCCTCGTGTTCGGCGCGCTCGGCGACCCGGACCGTAGCGACTGGCCCATCTGGACCGGCGTCATCGCCGCCCTCGTCATCGGGGTCACCATCGCGTACGTGTGGCTGTTCCGGTCGATGCGCGCCCTGAAACCGCGCCGGCGTCGATGAGCGGCTCCGCGCGTGGGACGGCGCCGCGTGGCGGTTTCCGCCTCGGGTGGAGCCGGCTCAGTCGTGGGCAGCGCTGGTACTACGGCTCGGCCGCCGTTGGACTGCTCGCACTCGCGGTGTACCTGGTGGGAACAGCCGTCTACGCAATTTCCTGGTTCACGCATCGGGCGGAACGAACCTGCGACGTCACCAATGTCAGTAGCCTCGAGCACACCAGCAAGGGCCGTCCGCTCTGGACGGTGACCTCGTCGTGCGGACCGTTGGACATCAGCCCCCAAGGCGGCGGGATCTCTGACGCCGACGCCGCACGGCTCGCTGCGGAACTCGCCACCCCGGGGACCTACCGTCTCACCATTCAGGGATACGGCGGCGGAGAGCACCCCGTCACCGCCGCAGCACCCGTCACTCGGTAGCGCTGTTCGCAGCCTCCGCCGCCGGCTGTCGTGGGATGGCGCAGTCGCGTTGAGGCTGTCCGTTCGCTGATGATGAGCACCACCTCGTGCGAGCCCCTGTCCGTCGCTGCTCCTACGCTGGCCCCATGCCGCCCCTGCAGCCACCGTTCGACCCCGCAGCGGCATCGGTGCGGGAACTCCTCGCCGGCTACGCGGCAACGCTGGATGAGTTGAACGCCCGCGGCATCGTTCGCACTCGGAACCCACCACTGGGAGACCTGGCGGAGACGCTGGCGCTGCGGACGTACGGGGGAGCGCTGGAGAAGAACTCCGCGAAGTCGTGGGACCTCGTCACCGACGATGGCACCACTATGCAGGTGAAAGCACGGCTCCTTGACCGCGCCGACAAGTCCTCGCAGACATTCTCCGCGTTCCGGTCGTTCACCTTCCACGTCGCCCTGTTCCTCTTGTTCGATGCCGCGAACTACGACCTCGTCTGGGCCCGACAACTCACCGCCGCCGAAGCGGAAACGCTCGGCCGCCGCGTTGAACACACGAACTCAACAGCCATTCCCATCCGCCGCGTCACCACCGTCGGACTCGACGTCACCGACCGAGTCGCCGCCGCGTACGACCGCATCGACGAGCCGCGCGTTTGACGGGCGGCGCCGAATCCTTCCGTCGCCTGACGCCCACTGGGGAGGCGCTCGCGTTGGTCCCTTGACTTAAGCAACGCCGTGCCCTGTGGATAGCTGCCGTCAGCCGCTTCCGCCGCATAGCTGCCGGGCGGAAGGTGAGGTTGTCGGGTGGTCGCGAATCACAACACGGTGCAGAGCATCATGGGGCTTCGGCCGCTGCTGGATGAGCCGACGATTCCGTGCCGGGTGTCGATGCTGCAGCGGGTGGTGTCGGATCTGACGGCGTGGGCGGAAGCGAATCCGGGGGACCCGAGGGAGACGTGGAAGCTCGTCGGCCTCCTCGAGAGCATGCTGGACAACCAGCCGACGCCGACGCCGGTGCCCGTGGCGGAGTGGGAACGCCCGTCGTGGGGGAGCACCGTGATTCCCAGCCGATAGATCGCCCACCGGGTGCCCGGGCCGTCCGGCTTACGCCGCCTGTGGCCGCTTTTTCGCCCAGAACACCTCGGTGGCGTCCGCCAGACGTCGTTCCGCGTCCCGTACCGCTCCGTCGGCGAGGTGCACAGCGCTGCGCGCCCGCGCAACCTCACTCCGCAGCGCCCGCACCCGTACCGTCGTCGTCGCGAACGTCATCGCGCCGACGATGAGGACACACAGGACTACCCACGCTGCGGCGACACCGACGGCGCCGTGCCGGCCGGGCAGCGTGACGGTGAGCAACAGCAGGACCACCACAGACATCGGATGAGCAGCACCGTCAGGAACGGCGTAGTCGCCTGCACCTTCCCCCACACACGCAGCTGCCGCTGCACTTCGAACAACCGATGCGCAGCATCATCCGCCGCACGAATCGCCATCCGACACCCGGCGCGCAGCGACTCCACGGTCGATGCGTCGTCGAGCAGATTCTGAAACTGCGCAGTGTCGTTCACGGCGACGTCTATGCGCGGAACGTGTCCACAGCGGGCTCGGCGGCGGGTTCTGCACAGGCGGCATAGGACCCAACGCAGCGGCGACGGGTCCACATCGTCGCGTACCACCAGAACATCGGCGACCGCCGGCGTCCACCCTTTGCGAACAGGAGCACCATGACCGACACTCTCCCCACCGCATGGGAAGACGAGTACCAGCACGCCATCGTCCTCGGCACCGACGACCCGGCCGTCGCCGCGGACACCTGGAACCGGTACATCGCCGACTCCTACCAGCCGGGCATCGAGGAATACGACACATGCCTCACGAACCCGGACCTCGTCCGTGCGCATTGGAGGCTCGGCTACCTCGCCCTCCCGATTCCCGACGGTGAGCACGAGGACCTCGACGTCACCGACTACCCCGCCGCTGGACGCATCCCCATCTGGAGCGCCGAGCACGCCGAACCCGCCCTCAGCAGCACCGCCACCATCGGCGCGATCTTCGCCATCCCCACCATCTGAGCCGGGCGCGGCACGGCGGGTTCACCGAGCCTTGCACCGACGTGCATGCGCGCATCCCGCATCACGAACCCCGGCGTCTACACGCCGCTCGACTGCCTGCCACGACATCATCGCAGCCTGCGGGTCGGCGGCAGAAGCTCACCCGTGGTGAGTGGCGGCAGACGAACGAAGCGCCCCGACGTCGAGCCGGGGCGCTTCGCTGTTTGGTGGTGGCGCGGGTGGAACTGTGCGGCCGTGTTTTGGTTTGGTCAGGGGTAGAGCCGGTACACGTCTCCGATCTGGATGGACCCTTGCGCGGCGGGGCCGGCTCCGGATGCGGTGATGGCGGAGACAGACACGAGGTAGGTGTAGGTGGAGCCGAGTTCATCGGAGGTCCACGAGCGGGTGTTCGGGCTGAGGACGACGACGGTTGGCGGAACCTGTGTGGCCATGGTCTGGAGAGTGAGCTGGTATCCGAGGATCTTCTGTCCGACGGTGAGCAGCGGAGGCGCCCATGCTGCGGACACCGTGCCCTGGAAGTAGTTCTCGTCGTCACGGGTGACGACGAGGTTCCGCGGTGCTGTGGACAGGTCGGGCCCGACGCGGATGGTCACCTTCGAAGAGAGCCCGGGCCCGTAGTTGCCCTCCCCGGTGACGGTGATGGTGTACGTCCTGCCTCGGATGAGGTGGTTGATGACGATGGACGTGGTGTACCCACCCGGAGTGGCGAGGGTCTGCGGGCCGCCGCCGAGGGAGTCCGTGCCGTCCCGGTTCACCAGCCAAAAGTTGTTGAACGTCCCGCCGGTCGGGTTCGTCCACGGAACCGATGTGGGACGACTAGCGGACGCTGCAGCAGGTGAACTGCGCAGCCGGGGTCAGCGCACCGGCTTCTCCGCTTCGGGCGCTGCCGCAACGCTTCATGCGAGGGGGTTCGTTCCGCGGAGTGTGCCTTCCGCGGCGTCATAGCGGAACAGGGCGATGCCGACGTCGTTGGCGAAGTCGATGGCGTGCCTGGTGTAGGAGCCGGAGGTGAAGAACATGCCTCGTTTGCTGTTGGCGGTTGCCGCGCCGTGGAGTTTCTGCAGCTCGGGCCGTCCGACAGAGCGGTTCGGGGAGATGTTCTTCACCTGTGCCACCCATTCCGGATGGGTGACATCGATGCCCCCGTCGGCGGAGAACCGTGTCGGCGCCGCTCCGCGCAGCCCCATCCACCGCATCCATGCTGCGACGAGTGCTTCCGCTCCCTGGTCGTGGACGCCGTAGGGCTGGGGCGCCGGACGTTCTCCGCGGGTCAGCCCGGCGCGAACCGTGGAAGGGACCGGCTGCGCCTCGTCGGCGTTGGTCGCGTCGATGCGGGTGAACGGAAGCCCGGTGCGTCGGGCGAGTTCGTCGGCAAGGGTTGCGCCAGACCCGTCGCCGTTGAACCGGAACGAGCAGCCGTCTTCGGCGGGATCCGGAGACGACGACCAGCCGTGAACGCGAACCCGGAGGACGTCGTCCTGCGGCTGATACTCAACCTGCTCAATCCGGTCGAGGGGGATCCGTGACTGGCGGGACCGCTTCGCGGACCGGGCGCGGAACCCGAACCGGAAGACCAGCTGGTCGCCCTCAAGAGTGGCGACACCATCTCGCCCTCGCACGCCCTCGACCACGGGTCCTACTGTGCCGTACCTCGCCGACACTCGAGCTCGTCGCCTCGCTCCTCACACGCGTGCGTCCCGGACGGCGCACGGGCGTACGGCGGTATCCGCTCACCGCCGATGACGGCGACGCCGACTTCGGTGACACTGATGGGTGCGGTGACGACGTTCATCGTGGCGGGCTGCGGCGCTGACGGGATGCGGAACATCTGCATCAGCATTCCCTGGCGCAGTCGTAGCCGATGGCTTCGTTCTGCTTCGAGGTTCGACCGCACACGCCGCACCGCTGTCCCTTCGTGAACTCCCGCCACACGTCTTCGCGGAGGGACGCCACGGTGCGGGAGAACTCGTCGAGCATGCCGAGCGCGTTGTTGAGGAGGTCGATGTCGTCGACGGTGGTTGCCTCGCCGGGTAGCTCAAGCTGTTCCGTGGAGGACAGGCCCTTTCCGGTGCCGGCGCGGAACGCGTCGATGCGTCGCTCGTGCAGTTCGCGAAGGGCGATGAGCATGTCGTGGCGGGAGGTTGTCGGAGGCGCGGGTACTGCGGACGGGTCGGCGGTGAGGCGGGCGAGTTCCGTGTTGTAGTAGTCGATCGCGCGCTGGTTCTGCGCGTTCTGGCGGACGAGAGCGTCCCGGTCCTGGGTGTACCGGGTGACGAGGGCGGCGTTGTCGGTCACGGGGTGGCTCCTTCTGCAACGGGGTGCGGGATTCGGCCGGCGAGGCGGAGGCAGGCGGGATGGTCGCGCTCCGCCCACGCTCCGCACTCCCGGCAGGTGGACGGTTCCGGCTGACCGGGATGGCGTACATGCGACGTCGGATGCGCACGCGACGTGAACGTCTCGCCGTCGAACCGGATCCCGAGGTACTGGCCAGGGAAGGACACGAGCTTCCCGGGCCGGCCTTCGACGATGAGACGCTCGCCGCGTTTTTAGTCGACGCGGTAGCGGGTGCGGACGTACTCGGCGCTCATGTGGTGCCTCCCGGCGTGGTTGCTGCGTGGGCTGCGCGCAGTCGTTCGAGTTCCTGCTGCTGGTTGGCGGCGGCTTGGAGGGCGGGGACGATGCGCTGGAACCGGTCGTGCAGTTGCCGGATGCGGGCGACCTGCTCGTCGTTCCACCCATGCTGTGCTGCGAGGTGTGGCATTGCCGGCGAATCGAACTCCGGGTCGTCATCAGGCTTGAGGTCCCATCCGGCGACGATGCCGTACAGCCACGCATCGGAGGAGCGGGCACCCCAGTCGTTCGACGACAGGGTGAACCGGAGGTGCAGCGCGTCGAGGACGTCGGCGGCGGCCGTCGCTTCCGCAGCGAAGTCGATGTCCCGCCCTGACGGCGCCGCTTCGCTGCTCGTCATGCGGGGTGTCTCCTCATCCTGGGTGGTCACTGGCTCTATGCGCGGACGTCAGCGTCGCTCGCGGGCGTGAACCGGTCGTGGAAGGTGGCCCAGGTGCCATGTCGTTTCTCAACCCAGGTGAGACTCCTCTCGAAGTAGTTGAGACTCGAGCCGTTGAAATGCGCATCGGGTCGAGCGGGCCGACGCATGCGGGACTGCACCGCTCATCCCTGTCACGGCCCGCGTCGCAGGCAGACCTGGCTGCGCGCTCGGGAGCCGCCATCTCCGTCCCGGAGGCTTGGAAAGCACGGAGCGCGACGATTCGGCGGACCTCAGCGGCGTCCTCGACTCGCACGTCGAGGCGCACCCGGTTTCTGACGGCCCGGGGCTTGGGCCTGGGCACGACGGAAAACTGCGGCGATAACCGGGGCGCTTCGACTAACACGCCCGGGTCGTCCTCTCGCGTCGTCGATTCGGTGCTAACGAGACATCTCACGACCGTGGGGATGAAAGACGCAGGATGGAAGCGAGTCGCTGCTGACTTCAGACGTGAGCCGGCTCAGGAGATGGTTGGCAAGGTGTCATCGATGCTGTCATATGTCGAGCGAACGGAAGCGGTCACGTCGAGACTGGCTGCGCGACGCTACGGACGACGATGGCGGACGAATTGGTGTGTTCGACTCGTAGACCGATCGCTTTCGTTGCCTCCGCTGAGACTTCCCCTGCCCAGATTTCAACGTACGAGTTTACGTCGACAGCTGCCGAACGGTCAGTTCCTGCGGGTGGAACGGAAGCGCCACCCCTTCCACCAGGTGGGCGCCCAACTCGCTCGGGGTCATGGAGCGGCCTTCTGGTACTGCAGTGCAGGCAGGCCCCGGACGATGCGCACCGTCTCAACGCTGACGGTTACGATGCGTTTGATCAGCTCAACGATGTAGGTCGGGTTGCCGTGCTCGGCACCCCAGTCGTTGGGGTCATTGACGATGCCGGAGGCCTTGTCGGTCCTGATTTGGTACCGCTCGAGGATCCAGTCGAGGGCCGATCGGGAGCCGAGCTGGTACTCGTGCGCCGCGGCCGGTACCCCCTTGATCGTCACGCCGGGCGCAACGTGAATGACAGTGCGGTCCCAGTTACCCGCCTTGCCGCCATACCGCACCTTTGTCACGCGCAGGTCAGCGGGAATCGGCCCGCTGAGCTCTACCGGGTACAAGTCGGCACTTTCGTACCCGATGTGCAGCTCGGACAGTCCCCGGCCTGCCGCCGCAAACGCCCAGAAGTCGGCCGGATCTGTCAGTTCCGGGATGCGCGGCAGTGTTTTTTTCAGATCAGCGTCGAACTCGCGTCGGTAATCCTCGGAGTGCAAGAGTCCGTAGACAGCGAAGAATATGTCATCAGCGGTGACCTCCTGCCCGTACAGCTCCCGATACCGGGCGAGCGCGGTGTCGGTGATGTTGTCACGGCGCTGCGGCCCGTCGAACATCGCAAACGCTCCGTCCTGCTGTTCGAGGTCGTAGACGTATCGCGGGAAGAACTGACCGCCCGACCCAGCACCGGTGAGATGCAAATCAGGGATAGCGTCCAGCATCAAGACTGAGAACGGGACTGCAGAACCAGCGCCCACATAGTAGAAGCCGTAATTCCGCTCGCCGGAGGGGAAGTAGGCCGCATGTTGAGCAGGGCGGTGGATGACATGCGGATCGAAGTAGAGCCGCTGTCGACTGAAGGGACGGTACATACCTGTCGTGATGTGGTTGCTGTCAACGCTGATTCGCTCGTTACGCCTAAAGCGGGCGAGCAGCGACGAAGACCAGCTGATGCGTTCCGGATTCGTGTCAATGAAGTCCTCGACGGGTTGCGGCCGTTCGGCATGCTGCCATCGGTCGAGTTCGGCGTTGTACGCGTCGATCATGCGAGTAACGTTGCCGCGCAGTGCTGGCTCGGACGAGTTGTATACCCACGCATCGCGGTTGGTTTGGAGTCCGGCGGAGAAGCTACGGAAGATCGCTGAGTCGGGAGCCTTACGGTCCCCGACCGCGGTGAAGGTCTCGAAAGCATCATTGCGTTGGTTGATCCAGTCGCCGTGCTGGTTCGGCGTGATCTGCTGCCACGGGACGCCGTCTGAGTCGCGGTACTGCTCCAGCAGGCCGAGCTTGTGGTCGCGGGTGAGGTAGTCGCCAATGTCCCGGTAGTGGATCGTGCCGGAGGACGGCCGGTCCGGATTCTTCACCAGCAGCGAGATGACGATCGTTGCGCGACTACCGGGCCCGAAGGTCTGGCCGCCCTCCTTGAGTGCCTGTTCACCGGAGGTGCGGGTGTTGCCGCGGAGGTTCAGGATGTAGAGCTCGGTGAACTCGTTTTGGAGGGTGAGGCGGAGGCCGGCGGCGGTGTTGCCGTCGAGGAAGCCGCCGTTAGTGACGTAGGCGACGATGCCGTAGTCTTTGATTCGGTCGGATGCCCAGCGTATGGCGCGGATGTAGGAGTCATAGAGGCTGTTCTTGTTCTGCCCGCTCGACCGCGCCGCATAGGTGGTGGCGATGCGCTTGTCGAGGTAGGGGTATTTCAGGTTTTGGTTGTTGTCGTTGGCGGAGTCCTGTCCGGATGAGTAGGGCGGGTTACCGACGATGATGCGGATGTCGAGGGCGTTCTGCTGCTTGACGCGTTCGTTGTTGTCGCCGAACACGCCCTGGTCGTCGTAAGTGTCGTCGTCCTCGGCCGTCTGGAACGTGTCGGTCAGGACCACGCCGGGGAACGGCACGTACTCACCACCCTGCAGGCCGTTGTAGGTGGCTTCGATGTTCACGGCTGCGACGTAGTAGGCCAGCAGCACAATCTCGTTCGCATGGAGCTCATGACGGTACTTGTGGGCCAGGTCGGCCGAGGTGATGAGGCCGGATTGCAGGAGGCGAACGATGAAGGTGCCGGTGCCGGTGAACGGATCGAGGACGTGGACGCCTTGGTCCGTGAGGCCGGCGCCGAAGTGGTCGCGGGAGAGCCGGTCGGCGCTGCGGAGGATGAAGTCGACGATCTCGTTGGGTGTGTAGACGATGCCGAGCCGTTCGGAGGTGTTCCGGAAGGCGCCGGTGAAGAACTTCTCGTACAGCCGCTTGATGATCGTTTGCCGGCCGGCGGCGTCGGTGATCCCGGCGACGGTGCGTTGCACGCCGGCGTAGAACCCGGCGAGGTCGCTGGTTTCGGTAGTGAGGTTCTGCTCTTCGAGCGCGTCGACCATGCGTTGCATGACCTGCGATACAGGGTTGTGGTCGGAGAAGGCGTGTCCGGCGAAGAGGGCGTCGAAGACGGGTTGGGTGATGAGGTGCTGGGAGAGCATCTCGATCGCCTGCGGCTCGGTGACTCCGGGGTTGAGGTTGTCCTGCAGGCCCTTGACGAAGCGGGTGAACTCAGTGCGGAGACCTTCGTTGGAGCCGTCGACGAGGCTGGTGATGCGGTTGATCTGTCGGCCGGCGATGTCGGCGACGTCCTTGGCCCAGTTCTCCCAGTAGTCGCGTTCACCGACCTTGTCGACGATGCGGGCGTAGATGGCGTTCTGCCAGTCCGCGCCGAGGACACTCATGTCGAGCGGAATCCGCGATGTCTCCGGTGTCGCCGTGCCCGGTGCGGGCTCAGGTAGGTCATGGTCGTCGTAGTGGGTGCCGATGACGGGACCGGTGTCGGTGCGGCCGTTGAGGTCGATCTGTTCGATCTTCGCTTCGAACCGTTCATCATGCGCGCGGAGGGCACGGAGAACGTCCCAGACCACCTTGAACTTGGTGTTGTCGTTGAGCGCCTGCTCGGGTGACTGTCCCACTGGTACTGCGATCGGGAGAATGATGTAGCCGTAGTCCTTGCCCGGAGCTTTCCGCATAACGCGGCCGACGGACTGGACGACGTCGACGGGGCTGTCGCGGGAGTTCAGGAAGATCACCGCGTCCAAGGTCGGGACGTCGACACCTTCGGAGAGGCAGCGGGCGTTGGTGAGGATGCGGCACACGTTCTCACCCGCCGTGTCGGCCTTCAACCAGTCCAGCCGTCTGGTGCGTTCGAGGACGTTCATGCCGCCGTCGACGTGGTCCGCTTCGAGGCGGAACGTCTGTTCGTCGCCGTCAGCGTCCAGGTCGATGCGTCGTCCGGCGATGCTGTCCGCGCGGACCCCCGCAACGCCGTCGTAACCGTTGAGGTAGCCGCGAACGATCTTGGACTCCGCGATGGAGCGGGAAAACGCGACCGCTCGGCGAAGCGGCTTGTGCGCGTTCGGGGCGGTGGTGTCGATGCCCTGCACACCTCGTTTCGCGAGTCCGTTGTAGATCCCGACGATGCGGGCAGCGTCAGGGATATTGAGTTCCCCGTCGGCGGCGAAGGTCTCTTGGAACGCGGAGCCGATGGAGTCTTCGTCGATGGTGAGGACCAGGACCCGGTAGTCGGTGAGGAGGTCCCGTTCGACGGCTTCGCCGAACCCGAGCCGGTGGAACACTGGCCCGAACACGGCCTCGTCGTCCATCGAGTACAGCACCGCCGCGTTCTCATCCGCCTGGCTGCGAGCGGACTCGGCGTAGATCTTCGGCGTCGCGGTCATGTAGAGCCGCGCCTGCGTCTGAATCGACTCGTCCGAGTGGACGCGGAGGAACGCGGACTCTTCCGCGCCTTGCCGGATGAACCCGGCGGTGCGGTGCGCCTCGTCGCAGATCACCAGATCGAACGGCGCTAGCCCCTCGGCCTGCGCCTTCGCGATGACGTCAATCGACTGATACGTGGAGAAAAACACCGTCAGTCCGTCGGGCGCTGAGCCCTTCGCAACCTCCGAGAGGAGCTGCGCCGTGTTCGTCGTCGCCGGGTAGGCGAGGTCAGCCACGGTGAAGTCCTCGGAGACCCGGCCGACCTTGCTGTCCGAGCAGACCGCGAACGCGCGCATGTCCATCGCACGTTCCGCGGACCACTCCTTCAGCGTTTGGGACAGCAACGCGATCGAGGGCACCAGGAACAGCACTGATCCACCGGCGCCGGCGATGTCTTCCGCGATGCGGAGACTGGTGAACGTCTTCCCGGTCCCACACGCCATGACCAGCTTCCCGCGGTCATGCTCAGCGAATCCGGACCGGACGGCGTCGAGAGCTTCCTGCTGATGCGGACGAAGCTGCTTCTTCTTCGGCGGCGCGACTTCGTCGGGCTTGTCGAAGGAGTACGTCGACCAGTCGATGTCGGATTGGTCAAACTCGTCGATCGGGATCTGGTTCGACGGCAGACCCTGACCTACCATCGCGTCCTGCGCGTTCTTGCCCAGCGGCGCCGTCGCGACCACGATCCGCGACGTGAAAGGATGTTTCCCGGACGCGGTGAAGAACGAGTCCAGGTCCCCTTTCTGGATGGTGGAGGTTGGGGCGTAGAACTTGCACTGGATCGCACACCAGCCGCCGCCGTGCCGTTCCCGGGCGACGAGGTCGACGCCTGTGTCGGGCTTGTTGTCGCGGCCGGGCCAGTCCTGCCACAGCCACACCTCATCGAACCGGGCCGTCCACGTGGGGTCCGTGGTCAGGAATGCCTTGGTCAGACGCTCGAACAGGCGCCCCTTCGTGCGGGTGTCCGGCGCGATCTGCGCGTACTCGGCGAGCAGGTCATGGATCGACGTCATTGTTCGTGCCCCTCATCACAGCCAACACACTCAGAACGCCAGGTCGGCACGAGCACCCCTGATCGTATCCGCCCGACCGAACCACCCTGATTCACCGGAGTACGTCGAAGGCCGGCGGTGACGATTGCTCCGAAGCCGTCGCGTACGGTTCCCTGACCTCATCCCACAGTGTCCGACGTGCAGCGTCTGCATCCCGGAGATGGCGTGATCCGGGGCGAGTACGACGAACTCGTGCGGGATGACCCGCCCAGCCCGGTCTGTACGCCCATCAGGATCAGGGAAGGGAACCGCAAGCGTCTCGTCGCGTCTCGCGAAGATTTCCGGCATGCCTTCCGTTCCAGCGAACGCGTCCTCGTACACCGCGAGCGGGTTGGCCAGGCCTGCCGCGTGGAGGAAGCGGAACCCCATGTTCTCCCGCGGGTGGACCGGAGGAAGACGAAGCAAGCAGCGCCGCCGCGGAGACCTTTCCGCGGCGGCGCTGCGTGCTTGAGCGTCTACGGGGCGACGACGTCTCGGACCGTGGCGAGGTTCAGGGTGAAGGCGTACAGGCCTTCGCCGTCCTGGTTGATGAAGTGATGCGGCCCGCCGGTGCGCATCAGCCGCTGCGAGCCGTGAAGATGCCGTTCGTTGCCGCCGGCGGTGAACGCCGTGCCGAACCGCATCCGCCGCAGCAGTTCCAAGTTCGCGGCTTGCAGGGTCGCCGACCGGTCGTCTTGGGCGGCGGGGAGTGCCAGGCCGTTCCGCACGTCCGCTGTGGAGAACCCGCCGCCCGGGGATGACGACGTCGCGGACCAGGGTCAGGTCCAGATCGAAGGCGTAAAGCGGCAGCCCGCTCTGGTTCCGGAAGTGATAACGGCCGCTCGTCCGCATGACACGCTGCGGTCCCAGGAAGCGACGTCCGCGCCCATGCGCGGTGAGGACCGTCCCGAACGGCAAATGCCGCACCAGATCCAACCCAGCGGCGTACGGATCCACCCAATCTGTCCTCATGCGTTCTCCGTGCGCGGGGCCACCGAGTCGCGTTCAGAGGCGCGCATCCTGCGCTAAACCCGGAACGCTCGAGCGACGGGGAGGAGGGTGCCGCTTGGGATGTCGAGAGTCACCACGAACTGGTTCGTTCGTGACCGGAAGTGGAGACCTCCGCCCGTCAGCTCAAGGTGACCGTCGTCATCGGATTCAAAGCCGCGGAGTGCGCTTCCGCTCGGCATGCGCACCACCGGCGCTGTTGACCCGTCGGTGCGGAGCTCTTCGATGTTCACGACGACACCGCTGACGGTCCGCCCGTTACTCAGCCCGCCGTGGTGGCTTTCCATGACGTCGGCGTCCCCATCGAGGCCACCTCCCGCGGGGAGGAACACCTTCCATGTCACCCGCTCAAATCGGGCAACAGCGGCGCCGCAGCATTCCTGCTCATCGTTGAGTATCTGCACCCGGATTAGCACGTGCCGCAGCGTAGCGGCCACCGGTGGCGCATGGGCCACAGCGGAATGCGTCCATGGCGGGAGAGCACTTCCCGTGCGGCGTCGAGGGCTGCGGACGCTGTGACACGGTCCTGCTCGTGTTGGAGGAGGTCATCACGCACGGTGACGGCTGCGGTCACTCGCCCACGTGCTTTCTGTCCGCGTCGAGGGCGTTCCGCAGCTCGTCGCCGACGAGGGTTTCGTACCACTCACGCGGGCAGGTGCGGAAGACTGCGGCGGGTTCCCCGTCGAGGGTGAACACGTGCACGCACTCGTTCGGCCCGTAGTTGTCCCGGCCGAACGCGCCGCCGGCGAACCCGAGGAGGTCCCCGTCGGCGATGAGGTCGTGCGCAGGCACCGTTTCGCCGCGGGTGCTCTCGGGCTCGATGGCGAGGGACTCTGCTCGCGCTTCCGCAGCACGAACCTCCCGGAGCGCCCGCCGAAGCTCGGCGAGGTACGGCTCCGGGTTGTTGCGCATGTCGAACAGCACACGCGCGTCACCGCCTTCGCGGAGCGCATCAGCGAACTCCGCGATGAGGCGACGGTCGTTCGCGGTCGGGACGCGGCGGGTCATCGCTGCTCACCGGAGGATTCGAGCGCGTCGATGCGGCGCTGCTGACTGGGGAGTTCAACTGCCGCGGCGGTGAACAGCTCCGCGCTGCGCAGATTCCCGTCGGTGTTCCGAAACGCTCGCAGAAGGAGTGCGCGAGCGTCCAACTGGTCGGCGAGACCGGTCACGATGCGGCTCCTTCAACGGTGAGGCCGACGCGGTTGAGGACGAACTGCAGCTTCTCGGCGAGAGCGTGCCCGGACCGGCCCCGGTTCCCGTCCAGGTGCTCCCAGACGCCGAGGGCGACGACCGCGATGTTTTCGAGGGTGCGCTCCACCGTCGGGTTGATTCCGCGGCCGAGGTCGGACGCGACGGCGACCGCGCGTTCCACGGCGCCGAGCGCGATGACGAGGTCGCTGAACCGGTAGCTGAGGTGTAGCTCGGGGTGCAGGTCCGGGTGGTGCAGGCCGTCCTGTGTGCGGCTGTATTCAGCGGCGCAGAGGCCGACGTCGTTCAGTAGGTCACCTGACAAGGTGATGTAGCCGGCGAGGAGCGGATTCATGAGCAGGCGGTTCGCGAACCCGGTCCCGGACCCACCCCGGTTCCCGTCGAGATGCTCCAACGCGCCGAGCGCGGTGACCGCGACGTCGAGGAGTTCACCCTTCACGTCATCGAAGGTGTGCGTGACGCCCTTCCGCGGGTTCTCGCCGACCGCGCCGCAGAGCGCAGCGCCGGCCTCGCCGACCTCCTCCACGAGCTTCCGGATCCGCCGACGCGCGACCAATTCCGGCGGGAGGTCCGACGGGTACGACGCGTCAATCCAGGTGCTGAGACGGGCGGCGGCACCGCCGAGGTACGTCAAGTCGAAGGACATGACCCACCTATGCCCAGCTGCCTGGTTCGGTGAGACTCAAGCTCATCATGTGACCTCGCTGTCATGCCCGAAGTGGGGTCCCGGCGGCGGCGACGCCGGACGATAGATTGCTCACGTGCGAAGGATGCTCAGCCCGGTCATTGCTGTTGCGGCCGCGTCGGTTCTGCTGCTCGCTGGTTGCTCAGCCGCAGCACCTCCGTCGTCGTGGGTCATGACCAGGAGCAACGACGCCACCTACCTGAAGTGGACGGAGTCGAACGGGCGCATCAGCGGCCAGTCCATTGTGGTGACGGAGGCTTCGGGCAGCACGGCATCAACGACGTCGGAGGTCAGCGCGAACCTCACCGGAACCATCAACGGGTCGAACATCACCCTACGAACCCAGGGACGGAACCTCACCGGCACCGTCAGCGGCAGCACGCTCACGTTGAACTCATCGCGGGGCACGTTCACGTTCCGACCCGGGACCGTCGCTGACCTGAACCGAGACCGAGCGGCACTCGGCGGGAAAGTCTCCCGGCAACGCATCGCGAACGCCCGTGCGGAGGCGCATGCGAAGCAGCGAGCGTATGAGGCTGCGCAGCAGACGATGCTCCGCGGCCTGCCCACGGTCGTGTCGAACCTCACCACATGGAAGCAGTCACTCGCGGCGAAGAACACGGCGTTCACGACCGCCGTCGCGGCCGTCAACCATGACATGACCGTCATCGACGCCGCCTCATGCTGGACCGAAGACCAGGCGACGAACGCGGAAACCGACCTGTCCACAGCGAATGATGCGCTCGGGGCTTACGCAGACGCAGCTGACGAGATGAACTCGCCAGCCGACGCCCTCACCCAGCTCCTGAACGGTGTGGGAATGACCGGGCTGTCCACCACCGACGCCGCGAAGGTGACCGCCGCGAAGAACCTCAGCAGCAGCGTCCAGGCGTCCATCACCGCCACCGAAAGCGCCGAGAAGAGCGCCGAGGCCGCCGCGGCAGATCGGGTCAGCAACATCGACCCGACCAAGGTGTGCAGCTAGCCCAAACGGGGTTCACCAACACGGCAGTGCCGCACCGCCATCTACAGCTCAGAGATGCAGTTCGACCTGGAAGCACTCGAACGTGTCGAACGGATAGGCGATCTCCTCGGGCAGGACCCACCCGTGTTCGACGTCGTTCTGTCGGCAGGTCAGCAGCTTCAGTCCGGAGTTTCGTTCTGCAATGTCGGTGTCGCCCGGACGGATGTCGGCGCCGTCCCCGGAGAGAGTAAACGGAACACCTTCGACGAGACCTGTTCGGATCGTTTCAGCGATGCCAGGGTGCCCACTGAGGAACACGTCCGTGAACTGCACGGTCATGCGAAGGTCAGGTGGAGCGCCGCGCCGACGAACCGGTGGTGCGGGTGCTCGTCGAGGCCGTCGAAGCAGTACAGCGGGTTGTTCGTGCGCTGGGATGCGCGGATCGCGGCCCGCATCTCGTTGCAGTTCAGGCACACCGACTCGTCGGCGGGTTCGGTCAGGGGCTCGTGCAGCGTCGTCGTCTGCGTCTCGGTGCGCGGCCCAGCGTAGGCAGCGATCATCGTCGTCCTCCCCAGCAGTTGCGAACCGTTCGCCACCACGACTGTTCTATGCGCGGAAGCGCGCGCTCACCGGCGCCGCCCGTACAGATCGCGTCGCCTACGTTTGTCGCGGACGTCTCCTTGACCCTGGACCATCGCCCACTGACGACCTCCACGACAACGCCCCCGCTGACGAAGCTGTCGGCGGGGGCGTTGTCGTGCCTGGTGTTGCGTGTCTCAGCCGAGGTCGCGGAGGGCGGCGGCTACTGCGGTCGCTGCTTGCGCGTAGCCGCGCCGGAACTCGGCTTCGGAGGCGGTGTGGTCGGGATGAGCGTTGAGCCACTTCTCGGTGCTGGCTGCGGCCTGTTCCGCCTGCCATGCAAGCCAAGATGCTGGCTGCACTTCTGCTTGCTGCAGGACCGCCTGCACATTGAACTGCGCCCAGCCGGCGGCGCCGTTCTCGGTGACGTCCGTCGGTGCGGATGCTGCAGCGTCGGTGATGGCGTCCCGCATCGTGGCGACTCGCGCGTCGTGCTCGGCCTTCCGCGCCGTCATGATGGCGACCGCTCGGCGTGCGCGTTCCTTCGACGCGGCGTCCGGTTCAGTGTCGCTGCCACGCTGCACCAGTTCGAGGGTTCCACCGTGGTTGATGTGGAGGTAGGAGACGTAGCCGCTGTTCTCCTTCATCAGGTACAGCGGACCGTCGGGCTCGTCGGGGTGCTTCCCGGCGACACCTTCGGTGGCGGGTCCCGGCGACATGAGGCCGACTGCCGCTTGCTGGTGCCGGATGCGGTCACCGGCGTGCAGTTCGCTGCCGTCGGGGAGGATCTGCACGGGCCCGTTCGGGTCGCCGGGCTGCCCGTAGTAGGTGCGGTTGCCGACCATCACCGGCTCCGGCCACACCTCCGTCTCCGCGACGGCCGCGGGAGTGCTCGGGATGAGGGTCACCGTGACGTCGTCGATGCGGTCCTTCGACGCGAAGTGCCCGCCGTTCTCCGTCGGCTGCCCGACCTGGTTCTTGTGCTTCGGCTTGCTGATGCTCATGCCGTCCGTGTGCGCGGCGACAGGCTTCAGCCGGCGGGAATGTCCACCGCGGACACCCGCGCCTGCGAGAGCACCCGCTGCTCGGTCCGCTTGGACACCGCAGCGGTACGGCGCGCAGCCTGCACCGTGGCAACCGTCATCTGCGTGGTGGCGGCGCGGAGACCGACAGCGAGCACGCCACCGACCGCCGCCGCTGACGTCGGCAACGCCCCTGCGGATGCGCTGACCATGAGGGCAGCACCACCAACGGTTCCGGCGACAGTGAGCAGCGTCAGCAGCAGCACCGTGCTCCGCAGTCGCATGCGGGACAGCGGCGGGGTCTCGTCGAAGGGCGCGGCCGGCATGGTGAAGGTATGCGCGGAGCTCGGCAGGTCATCGAAGGGGTCGTCGAGCAGCAGGTCGTCGTTCATGCCGGCGTCTATGCGGCCTGGCTACTGCGTGGCGGGGACGGGCGCCGCGACGACTGCCGGCTGTCCCTTCACGCCGGGCTGCTCGCCGGCGATCTGCTCCGGAATCCATGCCAGCGGGTCCACCCACGCGCCGTTGGCGCTGATGCCGAGATGCAGGTGCGGGCCGGTGCTGTTGCCGGTGGACCCGACCTTCCCGATGGCGTCGGAGTAGGTGACTGTGTCCCCAACCTTCACGGTGATGCTGTTGTCCGCCAGGTGCCCGTACGTTGTCTCGAACGTCACCCCGTTCACCGTCGAGTCGATGACCACTGCGTTGCCATACCCGAAGTATGTTCCCGCGACCTTCACCACTCCACCAGCGATCGCATGAATCGGGGTGCCAGCGGACGGGGCGAAGTCGACCCCGTCATGGAACGTGGAGCAGAACGCACAGTCCTGCACATGCCGGGCTCCGAACACGCTCGTCACCGGAGCCCCATCCGGGAACGGCCACCCGACCGGGCCGGCGCTGGTTGCGTCGTAGGAGTACTTCACCCCCTGGTCATCCGCACCGCTGACCAGCACATCCCCTCCGGCGGTGACCGTGGTACCCGGGCTCGGCGACGCAGCCGGCGACGGACCCGCCGTGGGCTTCGGTTTCGGTTTCGGTGCCGTCACCGAGTACGCATCCCGCGCCACCGGCGCTGGAGCGGCATCGGCAGACACGGTCAGGGACTGTGACGGCGTTCGCCGGATGGTCACCCATGCGTGGCGAGTGGGTGCTGATGCTGGTTCCGGTTCCTGCGGTTCCGTGCCGTAGGTGACCTGCGGGATGACGACGGTGGCGACCATGCAGGTGACGACCGCGGCGACCGCGGCGCCCTGCATGTGACGGAACTTCGGCACCATCATCGGGCGGCGCCGGCGAGCTGCTGGTCGAGTGCGTTCAATTCGACGGTGGCAGTGAACGCGGTGTTCCGCGCCTGCCGCAGCTGCCGGGTGGCGGACCGCATCCGATGGGTGAGGGTGCTGCGCAGGAGCGCGTACGCGGCGGCGGGCACCACGATGCTGCTGCCGAGGACCGCACGAGCGCCAGCCAGTTCATCCGCAGCCGCCGCCATGACCCGCAAGGTGATGATGGTCGCTGCCACACCGGCGATCACGGCGACGATGGCGGGGAGGAACCGGCGAAGCATCACCGTGTGCTGCAGCGTCGCCGCGGCGTGCCGTTCCGCTTCGCTCGCAGCGTCCAACACTCGAGCTTCCAGCATCCGCTTCGCGGTCAGGCGGGCCGGGATAGGTGCGTGAATGGGGGTGACCTCGTCAGTGATGCTGCTCATGCCACGGTCTATGCGCGAGCGGAGGAGACAGCGCCCACGCGTCGTCTAC
The DNA here is from genome assembly GCF_003234805.2 of Curtobacterium sp. MCBD17_040. Taxonomy (GTDB): domain Bacteria; phylum Actinomycetota; class Actinomycetes; order Actinomycetales; family Microbacteriaceae; genus Curtobacterium. The sequence continues at coordinate 210,856 of NZ_CP126274.1, forward strand.
CAGCCCATGTTCCAAAGCGCCGGCGGCGCGGAGCTGTCCGGGTCGATGCCGAACGGGGCCGCGACCCGCACCGCCGCGGCGTACTGCACTTGCGTGGCAAGCACCGCATCCCGCTGCGACCGGACAGCGACATTGAGAATGGCGACGACGACGGCGACGAACACCACCACGAACAGCACATCGACCACCCAGCCGACCGGTACGGGGCCAATGCGCTGCCCCGGTGCGAACAGCAGCCCGAACCACGCAGAAGCCCCGAGAACGGCAGCGACGACGACTCCCGACACCAGCGGGACCACAACTCGCCACCGCAGCAGCCCGGTCAGCAGCCGCTCCGCCTGCTCCAACTCGGCCCGCGCAGCCCGTAGCCCACGGACGGCGGAGCTCGGCGTGTGATGCCGCGAGGAAACGAAACGGGCAGGAAGAGTCACCTCTCCTCTGTGCGCAACGGGAACAGGCAGCCGGGAGCGGAAGTGCGGAGGCGCTCGCGGGCCGTCAGATGACGGAGGCGGGGAAGAAGTGGTTTCCTCAGTTCAACCCGAGATGGACGAGCAGACCATGGTCCTGAGCTCTGCCATCAGCTTCCCTGAACCTCGAATGGAGCAGCGATGCCACGCAACCGAGCACCGCTCCGAGAGCAACGCTTCCGATTGGCTGTCCTCGCGGCATCCCTCGTCGCTGGTTTCGGCATCGCGGCCCTGATCCCATCGCTCATCGACCCGCACACGAGCAGCCACCGCCAGCACCACTCGGCTGGCGTCATCGCGTTGTCCCTCATCATCGTCCTGGTTCTCGTCCTCGCAGGCGGCGTCATCGGGTTGCTGCTCGGGAACCGTCTCGTCGGCGACCGCATCGAATGCGCGGTCCGCGAACCGGGCACGAAGCGGTGGCGGCACGGCCGGCTGAGCATCAACGGCACATCGCTGACCTTCGAGCAGTACCGATTCCAGATGCGGTTCGTCGTCGGGAAGCGGCAGCAGTTCACCGACGTGCAGGTGGGCGACGACATGGGCCGACGCCCGCCGGTGCGGCAGATCTGGTCCATCAACCCGCAGCTGCACATCATCGACCTCACCGCCTTTGAGGGGCGGTTCGAACTCGCCGCGCTGCCGAGCCGCATCCGTGAGCTACAGGACCGCGTCCGGGAACCGCAACCGCAGTAGCGGCGCGGTCAGCTGCCGCCCGTGATGTGGGCGTCTCCGGGCAGTGCAGCGATGACATCGTCGACGTTCCGCCGCAGCAGGTACCGAGGCATCAACGGCAACGGCGGTCGCTTCCGCCGGTACACGACCCCGTTTTCCGCGAGCACCATCGCACCGCGAGGATGACCAAGAAACATCACCCACAGCGGTATCTGCTGCGGCCGCCCGTACGGCGGAAGAAGCGCGCGGACCCCATCGAAGAGGGAAAGCCACGACCGGTCGTGCGGTGTCTCCCCGAGCCGGGTCCATGGGACGAACCCCGGCTGCACGCGGTCATTGACCCGCAACGCCGACATTCGAGCGATCGCCCGGTAGGTGAGCGACCGCGGCGTGGTCGCGGACGCCGCCGGCAGCTTCCAGCCGAGCTCCGCCTCAATTCGCTTCACCATGAAATGCGGGTCGTCGGATGCAAACACGTCGTCCCACCGCGTCCACTGCCCATCGATGCGGATACCGTGCTCCTCGTCGAAAAGCAGCAGCTCACCGCGACCCTCCGGCACACTGTCCGGTTCGACCAGCATCTGAGCCGTGTTGCGCTCAACCTGCTGTCGGATACGCAAAGACGCGTTCCGTCGGCACAGTTCGCTGGCGATCCACCACGTCTGCGGAACCGTCCACCGCGCCGCGACCGTCACTGGTCGCCGCCCTCGATGGTTGTGAACCGGGGCCCGTCGTAGCCGTCACGGCTGACGTGAGCGACGAAATCGGCAACGGGTCGCACCCACCGGCCGTGGTCGCCATACAGCGCCTCGTAAACCACGACCGGCTCCTCCGACTCGGTGTCGTGAGCAACGAACAGCACCTGATACTCGCCGCCTTTGAAGTGCCGATACCGGCCCGGTTCCACCGTTGCGTCCACGACCGAGCACTCTACGGGCACGCCGACGACCGCAGCGTCAGCAGGCGCGCGCAGCGGGACAGAAGCGATCACCTCCGCTCTATGCGACTGCCCGCGCAGCCGCCACGCCCCGCGTCGACCAGAGCCGCCGCATACACAACGTGTGGCCGCCGGCGCTCCGACGACTGCTCCCGTCGGAAGGACCACCCATGCCTGTCACCGCTGCTGGAATCGAAGCGGAACGGCTCGAAGACGAAGCGGTCGCCCGGATCCTGCCTGCCGTGCACGACGCGGTGCTCCTCAACGCACCAGTCCGACCGTCACAGCTGCCGGAGCTGCTGCACGACCACCCGGACTGCACTGCCCGCGTCGTCCGGGAAGCGATGTGGCAGCTGCTCAACGACGACATCATCCGCCTCGACACCAACCTCTCGCTCATCCCACCGGGCAGCATCAACGGCCTCTGACAGCAGGGTGCCCGAATTTGTCGTAGTCGGTTGGGCATGCCATGGTCGCGGTGATGTTGAACACGCTTGACGAACTTGCCGCTACCGCCTCGCGCGATCTGGGTCGCGCCCTCACCGCTGAGAACACTTTCGCTCGAGCCGATGCGATGAGGGCCGTCGCCACCACCCTCGTCGAGGCGCGGGAGCAATTCACCACCAGCTCGGGCGAAATGGACATTCTCGGAAAGACCTACGAGTACAAGCAGTGGGTTCGGTCCGTGTACAACGCAGCCGGTGTCCCCGCCAAAGAGCGGCGGGCGGTGCAAAACAATCTCAGCTACCACGTCAACGTGGTCGTCCATGACCGGTACGGTAGCGACGAAGCAGCCGCGCACGGATACTCCAAAAGGTCACTGGCAGAACGGCGCGCCGACCGGCGGGAACAGGAGCTCCGCATCCTCCGCCTCTTCGATGGTGGCGGCCCTATCAGCACGGCTGCTGACGCGCTCGTTGGATTGACCCTGTTCCGGCAGACAACGCAGCGGTTCACCGGTGACCTGCAACTCTCCGGCGCTTTCCTGTCCGCTCTCGACTACGAACTGAACCGGCTCCGCGACCTCGCCGACCACGACGCCGTGGCAGCGGAGGATGACGCTTCTCAACCCAGATGAGCACGTGTCGCATCGGTGAGGTCGAGCCCGGGGGCGGTGTGCGCGGCTCCTGCGTGCTCCGCGCATAGAGGTGGTGTGGGCGGATTCACGTTCCGGGCGGATGCGCGCGGTGACCGAGCCCTCGTCCCGCTGCCCGGCCGCGGCGGCGTCGGCGCATCCCTCACCGTCCTCGACCTGCGGCTCATGCTTGAGCAGCTGGAGCGCCGGGCGGTCTAAACCCAGGAGGCGCGGGCCCCGGCCGCTCGTCGTGGAGCGAGCACGTGGACCGCGTCGTGGGCGGACTGCACGGCCCCTTCAATCCATGCGGGGAGCGACGAACAGTGCTCTCCGGCGAACACGACCCGGCATTCTGGGCGGCTGATGGCGTCACCGAGGTCCCGCAGCTGTCCCGGTTCGGGGAGTGCGTAGGCGCCCATCGCGTATGGGTCGTTCGACCAGGCGTAGGAGAGAACCCCTTCCACTTCCGCGGCGATGTTCGGGTGCAGCTGCTCGAGGTCTCGTGTTGCTTGCGCCGCTCGTTGTGGTTCGGACATTGCCGCCCATTGCAAGGCATCTTGCCCCCAGGTGTAGCTGGCGAGGAGCAGATGCCGGTCGTGGTTGAGGTGGTCCAGCGCTGGGTACTGCACCCGGCGGATGGGCATTGGTGTGGAGAGTGCGCCGCCGTCCGGGCCGATTTCGCGACGCCATTGTGGTCGGCGCAGGAGGAGGTACACCTTCGTCGCGGCGTCGTAGTGCAGCTGACGGATGGCGCGTCGTTTCTCTGTTGAGAACGGTCCGTTCAGTTCGATGGTGCGGAGCACTGAGAACGGCAGGGTGCACACAACGTGGTCGGCGGTGAGCTCGTGTCGTCCGGTGACGGTGCGGACGCTGATGCGCACCTGATCGCTCTCCGCGGCGATGCGTTCCACTGTTGCGCCGAGGCGGACGATGTCCCGCAGTTCCGCGTGCAGGGCTTGCGGAAGCAGATCCATGCCGCCTCGGATTCGGAACGCCTGCGCGTACGCGCTGGAGAACGTCTCCCGGAACTCCTGCACGACCGAGGTGGACAGGGTGGATTCGGTGAACGTGACGATGCCGTACTCCTCGATCGCCGCGTCCGACCATCCGCGAGATCGGAGAAAGTCCCGGATGGAATACCCGTCGTACCGGTCGATGAACTGTCGCTGGGAGAGGCGGTTCCAGTCGAGGCGGACGTCGGCGACGGTTTGCTCCCACCGGCTCCAGACGTCGCGGCTGCGTTCCCAGCCGGAGAAGCCGGGCGCGGAGGACGGGTACGGGGCGGCGCCGTAGCCACCTTGCACTCCAGCTGTTCCGGATGCGAACGGGTCGAGGTCCAGTCCGAGAGTCCGGCACAGGTTGATGGTCCGTGTGTGATGGGCTGGGATCCGCATCGCGCCGGCTTCCGCGTCGGTCGCGGATTCCGCGAGACGAAGGGTGTGCACTCGCCCGCCGACTCGCTGCCGAGCTTCGAGGACGGTGACATCCGCCCCTGTGCGTCGGAGTTCGCGTGCCGCGACCAGTCCCGCCATTCCGGCGCCGATGACCACGATGCGGGGTCGACGTCCGCTGGGTTCGGCGCGACTGTCTGCCGCGGTTGTGAGCGTCATTGCGCACCGCCGGCGGCTGCGGCGCTGCGTCGTCGCACTGGTCGGACGGCTTCTCCGATGATGCTGACTGCGGTGAGGGCGGCCATGACGGCGATGCCGGCTCCGATGGCGGCGGGAGCTCCGCTTCGGTCGAGAACGGCGGAGGCGAGGATGGCGCTCGCGGCGTACCCGGCTCCTTGCACCGAGTACATGATCGTGAATCCGGCGGTGTGCTGCTCGGTAGGGAGTTCCGCGCGCAAGGTGAGGTTGCGGGTGATCATCACCACCGCCTGGAACACCCCGGCGAGAACGAGCGCGACGCCGATAAGAACAACGGTGGGTGCGAACGCCATCGCCGCCAGCGCTGCCGCTGTGCCGATGAGGAGCGTGAACGACTGGGTGCGGACCGTGCCCGGCCATCTGCGGGCGCCGTAGATGAGGGACGCGAGCGCGCTTGCGCCGGCGAACACCGCCAGTAACGCCCCGGACCATCCGGCGTTGTAGCCGCGTTCGACGAGCAGGGAAGGAAGAACCAGTTCGGCGACGGCGAGGAGGGACAGCGCGGCGGCGCTGGTGAGATACACCGGCCAAGCGCTGAGGAGCGCGGTCCGCGGCGAGGTCGCCTGCGTCGATGTCGCGCTGTCGTCAGCGGCGAGGAGCCGCCCTCCTCTGGACAGTGCGAGGACCGCTGCAACGCCAAGCAGTGACGCGTTCAGGATGAGGACGGCGTATGGCGAGACCGCCACCGCGGCGAAGGCAACCAGTGCTGGTGCGATGAGCCAGACCAGTTCCGTGAGGACGGAGTCGATGCTGTACGCGCGGGGGAGGTCGACTTCAGCAACGATTCGTCCAAGCGCTGCTCGGAGGGCTCCACCGCTCTGCGCGGGTCCGGCTCCGGCCAGCACCGCGCCGATGATGAGTGCCGGGTAGCCGACGAGTGATGACGACGCGAGGACAGCGAAGCCGATGCCGCCGACGATGAGACCGATGGTGACGTCGCGGCGAACACGGTCGTCGCGTCCAATCCAGCCGAGCAACGCCGAACCTGCGACCTCGCCGATGACGAATGCTGCGGCGATGGCACCTCCGGACGCGTAGGTGCCGGTGGCCCCGTGCCCGAGGAACACCATCGCGAGCGGGGCGCTGGCGTTCGGGATGCGGATGGCAACCGCGAACAGCACCCACAGCAGGAACGTCGGACGGGTTGTGAACCGGTACCTGGTCATGCTTGCGCTCCGATGCGGGTCGCCGAGTGGGGCCGAGCGGCGCTGCTGAGGCGGTTCACCGCCGTGCGGAGCACTGCGAACCCGTCGGGGCTGAGGATGGACTCGGGGTGGAATTGGAACGACTCGAACAGCGGCCCGCGAAGCCCGAGTACCTCGCCGGCGAGGTCACGCGCGACGTCCACGTTCCCGCCAGCGATGGTGGAACGGAACTGGTTCGTCGCGCTTACCGCCGTGAACGAGTTGTAGAAGCCGACGCGGATGGCCGCTCCGAAGTACGGGATGGTGTCCTGCCATCCCTGACGGGGTGTGTGCAGGCGGTGCAGGGGGAGCCCGAGCCGTCCGGCAACCACTTGATGGCCGAGGCACACGGCGAGCAACGGTGTCCTCTGCAGCAGCGCTGTTGTCGCGTGCTTGGTGAGAGCGGCGATTCGCGGATCGCTAGCGTCGCGGGGGTCTCCGGGTCCTGGGCCGAGGACGATGAGGTCAGCGTCGTTGGATGGAGCGCTGTTCCAGCTGTCGACGACGACGGTGCATCCGAGGCGTCGCAGCTGCAGGGCAAGCATCGCGGTGAAGTCGTCTTCGGCGTTGATGACGCGCACCCGGGGCGGGTTCGCCACTGACGGGGCGGCGTCACCACCCAGCATCCAGAACGGCGCCAGCCGATTGTTCCGCGCGGTCAGGGACTCCATCACCGCTTCGTCGAGCTCATCGACTCCGGGCCGGCTGCTGCTAGGGGTTACTGATGCGTGGGTGAGCGCTCCGACGAGGGACTGCGCCTTCGCGGCGGTCTCGAGCGCCTCGGCGGCCGGGTCGGACGACCGGACGATCGTGGCACCGACGCCGATGGTGACAGCACCCGCACGGCTGACCTCGGCAGTGCGGATGATGATGGCTGAGTCCAGGTTCCGGTCACCGTCGATGAGGGCGACCACCCCGCTGTAGTAGCCGCGGCCGCGCCCCTCGTGTCGGGCGATGACGGCGGCGGCGCTGCGAAGTGGGCTGCCGACCACGGTCGGCGCGAACAGGGTTCCGCGGAGCACATCCGCAGCGGTCGCGGTCGTCGTCCCACCGATGCGGTACTCGGTGTGAGTGACGTTGTTCATCTGTCGAAGCGTCGGTCCGGAAACGGTGACCCGCTCCCCGGACAGCGCGGACATCATCTTCAGCTCCTCGTCGAGGACCATGCACAGTTCGTCGTCCTCCTTCTCGTCGCGGAGGAACCCCAGCACCTCGCTCGTCGACGGGCGTCGGTGCGGGTGGCGAAGCGTTCCGCTGATGGGTGACATGTGCACCGCACCGTCCTGCAGCTGCACATGCCGTTCCGGCGACGCGCCGAGCAGGTACGTCTCACCCGTCCACACAAGGTAGGACCAATACGCCGACTGCTCCGCAGCGAGAAGGCGGACGAACAGGGTGAGCATCGAAGCGTGACCAGACGGGGTGATCGCTCCCGACCACCGACGTTCGATGACGAAGTTTGCGCCTTCCCCGACGGCGATCTCCTCGGAGATGATCTGCTTCACCTGCGCGGCGTACGTGGCGTCATCATCGTCGAACGCTCCCGCGGTGGCCGGCTCATCTGTGCCGGACCGGACGCGACTGATGTCGTCGACGGACACACGTGCGCGCTCCTGAACGCGGAGCACGATGAGGTCTGTCCCGTCGTCGTGTGCTGCGAGCGCACGTTCCGATGCGAACCGGTACGGCACGACGACCAACGACGACCAACCGGGTGCGGTGACCTCGTCGAGTTCGGACAGGGAAGCGGGCCGCTCCACAGGCCCGGTCAGTAGTTCGACGTGACCGCCGAGATGCGGCCGGTGCAGGAGCGCGAACGGCTGCGGGGACGCCATCACGTCGGCGACGGCGACCGTCATCGTGTCACCCCCGCGACCACGTCCGCGGTGCCCGCCACGACGGCGCAGGACGTGGCTGCGAAGTCCAGCGCCTGTCGATGCTCCGCCTCGGAGAAGGTGGGGGTGGCGTCCGCAACGATGAAGGTCTGGACATCGTTCGCGTACGCGTCGAGCGCCGTCGCGATGACGCCGAGGTGCGCGTAGATGCCGGTGATGATGAGCTGGTCACGCCCTGCGTTGTGCAGCGTGTCGAGCAGCGGACTCCGGTGGAACGCTGAGTACCGCCACTTGGTCAGGACCGTCTCCTCCGCCGTTGGGGCGAGCTCGGCGATGACGGCGCGTTCATCCTCCGTCGCTTGCATCCCGGGGCCCCAGAGGTCCACTAGGAGGCCCCGCTGCTCGGGAGTCATGCTGCCCGGCTGGGCGGAGTAGATGACCGGGACACCGGCAGCTCGCGCGGCGACCAACACGGCGCGAGTGTTCTCGATGAGCTCCCGGCGAAGCGCCGGCGCTGACGCGAAGGCGTTGAGGAAGTACACCTGCATGTCGTGCACGAGCAGCGCCGCTCGCTTCGGGTCCACCGCCCACGGCACCAGCGGCGCCGGGATGTCTCCGCCCGCCGGCAGCTGGTAGTCCTCAACCTCTCGCAGTCCTGCAGCCATCCCCAGTCCCCATTTCCCTGACCTGCTGTCGCATCGGCCGAACGGCCGTCACCACGGATCAGAGCAGCATCTGAGTCCTGATCGATACCGCTGGGCGGGGGGACTAGATCATGTTCTAAAGCCCGGTCGTGGCGCCGGTGCTGGTCGCTACGGTCGCCGCAACAGCACCAAGAAAGGCGACGACCAATGGCGACGATCATCGTGGGGAACCAGCTGGCGGAGGAGACCGCGACGGGCCGAGACGAACTGCCAGCCGACTACCGCGGCTACCTCGGCATGGTCTCCCACCGGCTGCTGTGGCTCGCGCAGCCCGGAGACGTCATCGTCCTCCCCAACCAGCCCGACCCGACGTTCGTCGCGTACGTGTGGGACCTGCTCGGCTACCACTCGAACCCGCCCCGCATCGTGGTCCCACCAACCGGAGCGCGAGACGACCTCCTCCTCTATGACGACCGTCTGCTGAGCGAGGAATTCATCGACGAACTCCGCACCCTCATCCGTCCGTCCCAGTCGGAGATCTGGGCGTTCTTCCACGACAGCACGGTGATGGCGCTCGCCGAGCGGCTCGGTCTCCCCACGAACCCGCGACGCCAGTTCCTTGAGCAGGGTGGTCTCCGCCTGGTGAACAGCAAGAGCACCTTCCGAGCCATCGCCTCGGGCCTGGCGCTCCACATCCCCGAAGGGATCATCGCCACGACCCCCGCCGCCGCGGAACGATTCATCTGGACCCACCTCGCGGAGAGCCGTTCGGTGATCGTCAAGCAGGACGGGCACGGCGGCGGGTACGGGAACGACATCCTGAAGTCCCCGGCGGGTCCGTCAGGGTTCGGAGCCTCCCGGTCCGCTGAGATACCGGACCGGCAGGCGCTCGCCGCAGAAGTGCGCGCTTCGTGGGACCGGTGGACGACCGAGGGAACCAGGCCGGTTGTCATCGAGGAGTACTCCGGTGACGCTGTCCCCTTGTACGCCGAGTTCGACGTTCGGGATGGCGACGCGGAACTCGTGGGGCATGGGGAGATGCGTGTCGGGGACTCCGACGACGGTCCCACGAACGCCGGTCTCGTCGTCCCAGCCGTTCGCGCCGCCCAGGGGCCCGCCTACCCAGCGTTCCTCGAGGAAGCGCAGTCCTTGGCGGCAGCGCTCGGGTCCATCGGATACCGCGGTTCCGTCAGCGTGGACTCCATCGCACTTCCCGACGGCCGGATCCTCCTCAACGAGTTCAACGGACGCATCAGCGGGTCAACCCACGTGCACACGCTGTGCAGGGCACTGTTTCACGGGGACCCGCTGAGCACTCGCGTCGTCCTCGTCCGCAGCCACCGCACCCTTCCACCGACCGCGTCGACCCTCGACACCCTCGAGGACCTGCAGCTGCGGTTCGACAGCGCAACCGGGTTCGGCGTCATCCTCGGCGGCGACGACGGACAGCTCATCATCATCGCGAGTTCCCTCCCCGACGCCGAGCAGGTGGAACGGCTCCTCGACGATGCGTTCGCTGAGCGAGGTGAACTGTGCCGCGACGCCGTGTAGTCCTCGTTGTCGGGGGAAGTAGCGGCATCGGGTCAGCGGTCGCCGCCCGGTTCGCCGCTGACGGAGACCTTGTCATCGCCGCCAGCCGAACCCGAGGGAGCACCCCACCGAACGTCGAGTACCGGTACGTGGACGTGCTGCGTCCCGGTACGGTGACGGACCTCGTCGCAGGTGTGGTCGACGATCACGGAGGACTGGACGTCGCAATCAACGCTGCAGGGGTCCCCAGCTGGCGGGCTGTCGCAGACCTCAGCGAGTCAGAGTGGTCCTCCATCATCGACACCAACCTCAACGGGGCGTGGCGGTGCATGCAAGCGGAGATGCAAGCCATGCGGGGCCGAGACGGCTGCATCGTCAACATCAGTTCCCGCATCGGTAGGCACCTTCGTCTGCCGATGCAGGGCGCCTACGCGGCAGCGAAGGCGGGCCTCACCGCGCTGACGGCAACAGCGGCGCGGGAAAGCATCGGGGACGGGATCCGCATCAACACTGTCAGCCCCGGCGCCATCGACACGGGCATGTCCTTGTGGCCGGACGAGACGCCGGAGATGGCTGCTGCTCGCGTCACGGTGACGGTTCCAGCCGGCCGCCTCGGCTCCCCGGCGGAGGTCGCCGCGGCGGTCGCCTGGCTGTGCTCGCCCGAGGCCGCGTTCGTCGTCGGCGCCGACCTGGTTATCGACGGAGGTTCCAGTGCGTGAGGGCGCTCCTGCCCGGGTGGCTATTGTCGATGCGTTCTCGAGCGGAGTGCACCTAGCCCGAGAGCTCGAACGGCTGGACGTGGACCGCGTCCACGTCCGCAGCGCGAAGCGGCTCAGTGACTACTACGAAGCCTCCTACGTGCCGGAGCTGATCACGCGGGAGGTGGAGTTCAGCGCAGACGACCTCGAAACGGTGAGCCGGCTCCGGAGCCTTCAGGTGACGCGTGTGCTTGCCGGCACCGAGTCGGGGGTTGCCGTCGCAGAACGGCTTGCCGCAGCCTTGCATCTGCCTGGCAACGTGCCAGCCCTCGCGGAAGCGCGGCGGGACAAAGCAGCGATGGTCGCGGCGCTCCTCGCGGCAGATGTTCCCGCCCCACGAACTGTGACCGTTTGCAATCCGGAGGATGCTCGCGTGTGGTTCGAGCGGCAGGCGCTGCCCGCAGTGGTCGTGAAACCGCTCGGAAGCGCTGGGTCCGACCATGTTCCGGTCTGCCGCAGCCCCGCGGCGGTGGAAGCTGCAGTGCACGACGTTCTGACCTCATCGAGTGTCTTCGGCGCCCGGAACGAGTCGGCCCTCGTGCAGGAGTACCTCGACGGTCCGGAGTTCTACATCAACTCCGTCTCCGCCGGTGGTCACCATGCGCCCGTCGAGATCTGGCAGTACGTGAAGAGCGACGGGCCGGGCGGCTCGCGATTGTTCGACTACGAGGAGCCAGTCGCACCGGATTCCCTCGTGTGGGATCAGCTGTGGACGTACGCCGAGCAAACGCTCGACGCGCTCGGCTTCCGGTACGGTCCGGCGCACCTGGAAGTGATCGTGCAGCACGGGCAGCCGCTTCTCATCGACCCGGGTGCACGTCTTGGCGGCGGTGTCATCCCGTCGGTGAGCGAACAGCTCTCCGGGTCCTCGCACGCAGCGCTTACGGCGGCCGCCGCAGCAGGCGGAGAACTTCCAGTGCAGCCGCTGCGGTTCCCGCATCGCACCCGGTACGTGTCCCTCATCAACCATGACGTCGGGACCGCTGGCGACGGATGGGAGCCACTGCTGCGAACACTGCCGTCGTACGTCGCCGCTCACGCCGGTGTGCGCCCTGGGGAACCGCTCATCCCGACCGTGGACCTGTTCACCTCGCCCGGATTCGTCTACCTCACCGGCCCCTCGGAGATGGTCGTTGACGACTACCGGAGGATCCGCTCCTGGGAGCAGACGCGCCTCTACGCGCGAGCGAGAGACCGAGCCGTGGAGCCGGACATGGCGGAGTGGTCCGGAGCGAAGTTGACTGGGTCGGCCTGAGCGGCGCCCATCAACGCTCGCGGCGCCCACAGCGGCCGGCTGTGGTCCCAGCTCTGCCCGTCAAGGTCCACCTCGAGGCGCCCTGTGCCCTGCACGGGAAGCTGGTCGGTGGTGAGGATGCCAGCGACGGTAGCCGCGGCGACGAGCGCGGTCAGGGTCTGCGCCTGGAAGATCCGGCGCAACCGACCAAGGTGATAGTTCACGGTCGCAGAGCTGACGTACAACTCCTTCGCGATGCACCGCACCGGTTCACCCCACGCAAGCAGAACCAGAATCTCCACCTGCCGCTCGGTCAGCAGCACTCGATTCATCCCCACGATGACCCCTTTCCCCTCCGCCATCCTAGAACCGGCCACTGGGGCCGACGTCATCCCGCGTCACTATGCAAGTGCTCCGAAATCGTGGCGTCCGAGAGTGGGCAGCGCCCGGCCAGCAGCGCCGTTGACCCGTGATGTCTGTCCGTCCTGCCAGGATGGGAGGCAACCAGCACCACCCGGATCAGGAGCACCACCCCTCGCATGCTTGAGCAGTTCCTTTCGCGCCCAGCCGACGACACGGCGACCGGGCCGCGGCCGAAGCCGATCTTGCGGCTCGCGCTTCTCACTATCGCCTTCGGCATCGTGGAAGGGGCGCTGGGGAACACGACCATCCCGGTTCTCCGAGGTATCTCCGCGGTGCTGTTCGGTGTTCCGTTCATGGTCGGTGTGACGGTCTGGGCGCTCCGCGCCCGGCACAACAGGAGGCTCCGAACTGCCGCGGGTGGCACCGCACGTTGGGCGGGAACTGCGGGCACGGGGACCGGGGAAAGCGCGGCCGCGCCGCCTGCGCCGCAACCGTTCGGTGTCTCACATCAGGGTGCGGAGGCGCTTGCCGCTGCGTGGATGCAGTGGATGGGGCTTGCTGGCGCGACGGCGACGCAGTTCGGTGGTGATGGCGGCATTGACGTCACGCAGCGGGAGTGGGTGGCGCAGGTGAAGAATTACACCCGCACCAACGTTGGTCGCCCGGAGGTGCAGAACCTGTACGGGGTGGCGGCCGCGGAGCGGAAGCGGCCGATGTTCTTCACTTCGTCGGGCTACTCGTCCGGCGCGGTGGAGTTCGCGGACAAGGTTGGAGTGGCGCTGTTCGTGTACGACGCCGTCGGCGGAGCTCTGACGCCGGTGAACTTGGCCGCGAAGATCGTCATGAAGGGCGGCCACGGCCAGCCGCCCGCCGCTCGCCAGTAGCGCACCCACTCCGGAGTGAGTGTCTACCGTTCCCGGCCGGTGTGCTCTCGGACGAGGAACTCCATCGCGCATCGCCAGTCATCGACCGGCGGGTACTGCACGCCGTTCCGCTCCGGCACGTAGGTGGGCCACGGATCGTTGAACGTCCCGTCACGCTCGGTGAACGATCCGACGCAGTCCGTGCCGGAGTACAGCAGCCACCGCGGCTCCCCGCCGACGAACAACGCCACGTAGGCGTCGCCGTGCACCTCTGTGACGAATGACGTCTGATGCAGGTCGGGAAGCCGTTCCATCACAGCACGGTACTGTCAGTTCTCATCTGAGGTGAGACTGGTCTCACCGGGTTGAGTGCTGCCCTGGCCTTGCGGCGAGGGAGTCCCCGTGGTGCTGGTGGGGTTGCGGTTTCGTTGGCTCCTGCCCGTGCCGGCGAATGCCGGTCGGGGCTTCTGGGTGCCTCCACCGCTGACGAACGAGCTACCCTCGTCCGGACCTGACTCCTCCGCTACCGACGCTGCTGCGTGGCGGGCGAGGTTGACTGCGGCGTTGAGGTCACGGTCGATGACCAGGCCGCAGGTGGTGCATACGTACTCCCGCTCGGCGAGGGTCAGCTTGGCTTTCACTGACCCGCATCCGGAGCATGTTTTGGAGGACGGGTAGAACCGGTCCGCGCGCACCAGGGTGCTCCCGAACCAGGACGTCTTGTACTGCAGCTGCTGATGCAGCGTCGCGAATCCGGCGTCCGCGACGGACCGGGCGAGCCCGGTTTTCTGCCGCCGCCGGTTCGGCAGGAACACCCCCGGCCGGCTCGGGTGCGGCTTCGGCTTCGCCCGGGCGGTCATGCCCCGGACGTTGAGGTGCTCGATGCCGACCACATCGTGCGTCTGCGCGAGTCGGGTGGTGAGTTTGTGGAGCCGGTCCTGCCGGAGGTTCGCCACCCGGGCGTGCACCTGTCGGATGCGCGCCTGTGTTCGTAGCCAGCCCGCGGAGGGCTGCTGCCGCCGCTTGGACACCGGGTCGACAGGGCCAACCTGCCGGGCGGCCTGCCGCTGTAGTGCCTTCAGAGTCGCGGCGGCTTTCGCGAGGTCTTTCGGTGCGCGGAGTCGTTCCACTTCGGTGCCGTCGGGGCGGGCGATGACGATGAGGTCCTTCACTCCCACGTCGATACCGACCACGGACTTCGGGCCGAGCGGTCGCGGCCGGACGATGGTGACCTGCTCGACCTGGAACGCGGCGAACCACCGGCCGCGGTCGTAGGAGACGGTGACGGAGTTCACCTTCGCCTGCCCCGCTTCCACGAGCCGGCCGAGCTTCCGGGTGGATTCGTGGGTGTGTACCTTCCCGATGCGCGGCAGATGGATGGTGTGCCCGGTCGGGACGAGCGCGCCCTTGCCCTCGAACTTGATGGACGGCTTCGACCGGGCGCGGGATTTGAACCGTGGGAACCCGAGCGGCGCGCCCGCCCGCGTGCCGCTTCTTGACTTCGCCCAGTTGTCTAGCGCTGCGGCGAGGGCGAAGCAGCCGGACGTGTATGCCTCCCGGGCGTTCTCCGGCCACCACGGCGCCACCGCGTCCCGCCGCGCCACCCACCCATTCCGGAGACTGACTTTCGACCAGGACAGTGACGGGGTCAGCTCGGCGTCGGGGATGCCGTAGGAGCGTTCCGCGGTCCGCTGGTCCAGGTTCGCCCGCACCACGGCGAGCATCGTGTTGAACGCCACCCGCGCCGCTCCCGCGTGGGACAACAGCGCCCGAGTCTGCGCGGGGGTCGGGTCCAGTGCGAACCGGTACGCACGCTGACGCGACCCAGCACCACCAGGTGCCATCGCCTCCCGCAACGCCGAACCACGCACACCCCCTCTATGCGCGGACAACGCCGGAACCGCGCGTCATTGCCTGCAGCGCTCCGTCTCAACGCTGAGAAGCATGCTCACCTGCGTTGAGAAGCGTCAGTCACCGCCGTGGCGTATTGTGTAGCTCAGTAGCCCCCGGCCCCCTCCCCCCAGGTGAGTCGGGGGTTACTTCTGTCGGCTGTTCTGGACCGACTTCCATAGCGCGTCCATGGAGGGCGCCGCGTCGGTGCAGATTGTCTGTTCAGCCGCACCGCCGACCCAGCCGACTGTCCATGGCGACACTCCGGCGGCGACGTTACTCAGGAGGTATCCCGTCATCGTCTTCGGGCCGTCGTTTGCGCGAGCCATCTGGCACAGCTGGTAGCCCATCCGGAGCGCTTCGGTTTCGGACAAGCCGGACACTTTGGATGGGCGGTCGATGAACCGGGCGGAGAACTTCTGCTCACCGACGTGACGCTGATACTGCAGCCATCCTCCGGTACCGCCGGCTGCGACTGCAGCGGCGAGCGCGATGACCGCGACTGCCTTCCCGGTGCCGGTCCAGGTTGCTTTCCGGAGTGCGAGGACGCCGAACACGGCGGGGAGGACGAGCGCTGCGGCCGCCCACTCCCAGGCAGGCATTCCGGCGGTGGCGGGGATGAGGTGGAAGAAGGACACGGCGGCGGCTGCAACGGCGAGGATGCCGATGAGGAGCGCGACGAAGGCTTGCCAGTTCCGTGCCGGGGGCGCGTACCGGTACGCCTCGTACGGCTCCAGCCGCTGCGCCTGCTGCTGCTGCTGCTGCTGCATGCCGGTGTACTGCGGCCGAGGTGGGGCGACCGGGGCGGGAGCCGCCGTCGGCGCGACGACCGGCGCCAACTGCGACGTCCACTGGCCGCCGTCCCACCATCGAGCGGTGTTGCCCGACGGGTCGTCCGGGTCGAGGTACCAGCCAGCGGGCACGGATGCTGCTGTCGTGTCGGTCATCACGCTCCTGAGGTTCCATCACAGCGTCTCGGCGAACTGTTCTGAGGCGCGACCCCAGAACATGGCACGTGTCCGCGCATAGGTACCGTGTCAGCAGTCACCCCGGGCGGAAGGAACCTCCTCGTGTCGAGCATCAACCTCGTGCAGCGCATGACCCGGAACGCTCACCCGTCTTCCCGCGCCGTCGGCCTTGACCGGGCGTTCAAGCTCGAGTACATGGGTTCCGCGGAGTTCGAATGGGGGTCCGTTCCGCAGAGCCTTCGGACCATGCGGACCGATCCCGTGTCGGTGTCGGTCCGCCCACTCACCATCGACGGTGGCAGCCGGGACGTGCACCTCGTCTGCCCGACCGGTGACGCGGACGAGAGCTGGGACGAGCTGCTCCGGTGGGTGACCGGTGACGGATACCGGCAGCCGTTCGAGGCGAAGGAGTTCACCCGCTTCGACACCGCGTTCGCCGGTGCGGACACGTACGGCACCGTCGCGTGGTGGACCCTCGACGTGCACTTCATGTGGGCGCTCGACGCCGACGTGGCAGCGGACCTCGCCGACGCTGTGAACACCAAGCCCGCGAAGTAGGGCTCCGCCCCCGCCGCATCTGCACCCGACGTCGACGCACAGTAAGGAGCACACGGTGAGCACGTCGCGAGGCACCCGCCTGGACTGGGAACGGCCGACCCCGGGAGTCGTCGTCGGCCTCATCGTCGTCATCCTCGGCGTGCTCGCCGCAGCCGTGACCGTAGCGCACTCCGTCGTCGAGCTTGCCGCCGGTGGCAGCACCGGCTGGTGGGACGTCGCCGGCATCGGAGCAGCGTTGCTGCTTACCGTGATCGGCGGCGCAGTCGCCGCAGTGGCGTACCTGGTGTTCGGCCGCCGCTCCTAACCGGCAGGAGCCGTTTGCAGTCACGATGCTGAACGTTCGCCGCATCTGCGGTGAACGTGCGCCGCTTCTTCCGCTCCGACCGCGCGGCGACTGACCCCGTCCTCGTCATCGCCGCCATCGCGGTGTCTCTCATCCTCCTCGTCGGCGGATCATTCACGGTCACCGCTGCCATCCGCAACGGGAGGAACCTCAACGCACAACGCGACCTGCAAGCGGTCGCCGTAGCCGAATCTGCGGAGTTGACCGACAACGACGACTACGTCGGCTACGACAGCGTCTCCGACCCGTCGCTGGAGCACGCTGCCGTGGGATTCACGCCCACGGCAGGCGACTACGTCACCGCCGCGGTCTGCGGGTCGGGAGCAAACGCTGCTTGGATTGCTGCGGCACGGTCCACGTCAGCCGCTGTCTACGTCGCGTCGAGCGCGCACCCGTCGCCATCCACCGATGCTGGGATCCCGGTCGGAGCGTGCTTCAGCTCCGATGACCTGCCCGCCCTCGCATCAGCCGCCGCCTCCGCTGCACATACCGCCGCTGCGGTAGGGCCGACCGTGACCAACCTCGTCGCCTGCAACAACTTCGAAACTGGCACCGAGGACGACTGCGGCGTCTGGACGTACTTCGATGCAACCACCGCCATGGACACCACCAAGGCGCGGTTCGGCAGCCGGTCACTGCGGATCACCCAAGCGTCATCGCAGGTCAACGGCATCAACTACGACGGACAGTTCTGGGCCTCAGGCGACCCGGAATTCGGCACCTACCAAGCCGGCGACCACATCTACGAAGGCGCATGGGTCTGGGTGCCGAAGGGACTGACGTTCGGCTTCGGACTCCGGTCCCCGCAAGCACAAGGCTCCTACGGCTACGGAAGCACCTTCGTGGGAATCGGCGGCTGGCAGTGGGTAACAAACACGTACACCGTTCCGTCGTCGCCGGAGTCGTACTACGACCCGGTCATCACGATGGGGGACGGGAACACCACTCCACCCGTTGGCACCAACATGTGGGTCGACGGTGTCAGCATGGTGCACACCCACGCGGCGCTGCCCGCCAATCCCGCCTACATCAGCGGTGACGGGAACGGGTGGACGTGGACCGGCGCCGCGGAGGAATCCGCATCCACCGGGCCGGAGCGGCAGTACTAAGCCACACCGCCGACGAAAGCGCCGGTGGCGAGCAGAACCGCTGCGTCCCACGACGCGACCGCAGCGAGCGCACCCGCGGCGGACTCGGGCAGCCAAAGGTCCCCAGCGGCGACGAACTGCCCCACCCGCCGGAGACCGATGTACACCAGCCACCGGTCCACAGCAGCCCTAACCACCGCAACACGGCGGTTCCCGGCACTGGTCACGACAACAGTAGGACGGTCGGTTCCGGGTGACACGGAGCTCGAGGCTAAAGCCGTGCAGCTGAGAGCCGCATGTCCGGCCGTTCAGTCCGCAGCGGACCTCAAGTGTCGCTACCGGGTGACGGCGAGGGTGGCGGCGACGAGGAGCCATTCGCCGGAGAACAGTCCCCAGTCTCGAGTCCACGACAGGGTCGCGTCGATGCGGTCGCCGTTGCTGAGGACGGTGACGTGGGCGAGCATGCTTGTCTGCCCGATGCTGTCGTGTTCCGCATGCTGACGGGTGAGGACGTGCACTCGTTCGAGTCGCACCCGCCCGGACGCGTACGCAGCGAGGTCATCTGCTTTCGACACGGTCATGCCGTTCGGACTGTGGAACACCGCCCAGTCCGCAGTCAACGCGTCAAGGCGGGCAACGTCGCCGGTGCGCATCGCTTCCAGGAGCGCGTCCTCTGCGGTGACGACGCTTGGCACCGGGACTGGTGTCGGGTCGGCCACGGCTCGACGGTACGGCAGCCACGGCAGCCGAATCGATTCCGACCACGCTGCGCGAAGCTCAACTTCCCCCATGGGAGAAACGTACCGAAGAGTACGAACTGGGTTGGACTGCCCGCCGCCCCCACTCCTGGGGTGGCTGACCCGGTCACTCGCCGAATAGCTGCGACACGATGACGGGGCGGCCAACGACTCGCTCCTCGAGGGAGGGAAGCTGTGGGTCAGCGGCGACGGCGACGGTGACCGCGCGCGGGTCGGAGGCGTACAAGCCGGAGCTCAGGAGCCCGTTGAACTCCACCACGAGTGGTTCGCCTTCGCCGTCGAGGGCAACGTCGATGACGGCGGTGCCGAGGTCCGGACGTTCCGCCTTCCACTGCTTGGCGACCTCTCCCGCGAATTGCACGAGTCGGCGCACCAACACCGGGTCCTCCACGACGGGGGAGTGCGGGTCGGAGCGGTGCTCGCGGACTCGGGTGTCGAACCTGTCCCACCGGTGGTTCGCGGGCGTGTGCTCCTCAATGCAGCCGGCGCCGGTGACGGGCACACCGCCCACGACGAACACCCGGTACTCGAACCGCATCGGAACTCGGCCCTGGACGAGGAACGCGTCCGGCCGGCCGCCCTGCGACACCAGCGCCCAATCGAGACCGTCCGAGAGCGCAGCTTCGATGTCGGCGTCGGTGTGATGCGGGGCGATATCGATGGCGGCGATGCCGTACTTCGCCCGGGTGACCTTCACCACCACCTCCCGGTAACCCTGCGCGGCCACCTGCCGGACCGCGTCGACGAGTTCCAGACCATCACCGTGCAGGTCGGTGCCGGCGAGGACGAGGGGACGGCCGGCGTGGTTCCGGAACGCCTGGAACCGGTGATACCGCTCCACCTCATACTCCGAGACGAGCTCCGGCAGACCCGTGCTGCCGGTGGACGGCTGCCCGCCGTACCGTCGCAGATGCTGCACCTGCACGAGCGGGACCACTTCGCCGGTACCGAGGTTCCGCGCCGTCCCCTCCCGGTACTCCGCCATCCACACATGCCGCGGCCGGAACGCCCACAACGCTGCATCCAACCGCGCCGCCTCCTCGTAAAAATCCTCGAAGTCGTCAGCGCCCGGCTGCGTCACCGGCTCGATGTGCTCCGCCCACGTGCGACGGAAGTTCGCCTTCCGCTCCTCAGTCAGATGGTCCTCAGCGCGCACCGTCGGCTGCCCACGTCGCGGCAGCGAAAGGAACAGGTCAGCGTCATCAACGGGCATGGTCCTCCTATGCGCGGAGAAAGCCCCACGGGGCGATGATGATGCTGGGCACGTCGCCGGTCAGTACGCTCACCGGCGTGAACGATGTTGATGCGTCTGAGTCGCTGTCACCGCGGCAGGAGGTCGAGCAGCTGCTCGCCGGGGACAAGGGACGTCTCGGAGATGTGTTCCGCCGACCGGGAATGGAACCGGATGAGGTGGCAGCGGACCTGAACGTGGCGTCGTCTGCGTTCGTCTACAACGCACGACGGATGATTGACGCGCTCCTGGACGGCCGACCGGTGTCGGGACCGACGTTCCGCCGCCAGGTCCTCAGCGTGTTCCGCTCCCAGATCACTCGTGGCCGCGGCGTGCTCTCACCGTCAGCGATGGACCTGCTTTTGAAGAACCGAGCCGCCATCGAAGCCGCCGGCGCGGACGAGGACCCGGTCGAAGCTGCATCCGAAGCAGCGGAGGAGCAGCAGCAAGCAGCCACCACGCTCGCCGAACTCGACGGCGTGCCAGGCATCTACGCCTTCTCCTACGGCTGGTACCTCGAGTCCCCCGTCGACCCGGAACGCGGCAACACGCTGATCAAGGTTGGACAGTCCATCAACATCGGCGGTCGGATCCGCACCCATGCCAGCAACGCCCGCACGCACATCCCCGAGCCACTCGCACTCATCCGCGCATACAGCACTGGCGACCGGAGCCCGGAGCAGGTGGAACGGATCTTCCAGGACCTGCTGCACGCCGCTGGCCACCACAACCCGCGGCGCGTCAGCAAGAGCACGGGCGAGGAATGGTTCCTCACGAACGAGGCGTACCTCGACGTCATCGCCCGAACTGTCGGCCTCCGCACCATCTACACCGGACGCAGCGAGTTCGCGACCGACTAGGTCGCTGGCCGTCAGGACCTCGTCGGCGCCGTCTTCGAGAGGTCCTTCGCCCAGTCCGCCATCGCCTTTGGAAAGAGGCAGCCGGTGAACCCGGGCAGCTTCACCCACTCCGCCTCGCCGTACCGGGCGTCAGCCCACGCCCTTGCCTCGTCGAGGGACGGGCCGGACGCGGTGCGTCCGTGGAAGCGCTTGTTCCGGTCGAGCGGGAACCCGCTGTTCGGGTCGGTAAGGTACCCGGAGCGGAGGACGCGGTGGCCGGAAAAGTCCCACGTCCCACCCTTGCTGAAGGTGATGAAGGCCGGCGCTTCACCGGTCGCCGCCTTGTACGCCTTCGCGAGCTCGACCGAGTTGTAGATGCGGTGCTCACGCAACGCGTCCCGCAGCTTGCTCATCGTCGTCTCCTCGAAGTCATGGCGTTGTCGTCCGCAGTGTCTATGCGCGGAACGACGGCGAACCGGGCGGGGCGGGTTCAGATGTCGGCCGCGCGTCGCGCCAGTTCGACGACGAAGTCGGCATCCGTTGACCGGAGGGCTGCCGCGGGCGTGCGGCCATTCAGATCATGGTCTGGTTGCGCGAGCCAGAGCGCCGCAGCCCAGGCATCACGGGGGTCGGCATCGAACGCGGCGAGGACCGCCCGGAGGTGTGGCAGCGGCTGCCGGAGGGCATCGAACTGGAACGCGGGGAACATCAGGCGACCATCCCCGGACTGCACGCACAGCAGCACGCCGGAAGCGACCCGAGCCTCCACCTCAGCAGCATCAGTGCCGAGGAACACTACTACGCCGTCGACCGTGCGGAACGGGCCGACCAGGTCATCGAGCGTCGCCATCTCCATGGCCAGATCCTGCACCAAATGGTTCGGCCGGCGCTCGCGGCGGAGGTCAGTCGAGGGTGATGGCGAGCCAGCCGAGCGCGTAGGAGAGGCCGCCGCAGCAGAGGCCGAATGCGCCCATCAGTACCGTGGCGATGAGGTCCTGGCTGAATCCCCACGGCTGCTCGACCTGCGACATCACCGCCGAGAACAGCATGAAGAGCGAGATGCAGCCGGCTGCGACAGCACAGAACCAGAAGGACACCTTGAACACGACGTAGACACTGCCTTCCATCAGCGGAGTCCAGGTCGATTGCTTGCCGAGATCATGCGACTTCTATGCGCGGGCTCGCGATAGGGCGGTGCACCTCTCAGCGCCCGTCTACGCTTCGTCGTCGCGTCGCTTCATCGCTGGGATGGTGGTTGGGTCGAGGACGTTGAGAGCTGCTGCCGTGTTCTTCGCTGGCGCTGGGATGACGGTGAGGCCCATCTGTCGGGCGACGGTCAGCGCGGGGATGGTGGCGGGGTCCACCTGCCGGGTCGGGTCGGCGCCTTGGTCGCCGAAGATGGCGAGGGCGTTCGGTGGCTGGTCGCCGCTGAACCGTGCGCCGTAGAAGATCCCGGCGAGCCCTGCCGCGTCGAACACCAGGGCGTACTTCCGCGCTTGGACGTAGTCGGCGGTCTTACTGAGTTCCCCGGTCACACCGAACTTGGTGACAGCGTCCGGGCTGCCGAGGTCCGCGAACGCTCCGGGAGCGCCGTCGGCGGAGGCGATGTCCGCAGCGTCGAGGAGGTACTGCGGGATGCTGCCGGGTTCAGCGAGGAGATTCGGACCGAGCCGCTCCCGAAGCGCGGTCGCTGCGTCGGCCGCCCAGTAGCAGGTGCCCCGCGGAGCGGGCAGGTCGAACCGGCCGTTCTGCTTTCCGTGGCTCCCCGCCGTTACGGAGGAGAAGTACCAGGCGCTGTTGCTCTTCGCCTTCGCGCGGAACATCATCGGCGGCGCTTCCCTGGTGGGGAAGTCGGCGTAGTTCAGGGAGTCGGACGGGTCGCAGAGCGCGTAGTCGCTGTGCGTCAGCTCGCCGTCTGCCACACCCACTCAATCTCTCGCGCCACGTCCAGCACCGCTTCGACGTCCCCGTCCCACAACGCTTGCGCTGCGGTCCGCCCGCCAAGCGAGGGGAACGGACGGTTCAGCCACACCGCGGACCCTCCGTCGTCCACCCGGTTCGGGTCGATGACCGCCAGCACCTCCTTGAGATGCGGGAGGTACTCGCCGTACTCGTTGAGCTGGAACTGCGGGTACAGCAGCACCCCGTCCGCGCTCTTGAACCCGAGCAGCCGCCCGGCTTTCTGCGCCTTCCGCAGCGCCTCCTTCGACACGCCCTTCCACTGCGCAAGCCCCGCCGCAGTGAACACCGGGCCGACAGCTTGCGCCGCAGCGTGTGCCCCGTGCCCGGCAGCCACCTCAAACCGAGCAGCCAACTGCTCCGGGGAAACCTGCTCGAGCACATCGTCGAAGTCGCCACCAGCGACCTGCTCCAGCAGCAGCATCGCCAGACGGGTGCGACGGTTAGCCTGCACCGCGGGGATGCGGAGGGAGCTCGCGAACGATTCGTCCTCGCTCATCAGACGATTGAGCGTCTCACCCAGCACCTTCCGGTACCGGAGGATGCCGGCGGCGTCCGGAAGCTCCTGCACGTCACCTACTGCTGCCATGCGGCACCCCTTCCCTGGCTGCCAACCTCGACAACCTCAGTGTACGCGCGAGACCGCCAACCACGCCAACCTCACGCTGCGTTGCGACGCTTGCCCCAGGCGGCGTTACAGCTGTCACACGGTCGCCCTACGCTGTCGACCTGGAGTTACTAGGAGCTCACTCCATGGCAACCCGCCTGGAGAGCACTTCCGCTGCCCGGGTCCTGTTGGCCCAGGACCCGGGCCACTTCTTTGCCCGGAGGTGACGGGCGGCATGCTGGCTCGCCGCCCCACGTCCTCCCAAGCCGCGGGCGATACGAACTGGTCTGTCGTCAGCGGGTGGTGGTGTCGCGGTGCAGGAGCGTCAGGGCGAGGGCGCGGGCTGTGTAGATGGCGCCGGGTTCGTCGCAGGAGTCGAGGCGGCCGCCGGCGTCGGTCAGCTGCGTCACGGCGTCCTCGAGCGTGTGCAGGAGGACGCGGAGGACCTCCGGGCTGCAGATCGTGGCGACGAGGGCGGTCGGCAGCCGCTCGCCCTCCGCGGGCTCGCCGGCGTTCTCGGGCTGGGTGATGAGGTCCTCGAGGAGCGTGTGCGCGTCACGCAGGTCGGCCAGCGTCGTCATGTGAACGCCTCGAGCGCTTCGGCGGGGTCGAACAGGTCGGGGTTGAAGTCGGGTTCCCAGCCGACCCAGTACGCACGGGTGAGGATGCGGTGGTTGAGCGGTTGCCCGTCGGTGAGCCGGCGGATGCCGACGACAAGGGTCGGGTCGGGGACGTAGCGGCGACCGACGATGAGGTCACCCGCCGGAAGGTCGAGTCGCGGGTCGCCGTAGGGGAGGAAGTACACCGCGTCACTGACCTGCCGGACGTCAGCGAGACGGTCACGACGGAGGCTGTGCGGGGCGCTGCTGGCGCCAGACGCGGTCCGGCATGCCTTCCCCTGCCGTGCGCCGCACTCCGGGCAGACCACTGTCAGCGACGTGGTCACTCGGCCGCCAGAATGCTGTGATGCGTGGTTCCCGCGGCGCGCGCTGCACGGAACTCGGCGAGCTCCCGTTCCGCCTGGATGAGCCCGTCACGGTACTGGTCGCCGTGGTCGGGAGTTGCGACGAGACGAGCCTTCGAGTCGACGTTGTTCTGCAGGTTCTGCTCGATCGCGTCGTCGCTGCCATGCAGGGAACACCACGGGTCCGCGACAGCGACCGCGCCCCCGTACTCACCAAGGCCGACGTCGGCCGCTGACAGGCAACGGCCATCGCAGGGGATGACGGGCTCACGGGTGGTGGTCACGCCCCTTCTATGCGCGGAGCCGCATCTCGCGCGGCTCTGCCATTCGGAGCTGCGCTGGACGCTCACTCAGCCGGGCCCCACTTTGTCGCCAGAAACCGCTTCCGCGCCTGGCGAACGAAGGAACGCCGGGCTCAGAGCTTGCGCCGGTCGCGGCGGTCAAGTAGCACGCTGATAAGTAGAAGGAGCATTCCGACCACGAGGATGATCGGCGCAGCGCTGCGGTCATCAGGCAGAGCCAGAATCGCTATTCCGAACACAATGTCCACCAGACCGACCACGAGGAAGATCAGCGAAAGGCGGCGCGATGCGAACACAGGCCTGAGCGTACCTGTACGGCGGTGTTCTTCAGCGGCCGCGTGCGATGCGCTGCAGCTCCTCTGCGGCGGTACGGCGGGTTCGCCACGGAGTCGGCGCTTTGTGGTAGTCGGCTCGGGCGTACCACTTGCCGTCGTCCTGCTGCTGCACGCTTCCGACGTGCTGCCCGTCTGCGTGGACGACGTAGCCGAGGTTCGGGTGCTGTTCGAAGCTGAATCGCGGCGTTTTCTGCTCTGCCATCGTCGTCTCCTTGGTTCCCTTCATCGTCACACAACTTCTATGCGCGGAGCGAGACGTGCGGATGCGGCCCGCTCGCTAACGGGCCGCGCCTATCGTCGTGGCGCCCCGGTCGCAAGGAGTACCCGGAGACTCTCCGAACCTCAGGGGTGCCCCATCGCGCCCGTGCAGACGTCGAGCACTCCAAGCAGGATGCCCACAGCAATTACCGTCATGAACCCCCACATCGCGCCGGCAAGGTATTCCACGGCTGCCTGCCGGAATGTGGCCGGGCGGACCTGCCCCGTCAGTCGTTGCACCCGGGTGGGTCCAGACGACTGGAACGGTTCAAGCAGCATGATCGGGCGGGCTCGACGATCCACCAGGAACGCCCCATGCAGGGTGCCCGACTGGCTGAACAACCGGAACGGTATGACCAGGGCGCCCCGCAGTTGGATGTGTCGTCGGCCCCACACCGTCGGCGCAACGAGCGTGCCGCCCTCTCGCCAGCATGTTTCGGGTATCGCGCTCAGTCCGAACACCCAGTGCCAGATGACTCCCACTGCGAGCGTCATCCCCAGCGCCACGTTCGGTATGGGGCTGGTCGGAGAGCCGATGTCATCGAAGCCCCGCATGGTCCACTGGTCGCGTGTTGCGGCAGTGAGCACGGCTGCCGCAACCGTCAGAGCGAGCAGCGCCCTGCCGCCCCAGATGGCGACACCCTGCCACGGCGTCCGTGCCGGCGCCACGGTCGGTGGTGCCCCGAGTTCTCCCGCTCGATGCCGAGGTTGGCTGGGCGCTGTCTGTTCCATGCTTGGAGCATTCTGTCGCCTCGCCGACTCATCGTCATGACCCGCGTCCTAGTGGGGGCCGGTCCTGCCGGCGCGACGGTCGAGGATGACGGTGACGCCATCCGCGACTCCGAGTCCGGTGAAGGAGACAGCGAACGCGGCGGCCGCGACGGCGTGGACGGGACCGGCGTGCACCTGCTCTGCGACGAACGACACCCACATGAGGACCGCCGCCGTGAACCGCAGCGCTCGTAACCATTTCCTCCCGCGGGTGGCGGCGACGCTGTCCTGCTTCATCCGGTCGCGTCGCTCGGCGCCCGCCCAGCCGCGCAGGAACTGCGCGATGAGGAGCGCCGCGAGCACCGCCAGCCGTGTGACGCTCAGCGCGGGACTGTCTGGCAGCAGTAGAAGGACGCCTGCGGCGACAACGAACACGGGGCCGCTGAGCTCCACGGTCCAGTGGTCCAGCCGGGACCTGCGGCGACGGTTTTCGAAGATGACGGTCACGCCAGCACCTATGCGACGACTGGGTGATCGACGATTCGCCGCGGAGGCTGCGAAAGGGAGATGGAGGACATGAGGTCGATGTCGTTCCGCACCTGTTCGCCGGTGCTTGTCGTGAGTGCGGAGATCAGGCCGCCGACTTGTTCCTTGAGGCTCCGAACGCTTTCGTAGTACGCGCCGGCGCTGGCGCAGGCGAGAACGATCACGGAGTTCTCCAGGTCGCTCAGCGCTTCGTGCAGGGCGTTGGCTCGTTCCAGGGCGCTGCCGGGTCACGCAGCCCGTGGTCGCGCCGCCGCGCGCACCCACTCGGCGTTGAGTCCTCGGAGTGGTGTGCTGAGTCCGCGGACGTCGAGGTTGTCGGAGAACACCGCGTATTCGCGGGCGACGCGTGCTCGGTTGGCGGTGTTCCGAATGTCGTAGCCGAGGACCCGCCGCTCCGGGTAGAGCCGGTTGGCGACGACTGGTTCGTCGTCGTAGGTGAGGACCCACCTGGCGGGGGAGGTGTTGAGGGCGTCGGCGAGCCGCTGGTGCCCGCCGGCGTCCATGCCGTTCGCGTAAAGGCGGTTCCCTTCTCGGATGTATGGCGGGTCGACGAACGCGACGACCTCGTCGGACAGTCCGGAGTCGGCGAGCTCCTCGAGGTAGCTGATGCCGTCGCCGTGGTGCACGCGGAGGCGGGACCGCATCCCGTGCACGTGCCGGATGCGGTCCGCGAGCGCGGACGCGTTGAACCGGCCGTCGAGGGACCAGCCGCCGGCGCCGGACCGGCCACCCATGGGGCCGGAGGTTGGTGCGACGATGCCGGAGCGGGAGCAGCGGTTGACGATGAACGCGGCGAACCCGAGGCGGAACCGGTCCGCGTCGTCCGGGTTCACGAGGAGGGCCCGGCATTCGTCGTACAGGGTCAGGGTTGGCGTCGTCTGCTCGACGAGGGCTGCGAGCGCCGGCCCGTCGTCGACGACGGTGTGCCAGAACGCGGCGATGCCCGGGTTCGCGTCTACCAGCCATGCTTCATTGACGGCATCCCGGTCCAGCAACGTCAGCGCCGCGCCGGCACCGCCAGCGAACGGCTCCAACCACACCTCGACGGGCAGGTCCCCGGTCTGCTGCGCGAACAGGTCCGCTAGCCACGACGTCATCGCAGCCTTCCCGCCCGGATAGCGCAGCGGTGAGACGTAGCGGCGCGAGGACGTCATCGAACTGAATCCCAGGCGTTGGCGGTCGCGGGTAACGGCCGGTCGAGCAGTGCACGGTCTCGGTCGCGCAGGGCGACGCCGCAGCCCCCGCAGGAGTAGGCGGACGTGGGGGAGGTCACGGTGTCCCTATGCGCGGATGCCTGGCGCGACGATCCGCTGCGGCGTCGCTACGCTCCGAGCATGGCCGAACCGTCCCGGGTGCTGATGATCGCGTACAACCTGCCCAAGGGAGAGCATTACTGGCTGGAGACGATGCTCAATGAGCACGCCGCGGCGGGCGAGAGGTGGATTCGGGCGCAGCGGTCCGTCGTCCTCTTGCACACGGCGGCTTCGCCGGCGGAGCTTCTCGACTGGGTCAAGCGCGGTATGCGCGGGGACATGTTCATCGTCGACGTGACGAGCACTGACTGGGTGAATGATGGCGACGACGGGGTGCAGCAGTGGCTGCGGGACGTTCGAGCGCGGTGCGCTGCGGTCGCCGCCGAGCAGGCCGCAGCTGCGCATGCTGCGCGGGGCGCCGACCTCCTTGCGGAGCACGGTTCGGACTCGAAGGTGTACCTCGAGTGGCAGTCGCAGCGTGGCGCGGCAGTGGACACGTCATACGTCTGAGCTCGTCGCCGGTGTCTACGCCACTTCGCCCTCCCGAGGCCGGCGTTTCCGGGTCGTGGAGGCCGCTTCGTCGAACAGGGACTGCATGACCGTCCATTCGTACGGGGTCTGCCCGTCGAGGTGCCGGTCGGGATGCAGCGTGTCGCCCATGAGGATGGTGCCGCCTCCGAGGCGTCGGCGGCAGAGGT
Organism: Curtobacterium sp. MCBD17_040; assembly: GCF_003234805.2. GTDB lineage: Bacteria > Actinomycetota > Actinomycetes > Actinomycetales > Microbacteriaceae > Curtobacterium. The sequence goes on from NZ_CP126274.1 coordinate 239,378, forward strand.
CGACGTTGTCGCGCATGATGTCCACGCCGAACAGGTCGGCGAGGGCGTCCGGTTCCTCCATGCCGTGGTGCAGCACCTTCACCCACTTCGCGGCGACGAGGAACTGCCCGTCACCGCAGGCTGGGTCGAGGACGGTTTGACCCGGCGCGAACACGTCGAGGTCCACGTACTGCAGCATCTCGACGACGAGTGCGGTGGGGGTGAACACTTCGCCGGTCGCTTTCACCCGGTCGACGGTGCGTTCCGCGCCGCTCATGTAGCTGTGCTCATCGAGCCGTTCGGCGACGCGGAGCCAAAGACTGTCGGACATGGGCCACCTCCTGTTCGGTGAGGTTGAAGTGTGCGTTCATCTCGTCGTCGGTGAGCGGCCGGGCCCGGGGAAGGTCTGGCAGGGAAGCGAACACGCGGTCGCTGGCGAAACCGGCCCACTTGGCGGTGCGGAGGATGTACCGCATCACCTCCGTGTTCAGGTTCGCTTCGAGGATGCGGCCCTCCGCATCGTCCGCCACCGGCACGTAGTACGCCATGTCGGAACCGCCGAGGACCCCGTCGTCGAAGAACGGCTTCGTGTACCCGGACCGGGTCCACATCACCTTCGGCTGGTTCGCCCAGTCCTGCCTGACGGAGGACCACCAGATGATGTTGTTCGTGTGGAACAGCGGATGTGGGTGCTCCGATGTCTGCTCGGTGACGACCGTCGGGTTTGCTCCACGTCGCTTCGAGTTGTGGCAGGTGACGTAATCCCACCGCACGTCGAGAAGCGGCCGCCCGGCGAACATCACCTTCTTGTGCACGCCCATCGCCAGCTGTCCCACATCGTTTGGCAGATACGTCACCGACCGGTCGAGCGAGATGTCGAACCGCTCCTCGGCGGTGACCACCGTCGTCGGCCCGGTGTTCTCCGCCTTCACAACCCAGTAGTCGGAGAACGTGGACGCCACCGATGGGAAGTGATGTTCCGTGCCGAAGCGCAGCATCTTCGTCTGATGCTCCTGCATGAGGGTCAGGACCACATTGCTCGGGCTGCTGAAACTCGCTGGCGACACCTGCACGAGGCTTCCACCGTCGCGGAGTAGCCGGTCGAACACTGCCACCGTGAAGTCAATCCACAACTTGTGCGGCGTGGTGTTCCGACGCGTCGAGTCCTGGAACGGTGGATTCGTCAGGACGACGTCGAACTTCACCGCCGGCTCCGGGGGAGCAGCACGGCATGCAGGAGAGGGTCGGTCACCCCACCTCTATGCGGATGCGCCTACCTCTGGTGGGAGTGAGGTCGTCCTTCTCCGGTGGCACATCGAGCGGCTGCCACAGGCGGCCGAGGCTCGCAGCACGCTGCTTCTCGCGGCGGCTGCGGATGGTGTCGAGAGCCAGTTCGTACACGGCTTCGTTCCGCTGCTTCTTGGACAGGCGGGGGTAGCCGTTCCCAGCGAGGTCATAGGACACCCATTCGATGCTGTGGGTAACGCGTGTGGCGTAGCGGAGGCCCCGAGGTTTGTGACCAACGCTTCGTTCCGTCTGCTCGACATGGCCGACGTGCTCCCCGTCGAGGAATACGTCGTAGCGCTTCAGAGACGTCCGCTTCACCGTCGGCTCGCCGATGTGCTGCTTCGGGCCGACCTGCACCGTGTGCTGCTCGTCATAGGTCTCGAAGTTCCAGCTGGACCACTTCGGCGCAGCGATGTCGGTCAACTTCGCGGGTGAGTTCTCGGCGGCGTTCACGGTACTGCTATGCGCGGATGATGCTGACGATGTGACGGGATCCTGCGTGAGGCGCCGCGTCACGGCCGGTAGTCGCGGCGACGTCGATGGGCGGCGTCTGCTTCCGCTTGCTTCTGCGCGGTGTCGAGGGGCGCGCCGGGACCTCCGCCGACCGCGGCGTTGGTGCCCTGCGCGACTGTGGCGAGAACTCGGGTCAACCAGTTGATGACTCGCACGCCGCCTCCCCTGACAGCGTTACCGTAGCGCTTCGCCCCGCTGACACCAACGGATTGGCTGACGCCGGGATCAGCGAGCGGAACGCCGGTCAGTAGTTAATGCCGGCGAACGTAGCGTACGAGGGCTTCTTGGTGTGGTTGGTGGTGTACAGGCCGAAGTCGCCGTCGGAACTGCCGTCCTGCCAGTCGTAGAGGAACACCGGCCCGATTTGCGGGTAGGTCGCGGCGACCTGGAACAGCTGCGTGATCGTCTGCTGCTGCTGAGCGACGCTGTACGACGGGTATCCGCCGTCGGTGCCGGTGGGCAGACCCGCCTCGGTGAGCCAGATCTTCTTCCCGCTGTCACCGTTGCTGGCCATGATACTGAGCAGGTCCGGGAGGACGGAGAGCATGTTGTAGCCGCCGTCGGAGACGGCCGGCATCGTCGGGTACGAGTACGGGTGCAGGTTCACCGCGTCGAAGTAGCCGTGCGCTCCGGCCTTGTACATCTGGTAGATGAAGTCGAACGGGTGGTAGTTGCCGTACTGCGCGCTGCGGGTGGGGGACTCCTTCCCGTACGGCGCCATACCCGCCATCAGCACCGACGCTTGCGGGTCTGCTGCGTGGATCATCGGGTAGACGGTTTTGAGGAGTGCGGTGTACGCCGCGGGGTTCGGTGTGCCGCTCCAGTTGGCGCCGAGGTTGACCTCGTTGCCGATCTCGAACGTGTGAACGCCGAGCGCGGCGAGCTGCTTGACCGTGATGGTCAGCCACCCGTTGGTTGCCTGGTAACCCGCGGATTCCGGAATCGGCGCGGTGCCGTCACCGAGGATGACGAGGACGTTCAGTCCAGCCGCGCGAGCTTCCTTGATGGTCTGGATGGTCGCGCCGCCGTGGCTGCTGACGTTCCCGGCGTAGTTGCAGTCCAGTCGCACCCACTGCGCGCCGGTGGAGCGCATGTCCTGGAACGCGGTGAGCGCCGCGGAGGCGCTCATCGAATTGATGGTGTTCTCGTAGAGGCCGCCGGGGGAGATGCCCTTCCCTCGGCTGACCGTGGGCGCCTTCGGAATTGAGCCGACGGGAACCCAAGCGGGGGTTCCGAGCATGGTGATGGGGGTCTGCGGTGCCGCGAACGTGGTTGCGTCCGCAGTGTTCGCGCCCGCCGCAGTGGAGGTGCTGCCGGCCGCAGCAGAGGATGTGAACGCCGCCGCCGGAGACTGGACGACGCTACGGGGACGGGTCGCCGCCGCGGCAGCCGGTGATGCTGTGCTGGGTGTCGCACCGCGTGAGGGGCCCGCGGACTGAGGGGCTGCCACTGATGCGGTGGACGACGACGGGACCGGAGCGGCCGCCGCCTGCGACGCGGTCGCGGCCGACGGACGGAACGTCGACGTGCTCGAGACGGCTGCGGCGGGAAGCGGCTGCGATGCGCTGACGCACCCAGTGAGAGTGACGCCGGCGATGACGGCAACGGTCGCGGCCGCCCACACCCGCTTCGTTCCCGACCGACGAGGCCAGTTCCCCGCCGCGGAGTGTGTGCGGAGGCCGCGTTGTCCGGGCGGTGTCGTCTCGGGAAGCTGCGTGTCGTTCGCCATGCCGGCTGCAGATGCGGCGGTTGATCCGCCGGCATCGCGCAGCGAGGAACCCGAAGGCCGGCTCGTGGTCTCAGTCGCGGATGAGCCGGTGGCACTCGCACGCCGGCCGGGAGCACTCGCTGTAGAGGTCGTGGCCCACGTCGTCGGCGTCGAGTTCGGAGCAGCGGCCTCCGGCGTGGTTGCAGCCGACGCGGCCACCGTCATGTGCCGACACGTCGCGGAGCGGCAGCGTCTCGGTCACGGTCTCGAACCGTCCGGTCGGGACGTAGTCGCGGACGAAGCCCTTGACGGAGAGCCAGCGGAGATGAGTGCGGCGGTCGTTCAGGACCTGAACGTCGTCGCCGAGGACATGGTTCACCACCGCGGTGATCGGACGTCGCTTGTGCTGCCACACGCTGCGGTGGGGAAGGTTCGACTGGTCGGCACTCATCGTGGTCACGGTGGGTCTATGCGCGGAACTCACCCGCTGTTTGCACTGCGTGGTCGTCAGCGCGAACGTCGAGGATGACGCCAGACCCGATGATCTTCCCGACCGGAGCTTCACCCATGCACCGGGCGGGAAGCGGCGAATCGACGGCTGGCGTCAGGTACGCCACAGGTACGTCAGCGGTGTCCCCCGGCGCGAGCGTGCGTCCGGCGAGGATGAGCCGGGCATCGTTCAGATCCCTGTCCCCATCGTCCATGGTGGGCGCGAACGACACCGCCGCCCAGTCGCCGACCATGGCGCCGCGGCGCCCACCCGCGTGAGCGTCAAGCAACGTGACGCGAACGAACGCGTCCGACAGGAAGGTCGCCCAATCGGTCCCCATCAGACACTGCCTCCGACCGGTTCGAGGAGCACGCCGTTGTAGGCAGTGAGACCAAACCCACTGCGGACGGTCGCCGTTCGCAGTGCGCTCCGGCTCCCGAACACCCCGTCCGGGAACGTGGACCGGACGTCAGCGTGAGCGACCAGGTCGACCATCACGAGGTCGCCGTCGCGGCGGTCCACCTCGAACTGCTGCGAGTACAGGGGGAGGACAGCGTTCGCGAGCGCTATATGTGTCTCCGTGCTGCCGTCGTCGAAGCGGACCGTCAACGCCGTCTCGGTCAAAGAGGCGAACCAGTCCACAACGCCTGAATTTCGCAGGAGTGTCGCCTTCATGAACGGTGTGCCGTCGTCCTCCACATCGTCGAAGCGCACCTGATTCGGATCCACCCCGACCATAGTGAAGTCGATTGTGCTGAGGGCGGCCAACATCGAGGAGCTCCACGTCATGCGGTTGAGAGGCATGCGAGCGCTAACGCCGTCCGCTGCGCCGTGACAGCGTGCGAATGAGGGCAACTATCCCGACGATGACGATTGCCGCAATGACAACCCACACGAGCGGCGACGACTTATGTGAGCCGCCGCTGTTGGCTCCGACGGCAAGGGCGGGTGCAGCAATCAGTGCTAGCGCCAGCAATGCGGACACGCAATCTCCTTTCTCCGGCAATCCCGCTCGGCGTCCGTCAGCCTAGAGACGGAGCGTGGCGGGCCCTGCGCAACCCGCCGTGGCATTACTCGGCCGCTTACGTCATGCCTGCAGGCGTGTGACGTGGTCCACGAGCTCGTGAATGGCTTCCGCGCGGGTGGTGAACGTCCGGCCGAGTCGCGTCGTGTGACCGCCGGCGTCGTAGAACCGCCACGCAGTCGGCCAGCCCTTGACACGCACGACGTTCCGCATCCCCGGGATCCGCACCTCACCGCGACGCTCCGACGACTGCACGGAACCGATGCGTTCCCCATCGAGGAAGACGTCGTACCGCTTCGCCGTCCTCTTCGAATGCGGCATCACCCCGACCGTCGCCCCAGGACCAAGCTCGAGGACATGTCCCGCTGACGCTGACGTCGAGTAGACGGACTCCGGAACGACGGTGCGCTTCTCACTGCTGCTCATGACGCATCTATGCGCGGAGGAGCTCGACGCGAGTAAGCGGTGGGGCACGAGTGGTTCTCGCGCACTAGCCTGACCGTGTGGAAGATGACGGCGTCGAGCGGTTTCGGTCTGAGTTCGAGACCGAAGCGGGACGGACGCGTCTCGGTCTATCGGTACCGCCATATACGGCGGCCGCGGCACTTCACGATGACCAGCGTCTCCGCGGGTACCTAAACTTCTGGGCTGCGAATCAGCGAGCGGCCGCGACAGACGAGAAGCGGGCATCGGAACGCCAACAGGAGCGCCAGCTGTGGGAGCAGCGGATGCGGGCCTTGAGATGGGGAACGCTCATCCTGGTCCTGGGCCTCGGTTTGTTCGTCGCAGCGTTCCTCGCGCTCATCAACCACACGACTTGTCACGCCCAGCACGACGTGTGCTCAGCGCAATCGGTGCCGAACATCGACATCGCCTGGTTCGGACTCCTCACGCTAACCGTGGCCGGCGCCGTCGCAGTCGTCACCGGTGTCAGGCTGGCAGCGCGCCATCCCGGGTTCCGTCTCTGACAGCCCCGGGTCCGCTCAGCCGCCCCGCCGTCAGTGCTGTGGTGGACGATGGTGCTGTGGCTGACAGTGGGTACCGGTGGTCTCCTCCGACGCATCCGGAGCGGGAGCTTCCCGAGCCGCTCAGCGTGCCCGAGGGGGAGCGTGGTGAGAGCGCGGCGTTGCCGGAGCCGGTGCCGGTGTGGGCGGTGGTGCCGTTTCGGGAGTTCGGGGAGTTGCGGCTGCCGGTGTTCGCCGTCCGCCGGTCCGACGTTGCGGTTCTGGTGCAGCTCGGGTTCCAAGGTGTGCTGCAGGAAGCGTGGGTGCGCCGCGACCAGGTGACCACCCGGCAGCTGAAAGCCCGCGGCCGGGACCGGTATGCGGACGTGCCAGCACACCTGCCGAAGAACGAAGGGCACCGCTCCCGCGGGTGACCGGGCTCGTACCGGCGCGAGCGGGTCAGCTGGGTTGTGCGCCGACGGGTTCGGTGGCCGACAGGGCGCGAAGGAAGCGCCGTCCCGGGAACAGCGCCGCGGGTACGTAGATGGTTTTCCCGTTGTGGAGCTTCAGGAACACGATCCCGACAGCCCGTTCCACGCGCAAGAGGTCGGCGAGGTTCAGCCGGTAGTCACGTCCGCCGCGCCGAACCGTGTAGACGCCGTCACGGATGCTGGCCGTCGCGGTCTCCCCGCGCGTGAACCGATGCGCTGCGGGTCGAGCGCGGGTCACCGGGATGTTTAAGGAGAGGAAGAAGTAGAGGAGGCTGCCGCCGCCGAGGACGCCGGCTATCCAAGGCGAGGGGTCGGTTGGGTTCCGGATGACGCCGAGGACCCACACCAGCAGGAGCGCCAGCTGCACGGCGTTCAGCACGTACCGTAGGAACCCGAACCGGGACCGTCGAGCCCCGAGCACCACTTTCGCTTCCGTGATGCGGTACTCAACGAGGGGGCCCACCCGGTACGAGGCGTGGAACGCAACAGCGTTCGGGTCGCGTTGCAGCGCCCGTAACGACTCCTCGTCGCCTGCTGTCTGCAGCTCGAGCCCCCCTGTTGTCGCCGCAGCGGACGGTTCAGACAGTAGCTGACCTACCGTCCGCTGCGGGCGCCGCGTCAGATGTCGAAGCCGTCGTACTCGAGGTCGCCGGTTTCGACGTCGACGGCGAAGCCGCCGCCGAGGCCGATCTCGAGGTCGCCGTCGAAGTCGATGCCGAGCTGGCCGGGCTGCTGCGGCTGACCGAACGGGTTGAGGAACGTCATTGCGGTGTCCTTTCGTTGACGACGGGTTCTATGCGGCGAGGGTGACGGAAGCGCGGGAGGCGTGGCGGAGCGTCCACTTCCAGCCGCGCTTGGTCTCCAGCTCACGCATGAGAGCGGTGTTGAGGGTGCCGGCGAGGGCGGCGACCCGCCAGGAGCGGACCTGGTCGCCGAGCGGGACACCGTTGACGACCTCGTCGGCGGGAACGGCGGCGTGGCCGTGCTCGGCGATGAAGGTGTCGAGCGCTGCGAGGGCTGCGTCGGTGGCCTGCGCGGCGACCTTCCACCACGTCCAGCCGGGCAGCGTCTCCAACGCTGCGACGACGTCGGGGTGCAAACTGGCTCGCCTGTCCTGCAGGTTCTTGACGGTGAGGCCGAGGCGGACACCGTCGGGGGTGACGTAGTCGCGGGGGACGCGGGTGTGGCCGTACTCGGCGGCGTACGCGGTGAGGAGCGCGATGTTCTCCCGCTGCCGGTCCGACATCGGCTTCCCCAGCGCTGCGCGAGTGGTGCGGCGGGTTGAGCTGGGACGGCGCTTCCTACTCGTGGCTGGGACCTTGCCGCGGATGGTCAGCCAGGACCAGCCGGGCACCTGCTCGAGGAGGACGATGCGCTCCGCATCCATGCTTCCGCTCGCGTACTCGGAGCGGCGCCGGTCCGTCCACCGCTGGACGTCAGCCGGGTAGTGGCATCCGGGGTGCTCGGTGGCGAACGTCAGCAGCAGGTTGTACTGCCGGTCGAACGTGTCGTTGCGGTTGTTCCACGTCCACCCGGGCAGCGTCTCGAGAAGCGCCGCGAAGCTCTCACGCAGCTGCCCGGCCCGGTACTGCGACCGCTGCTGGACCACCCACTTACCGAGGTGGTGGCCGCTCGGGGCGATGAACCTCATCGTTGGCAGGGACTTACCGGTCGCGGCGACGTGCGCGGAGAGTTCGTTGAAAGCGTCGAACCACCGCGCTTCGTGCGCGTTCACCCTCCACTGCCAGTGCGGGACCTGCTCGAGGACCGCGATGTGTCGGCTACTGAGCCGACCGATTCGATACATGCTTCGCTGCGACCCAACCCAATCGCCCAGGGGAACGCCGGTCGCGGTGGTCATCGCCCGCGGCACGCACGTGTGACCGTGCTGGTGTGCGAACAGCCGCAGCGCGCGAACCCGCTCCTCGAACGGGTCCTCACCGTTCAAGGTGATGGTGCCGTCGGCTGTGACGGTCCGGTTCTTCTTCGACGCCTTCCACACCCAGCCGGGGCGGGCAGCGACCGCGTCCATCAGCGGCGTGCGACGACCCTCGTTGCGGCCTTTCCGGATGCCCTTCACGAACTGTCCCAGCGGGTGCCCGTCGTCGCACTTGTAGTGCTGGGGGACGGAGGCGTGTCCGTGCTCGGCAACGAACGCGTCGAGGTGCCGGAGGTTGTTCGCGTTCCGACGCGTCGAGGCCTCCGAGCGTCCCCGGATGTTCCTCCACTCCCAACCGGGAACGAGGTTCAGGGCAGCGACGACGGCCGGGTTCAGCCCGTCGGTGCGGTGGCGGGCGCGCGCGTTCTTCACCCAGATGCCGAGCCGCAGCCCGGAGCCGTTGGTGTACTCGGTGGGGATCTGGGTGTGGCCGTGCTCCGCTGCGTAGTCGAGGACTGCGGCGAGTGCGAGCGTCTGGTGCTCGGTGAGGTTCGAAGTCATGACAGGTCTATGCGCGGAGAAATCGGCAGCCGGGAACCCGGCCGCTCACCCGCCGAACGAGGTGACTTCGTCCTCCCCGAACATGGTCACGTCGAGGACGTACTCCCGTTCCCCGCGGCCGTCGAACCGTGCGAGGACGAGTTCCCGCGGCACGGTCACCGTCCACACGACACCCGTGGATCCGCCGACGTCGTTGAACCGGCCCGCGAACCACCGCGCACGGTCGAGATCGTCCGTCCACGACATGCCGACAGCGTGCTGCTGCGTCGCGCCGCGGTACAGCGTGAGCAGCTCCGGCAGGTCCGTGAGCGGGCGTACCTGCGCGTCCCGGAGGTACTCGCCGTTGTCGATGACCCGCTCGAACAGGTACAGCCAGAGCTGCACCGAAAGAGCTCGCGCCGGCCACTCCGCTGTCGTCCACGCCTGCTCGATACCAGCGGCGACCTCCGTCACCTCCGTCAGCGTCTCGTCCTGCAACGCGGCAACAGCCAGCGCCTCCGGGTACTCGTTCCGACTCAACCGACCGGCGGTCTCAGCCCATGTGGCAGCCATCGCATCCTCCCGTTTCCGCGTGAACCAGCAGTGTCGGTATGCGCGGACCTGCCGGATCGTACGATCTAGCAGCGGAGCGCAGCGCAGCGCACGATTCGGTGTTCCTCCGCGCATAGAGGAGACATGGACATCACCCAGCGCACCCCGGTGGACATCGACACGGCGCTTGCCGCCATGTACAAGGAGGCGTTCGGCCTTTCGAGGAAGCAGGAAGCTCAGCGCAAGGAGCTGACGTACTTCACCGAGCGGGTGCGGAAGGGCGACAGCTACTACCAGCGCACCGTCGCCAGCCTGCAGGAGACGATCGAGCAGGGCGAGGCGCGTCTGGAGGAACTTCGTGCTGAGGCGAAGCCGCTCGACGACGAGTACCAGCGACGGCCGTGGACGCGGGCGTTCCTCGCGGTGACCAGCAGCGACGGCCACGTTCACAAGACGATGAGCTGCTCCACGTGCTTCCCGACGACGCAGTTCGAGTGGCTGCCGCAGTACTCCGGTCACGACGAGGCGGAGGTCGTCGACGACGCCGGCGTCAGAGCGTGCACCGTGTGCTTCCCGTCGGCTCCGACCGAGACCCTCACCCGCGAAACCCGCATCCTCTCCGAGGACGAGCGGCAGAAGCAGGAACGCCGCCTCGAGCGTGAACGAGCGGCGGCGGACCGCGCGGCGAAGAAGGCCGCGAAGACCGTCATCCACCCCGACGGGAAGCCCGTCTACGACCAGTACAACGCCGAAGCGACGAACATCACCACCGTCACCTCCGGCGCCGTCGCCCTCACCATCGACGTTCTCCGCAGCGAGCTCGAGGACCGCGACGCGGAGCGGGCGAAGAACGCCTACCCGTGGGGAGCCCAGTTCGACACGGACACCCGCGCGGTCCGCCGACGCATGGACATCGACTCCTACGCCCCGCACCTGCAGCAGAACCTCGAAGCGCTCGCCGCGTACCACGGCGTCACCATCGAGGAGCAGACGGCGGTCATCCGGGAGAAGGCGCTGACGAAGTACCTCAAGGAGTACAGCGTCGCCTACGAACCGCGGCACGAAGCGCTCTCCGCGGAGCTAAAGGCGCTGAAATCCGCCGCCCGCGCCCGGAAGAACGCCTCCGACGGGAAGTAGCGCCACGGCGGCGGCTGCGGATTCGTGGCCGCCGCCGTGCCCTGATGTCGCCGGATCTTGTGGGGAGTCGGCCCGTCCGGTACGCCTTGAGCTGTGGACTTCGACGAGCGGCTCCAACGCGCGCAACAGCACGTTGCAGCGCAAGCCGCTGCGGCGGCAGCGGCGGAGAAGGAAGCACGAGAGCGAGCACAGCGGGAAGCCGACGAGGACCGCGCCCGCCGAGCAGAGCAACGGGAAGCAGCGGAACAGGTCGCCGCAGAGCTCGCCGCACGGAACCTCTGGCACCCAGCCGCGTACCGGTTCACGGTGCACTGGGGGCAGCGTTCCAACCTGCTCGGTCTTTACCCCAGTTACGACACTGCGGTTCCTGCAGGGATGGGAGCGCGAAGCATCGGCCGGTACGAACACCAGCTGCCGTTCTGGTCGGACCTCGGGGACGACGTCGAGCTGCGAGAAGTCATCCTTGTCGACACGGGACGGTTCATCGACCGTCGCGTCTCCCGCGACCCCATCGCGGTCCGGACCTTCATCAACTGGCCGGCCGAGCAGCCACTCGTCGTCCTCGGGGATGCTCCAACCTCCGTGGCCCAGGAGTTTCGGGACTACATCGCCGACGTCGTTGAGCAGAACGCCGCGGACCACCCGGAGTCACGTTTCGACGTCGACCGTGAGCAGGCCGATGTTGAGACGGTCGAGTGGCTGAAGGCGGTGCCGAACCTGCCCGACCTCCTCGCTCGGTTCCTGGTTCGCACCGTTGACGAGTCGTCCGCGCATAGATGACGACATGAGCAGCAGCAGCGTTGTCAGCCGGACGTCGCGGATCACCGGCACTCGTCTCAGCGTCGGTCATGCCGAGGACTTGGGCCTCGACCCCGATGACGGTTTGGAATGGGTGACGCTCTGCGACGCGCACGACACGCTGGTGTACTCCGAGAACAAGACGCAGGCGCTGCGGGTCAACGGTCCTGACTTCTGCGACGACTGCCGGACCTCCGCCCGCCGCCGCAAGGCAACCATCATCAGCCGCACCTCGAAGGAGACCGGCCTGCCGGTAACCGTCGCCAGCGTCGCCTCCCTCGGCGTCGAACCGACTGGTGGGAAGCGGTGGCTGGTGTCCTGCGACGAGCACGACACGTATGCGTACACGCGGACGAAGCAGCGGGCGCTGACCACGTCGACCGTCGAGTTCTGTCAGCAGTGCCGGGACCTCGCCTCGCAGTCGCCGCAGTGACCGGCAACCGTCCGCGCATAGGAGCACCATGACCGACGACTTCGACTCCGCCAACGCTTCTCTCCTCGAGCGGCTCGCTCGCCCCGCCGCAGAACAGCTCACCGACCGCGGCTACCAGCCCATCGATGAGGTGAACGGCATCACCGTTGGCGCACGTGTGCACAACAGCGGTGAGCAGTTCTGGAGCGCGCACGCGGAGGGTACGGCGACGGTCACCGGCATCTTCGAGAAGGTGGGGTCGTCGTGGTCGCAGACCTACCGGGCCCGGGACATCGAAGTGGTGGTTCAGCACGATGAGGGCGGCGAACGGCAGTGGGCGAACTACCGCACGCTGCTGATCCCCGGCACCGACTGAACCCGCCGGCCCGCCCAGACGCCCGTCACACCACCATCGCATGCAAGGAGCTTTTGCCGTGACCACCATCGATCGCATCAGCAGCTACTCCGACCGGCAGACGGGGGAGTGGGACAACTACGTCACCGCTGACCGCACCCTGTACATCGGGTACCGTGCCGCCGACCGGTCGGAGCAGATGCACCTCGACCATGTTGTGCGGCTCACCGTCGTCGGCCCGCGCACGCCCTACGACCTCGAAGCGTTCGACCCAGACTTCGAATGGGAGCCGAACAGCGACGAGGTGTCCGCGCCCGGCCACACCGCCCGACTGTCAGCGTCCGGAGACCAGGTGTGGCTCGACGGGATCCTCTACGACCTGGGCCGCACGGTCCGCGACGCCGATCTGGCCGCCCTGAACTTCCCCGAAACGGTCACCGCTGCCCCACTGAACCAACCGTGGCAGCCAGCCGTGCCCACCGACAACAGCGCCGTCGCCGCAGGCACCGTCAGCAGCGCCGACGCGGCCGCCACCATCACCGAGGTCGCGAAGGTCCTCGCCGCGCACGACAAGGTCACGTTCCCACTGCCGGAGGACACTCTCGCCCTCTACCAGGACCTCGCCGCCGACTACCTCACTAACGTCCGAGCAGGCGCGTGATGCCGTCATTCAGCTGGGAAAGCATCGCTCGACGCATCGCCATCAACCTCGCGTACCACGAGTGCGGAGAGCACCAGAACCCGGTGGACGGCTGTGGCGCCTGCAACGACACCCGGGCGATGAACGTGTACCGGGAAGCGATCGTCACCGACGCCCAGAAGAAGCTCACCCGCGAGCAGTGGCGGGACGTCGCCGTCACGGTCGCGGCCCGCATCCGCAACCAGGCGAACACCTGCGACGAGCACGGCGGCGGCAAGCGGTTGTACGCCGACTGCCCGTTCTGCGACGACACGAAGGTGTGGCGCATGTTCGAGAAGAAGGCGCTCGTCGAAGGAGTGCCGTTGCCGCATCAGGACTTCTACGACCTGCTCGACAGCACGCCGGCCGTCAACGTGTTCGACGTCCCTGTTCCCGAGGAGCCCACCGACCGATGAGCACCACCACCGATACCGCCATCCCGTACGTCGTCATCGCCCGCGGCAAGTGGGGCGAGGACAAGCGCCACTTCCTCGCCACCGACGGCGACGACGCCCGGAACCAGTACATCGAAACCACCGCCACATTCACCAACGACGTCGTCACCATCCGCCCCGCGGCCATCGACGACGCCCCTTGGACCATCGCCCGCTGCTCACCGACCGACGACCCGACATGGTGGCGGATGGACGAGCCGTGCGACTACGACAAGGGCGAGCAGCGCACCTGCCACCACCCGGTGCATGCGTTCGGCGAGCCGGGCCCGCTTCGCCATCTCATCGACGCTGAAAGCGCCGAACTCGCAGCAAAGCTCGGCTGGTGGAGCTGATGAGTCGGCGTCGGTACACGCCGCTTCGGGTTCTCCTCCGCCGCGACGGGAAGCCGCCGTTGCTTCCCGCCCGGTGGTACGCGGTCGGCGCGTGGGTGCGATCGGGCGGCTCATGGTGGCTCTCGAACCGGTACGAGGACACCGGCCGGCCGTTCTGGCAGTACGTCCCGGATGAACCGAGGCCGACGCGCTGACCGCGCTAACCGACGAGAACACGTGACAGCCCCGTCCGAGCGGCAACATCGGCGTTACGCTCCCGAACGGCACACAGCTGGTCATCACACCTCACCGACACCGCAACGGCGTCCACATCCGCGCGCAGCGTGAGGGCGGCACGGACAGCGACCACGAGCTCATCGTGCAGAACGACCGCCACGGCCCCGGCATGCATCTCTGGTACGCCGACGTCTACGCCGACCAGACCTGAACAGAACAACCCGCGGAGGTGACACGGTGGCAAGCAGTAAAGACGACGTCCGCCTATCCCGAGCGATGTCGCGCGCGCTTCGGCACGCGCCGGAGGAGTACGGCCTCGAGCTGGCCGCCGACGGGTCGGTGCCGCTCCGTGACCTGGTTCGGGGTCTCCGCGCTGCCGGCCGTCCGGATGTCACCGACGCTGACGTTCGTCGCGTTGTGGCGGAGTCCGACAAACAGCGGTACGCGCTCGACGGGAACCGGATCCGGGCGCAGTACGGCCACTCAGTGCCTGAACGCATCCGCAAGCGGGAGGTGCTGCCCGACGGGCCACTGTGGCATGCAACTGCGCCGAAGCTGTGGCCGACGATTCGAGACGTCGGGCTGCTGCCGATGGGACGGCAGTACGTGCACCTGATCAACGACCCGGAACTGGCGTTGCAAGCGGGGCGGCGTAAAGCGTCGTGGCCGCTGCTGCTGCGCATTGACACCCGCCGCGCCGTCGTTGACGGAGTGAAGTTCTACGAAGGCCACGACCAGGTCACGCTAGCCGACCACGTGCCCGGGACGTTCCTCGCTGTCGTCGATCCAACCGAGCGGTGAGGTTCGCCGGCGCGGGAGAATCCTGCTGTGACCTCTGACGACGCTGACACTGTTCCTGACGCACCGAGCGACCCCGTCCGCTTCCCGCTGTGGCGGGAACTCGGCAGCGCCGACCGGCATAACCCGAAGACGCTACGGCGGCAGGACATCCCGGTCACCCTCGGCGTGTACGGCTGGTTCCGGGACGGCGTGCCGGTGTACGCAGGTCGAGCGAAGGGACGAGACGGACTCCGCGGACGCCTCTCCGTGCACCTGAGCACGGGCCCGGACCTGTCCCGATCCACGTTTCGGTCCTGGGTTGCGGTATCGGTTCTCGACGTTCCACGCCCCGTCACGAGGCAGCGGCCGACAGTAATGACCGAGGAGCAGGTGGCGCAGGTCAACGCGTGGATCACCAGCTGCTACGTGGGATGGGTGGAGAAGCCGACCGTTGCGGCGACGATTGCATTCGAAGAGGCCCTTCTCCGGGAATGGAAGCCGCGCCTGAACCACGACTAAGCAGGTTCTTAGACGACATGAGCGACACTCGGGGCAGTGACTAGTCGCATCGTTGGTTCCACCCACCCTCCCGCCGGGTCGCCGGAGTGGGAATCGATGCTGTCCCAGCACCGGTGCCCGCTCCGGGATGTTGACGTCGCGGCGGTCCCTCCGAAGCCAGGCGTGTTCGCCGTGTTCCGGCAGGACGAGCCGGTGTTCGTCGGTATCGCCGCCGGCGCAGGCGGCCTCCGAGCCGCCACGAACCTGAACCTCCGCACCCACGGGAACCTCCGCGCCTCACATCTTCGACGTCTCGTCGCAGCGCACGAACTGGGACACCCCGTAGACGGCAGAGACATACAGCGGCCCGTGATCGGCGGCGGTGAACTCGACCGGGTGAACCATTACTTGGATAGCTGCGACATCGCATGGATTCCGTGCAACACCGCGCAGCAGACGCGAGCGCTCGGCGCTCACCTCCTCGACGCCTGGCGACCCGTCCTCAACCTCGACGCCAAGTAGCCGACGGCTCGGCATACTGGTGGTCGTGTCCGCCATCGACCCGTCAGAACTCGCTCAGGTGCTTGCCGCGGAGCCGGTGCTGGCTGACGCGCACCTCGAGCTGACCGTCGTTCCCGGCGCGGAGCGTGCGACTCGAATCGCCGAGGCAGTCGCACCGTTCATCAAGACGGCCTCGCTGCGGCAGCTGGACCGGCGGGGCATTCTTGACCGGCTGTTCAACCAGCCGGTGTTCCCGGAGCTGGCGTTTCCGACGCTGTCGCTGCGGGAAGCACAAGCGGTCCTCGCCGTCATCGAACGGCACCTGACGGCGTTGGACTCCGCCGCCCGGTAGCACCGCGTCCGCTACGACAGGGGACGCACGGTCGGCAGCTGGAAGAGCACGCCGGTGGTGATGCCGGACTGCGGGGAGATGTCGGCGAATCGGTACGTGGAGCCGTACACCGCCCCTCCTTGCGGGATGCCGAGCGTGCGCACCGTCTCGGTGGTGCCGGCGGGAATCCGGTAATAGGTCAGGAGCGCGTCACACCAGTCGAGTTCCACCCACACGGATGCGGTGCTGTCATTCGCGACAGGAACGTCCGCTTCGTACTGTGTGCCGGCGCTCAATGTGGACGGGTCGACGACGGTGCGGACCTGCGCGGACTCGGTGAAGCCGGCGTTCGTGATTGCCCTCGTCCAGGTCTGCCCGGCGTAGGAGACATTGTTCGTCAGCGTCGCGTTGGAGCTCAGCAGGGTTGTCGGCGTTCCGGTGCTGGCGCCCGCCGGAGCGTCGATGGCAGTCGATGGCCAGTAGCAGGACGCCGGATAGGTGGACGGTGCGCTGCTCGGCCATGGGGAGGGGATCCGGTTTTGCCCGGTCGCTGCGCTGTTCTCCCAGAACCACGCTCCGGTGGCGGAGCGGACGAACTCGGTGAATGTTGCACCGCAGCCGACGAACGCAGTCGCGGTTGTGGCGTCACTGAGCTGAGCGATGAGCTGCCCGGCGGACTGTGCCATCGTCGGTGTTGCGCCGTACACGGTCGTACCATCAGTTTGCGACTGACCGCCGCCGCGGAAGTACTGCACTCCCTCATCGTTGAAGTTCACCCGCGCGGCCGTGACTAGCCCGTCAAGGTCCTTCTTCGCGTTGAGGTCCTTCCCGTTGCTGATGACACCGGCGACGGCGAATGTCCCGCCAACCAGCAGCACGAGCGATACCGCGATGGCGGCGATGACAAGGATGGGGTCCGTTGCCGCGCGGTCGCGGCGGAAGAAGCGTCGTACAGCCCGCGCTGATGCGGCGGAGCCGGGTCAGCCCAGTGCTGGTCCAGTGCTGGTGGACTGGTTCGATGTGCCGTTCCACACCCAGCCGGGGCTGCTCCCATCGGCGAAGGTGCGGTCCGCGGACCCGTCGGTGAGGGTGAGGTTCGTCCAGTAGACGACGTCGGCGGGGTCGCTGGACCCGTCGTAGAGGCGGATAAACGACTGTGTGGCGTCGCTGGGGATGGTGAAGGTGATGGACACCCGGTGGGCGCCGGAAGTGTTTGGTGCTTCCGGGGCGTCCTTCTCGTAGCCGCCGGTGCCGCTGGCAAAGACGGCGATGCTGCGCGCGCGGCCGGCCTGCAACGACGTGGACTGCTGCGCCTGCGGCAAGTACACGGTGCCGGAGACGGTGTACGTGTGGCCGGCTTGCATGCCGAGCCGCATCGCGTTCGCGGCCTGGTCCCCGAACGTCATCGCAGTGTCGCTCGAGCCGTTCCCAGCCGGAACCACACGGAACGCGGTCCCGGAGGTCAGCGGCACCGGCGCGGAGTACACGTGGCTGTTGAAGCTCAGCCCCAGGGTGGCGGTGGAACCGTCCGGAGCGGTCGCAGCGACCGGGTCCTGCACCAGGTTCGTCACCGACGACGCGGTCAATGCGGTGCTGGTCTTCGGCCACCAGCAGCCATCCGGGTACCCGGCTGGCGCGGTCGTCGGCCACGGCGTCGAGACGAGGGTCGGCTTCTGGTTCACCGAGTCGATGTAGAACGTGCGACCGGTGGTCGAGGTGGCGAACGCCGCGTAGGACGCACCGTCGCTCACCACGGTTGGCGCTGGCGTGTTGCCGCTGAATGTCACGTTCGTGTCGCCGGCGGTGAGTTGCGACACGTCAGCGGTGTACAGGCCGGACCCGATCTGCAGGTCCGTTTCCGCGACGGCGAGGTTCGCGAGGTCCTTCCGCGCGTTCAGATCCCTTCCGTTGCCGATGAGTCCGGCTACCGCGAACGACCCACCGACGAGCAGCACCAGCGACACAGCGATCGCGGCGATGACGAGGACGGGATCCGTTGCGGCACGGTCCTGCCGGATGAGGCGGCGCATGATCGGAACCGATGCGGCGGACGACTACTGCGGCTGGGTCGGGCCGGAGCTCACAGAGTTCCCCGACGCGCCCGACCACGCCCATCCGGCTGTGTCGCCGTTCCCGAACACGAACGGGGTGGCACCTTCGACGAGCATCGCCTTTGTCACGTCAATGGTGACCCCCGCGGCGAGAACACTTGTCGCCGGAGGGAGCAGCCGGAACTGCGGCCAGAGGCTGCTGGCGACGGCGGACTGGGTCGTATACGTCCACGTCAGTTGTGTCCACACTCCGGCCTTGATGGGGTGGCGGTAAACGCCCCCTGGGACACGGACGTGTTCCCGGCGGAGTCGTACTGATACATGGTCGGGGTGAAGCCGGGGATGTCCACGGAGGGGCGCACCCACTCCGACCAGGTGTACTTCGTGTTCGGCTTCCACGTCATCCCGGTCGCGCCGCGGGGGCTGGATACAAACGCGGTGCCGGTGTTCGGGGAAGCGGTGGTGAACGTGTTCCGCTGGTATGGCTGGTCGATGGAGGAATCGGTCACGTACGTGCTGGTGCCTGCCCCGCCTGCCCACTCCGTTTCGAACGGGTGCGTGGACGTCGGCACCGAGATTGCAAGCCGGTTCGTCACGGTGGACGTTGCTGCATCCGTTGCGCTGCTCGGCCAGGTCAACGATGCTGGCCATCCTGCGGGGGCGGACGACGGCCACGGCGCGCCGACCACGGTTGGGTTGTGGTTCGTGGAGGAGACGTAGAACTCCTGCCCGGACGCGGATGTCGTGAACGCTGCGAATGCGGAACCGGACGCGCGAAGCCCTGGGGTGCGGCCGGCTGTGAACTGCGTGCTGAGGCTTGACCCGTTCCCGGTTAGGTCGCCGATGCTGGACGTGTACCCGCCGTCGTCGGCCTGCCACGCTTCCTCGGCGCTGACGACTGCTGCGAGGTCCTTCTTGGCGTTCAGGTTCTTCCCGTTGCTGATGAGACCAGCGACGGCGAACGAACCACCAACGAGCAGTACCAAGGACACGGCGATGGCGGCGATGACCAGGATCGGATCCGTCGCTGCACGGTCCATGTGGAAGAGACGGCGCACGTGATGGGGCTATGCGGCGAGCGTCACCGTGGCAGTCCCTCTTCGATGATGCGGCCGTACACCGGGTCCGCCGCCCACAGGTTCCCCGCCGCGTCGATCGCCATCCCGCCGACAGTGTTCCATGCGTCACCGAACTGGTCGCTCGCGTCCGTGTCGTTCAGCGTGGTCACCGCTTTGGTTTTGATGTTGATCATGCGCAGCGATCCGTAACCGGAGGAGTCACTGACGATGACAGCGTCCGCCGCTGGATCCGAGACGATGTTCGTCGGGGTTGCGAACTCGGCGGATGTGCCGGAGCCGTCGAGGTCCGCGTTTGTGCCGTTGCCGGCGACAATAGTTGGCGGTCCGCCGGTGCTTTCCCAGATGGTGTTTCCGGTGCTGTCGACGATCCACATGTCGCCGTTCTCATCGAAGGTAACGTCGGTCGGATCCTGAGCAGCGAACGTGGTGCCCGATGCTGAGCCAACCGGGATGGCTCCGACCGGATTTCCGATGACGGTTGCAGTGAAGCCGTCGGGGGTGACCTCCCGTACCGCCGGGTGAGTGGAGTCAGCGAAGTAGAAGTTCCCGTCGGGCCCGATCGTCGAGCCGTAGATGGGGCCGGCGGCCATAGCGGTGCCGACACCGTCGACGTAGCCGTCCTTCTGCGCCCCAGTGATAGTGCTCGTTGCTCCGCCATTTGGCGCAATCTTCCGAATGTGCCGGTTGTTGAGCTCAGTGACGTACACGTTTCCAGCACCGTCGGCCTGAATGTCGTACGGCACGTAGAACGACGCCTGCAACGCCGTGGAGCTGTCGGTGCTGCCAGTGACGGAGGTGCCAACTCCGGCGTAGGTGGTGACCGCCCCTGCTTGGGTCATCTTCCGTACCTGGTAGTTGCCCTGGTCGGCGATGTAGATGCTGCCGTCCGGGCCGACAGCGACTGATTCCGGCTCGCTGAATTGCGCCGCTGCTCCGGTCCCGTTCACATCCCCCTGCACGTTGTATGCGCCGGCGACGGTCCGCCATCTTCCGGCGCCAAGCGGCTGAATCTGTGCGGAGGAGACCACGTCGGTGATGGCGTTCGACGGGAAGCACGACGGGATGGTCAGTGTCGGCGCCGGCGCCGGTGCGACAGCTGAGGTGGCGCTGGTGCGGATGAGGATAGGGCCGCCTGGAACCACGGCGGCGGCGACCCATCCGCAGGCGCCTGCGTTGACGACCGTGTGGAACAGCGGATGCAGCGTCACCGTGCCGTGCTCGAGCGTGGTGTCGCCGAGGTCGCTGTACGAGATGAACGTCCCGTAGGCGGTGTTCCACGATGCTTCGGCGAGCGCGACGGTGTTCAGGTCGTTCGTGGCCGCGGTGATGTTCGCGCTGTTCTTCAACGACGCCGCGGCGACCGTGCCGCCCAGCAGAAGGATGAGCGACACCGCGATCGTAGCGATCACCAGGATTGGGTCCGTGGCGCCACGGTCAGTGCGGAAGAAGCGTCGCATGCCTGTTGCTATGCGGCGGTCAGCTCGTCAGCCTCCGAACGACGGGCCGGTGGAGGGGGAGTTGTTCGCGGCTTCCGTCCACGACCAGCCGCTGTATGTGCCGTCGTGGAACGGGCGGTCTTGAGAGCCGGCGATGACCGACAAGTCCGACCACACAACCGGGTCCGAGGTTCCGTTCGAGCCGTCGTAGAACCGCAGGAACGCGTTGGTCGCCGCGGTTGGGATGGTGAACGTCAACGACACCCGGTGTGGTCCCGCGGTGTTCGCAGCAGCGGGGGAGTTCGCCTCGAAGGAGCCGGACGACGCGAACGCAGAGATGCCGCGCACCCGGCTAGCTAGCGGGGTACCGGTCTGCGGCTGCGGCAGCCACAGGATGCCGGACGCGGTGTACGTGTGACCGGCTTGCAAACCCAGTCGGAACACGCCAGCGGATGAGTCGCCGAACCCCAGGTACGAATCGCTCGAGGTGCCATTCGGGGTGACCTGGAAACCGGTGAGCGCCCCCAGCGGCACGGATACAGCTGTGACAGCAGCATGCCCGCCGAGGCCGTAGTTCACCGTCGTTCCGTCCGGCGCTATCCGAGCGGCAGGGTCAGGGACGAGGTTCGTAACGGTGGACTGTGTCAACGCCGCAGCTGACGACGGCCAGAAGCAGTCCGACGGGTACTGCGCTGGCGGCGTCGCAGGCCAGGAGGGTGGCATCTGCGTCACCGCCGGCGCTGTGGAGGAAGCGTAGAACACGTTTCCCGTCGTCGATTTCACGAACGCGCCCCAGCACAGCCCGTCGGACACCACCAACGGCGCGTTGGCGCCGGAGACGGCGACACCGGCAGTAGTCAGGTTCGCGAGGTCGTCCTGGTAGTAGCCGGTGTTCGTGCGAGCCGCAGCCTGCGACGCGATCAGCGCCTGCAATGCGTAACGGGCGGTGGTGTCCGCGACGTTCGACTTGGACCGGCCGAGGGCGAAACTCCCGCTGACCAAGAGCACCAACGACACAGCGATCGCCGCGATGACCAGGATCGGATCCGTGGCACCGCGGTCCGTTCGGAACAGACGCCGCATGCACTCCCCTATGCGGCGCACTCTGCCGTAGCGTTCCGCGCATAGGAACAGTGACCTACACGTCGAGTTTCCCAGAACAGGACCCTGCATGCTGTACGCCTCGAAGCTCCAGAACAACGACCCGAAGCCGCACCGCTGCGTGACGTGCTCGGACCGATTCGCCAGGCCGAAGGCCCGGGAGAACAGCATGCACGACACCAATCCGGTCCCGCGGGACAAGTTCGCTGTCGCCACCGCTCACCCCGTCAACCAGATCCTCGTCAACTTCCGCCGCACCGCCGGCGCGGAGCGGGAGGGGCTGCAGTTCCTGCTCACCATGGAGCTCGCCGCCATCCGCCGCGGCGACCGTGACTACTTCGGGTCCGACGCACGCGAACACGCGGAGAAGGTCCTCACCCGCTACCTCGCCGCGGTCGCCGCCGCCGAGGACCGCGCGTCGGCGGCCCCGGCCGAGTGATCCGCACCTGGTTGGCGCGGCGCATGCGGGAGACCGCCTGGGACTACTCCATCGCCGTGTCCCTCTGCGGCCCCATCGCCGCCAGCGACGCGAAACGGGAGATGGTGCGCGCGAAGGACCGGTACAACGCGTGGGTGCGGCTCTGGTCTCGGCGCTGACGACCTGGTCGCCCGGCGCTCAACCGCCGAGCCCAGCAATGATGGCGGTGAGCACCGCTGCCACGCCGAGGATCCCGGCGAACCGGAACGGCCACGACCGGCCCGGAGGTCCGTACACCTGCTCCGCCCGCTTCCGACCGAATTGATTGGCGCCCAGCCGGAGGAACTCCCGATGGAACTCCTCCGGCCAGATGCTCAGCGCAGCTGCGACCAGACCAACGAGGGTGAGCGCGGTGAGGTCCTGCCACGACACGGGGGTGCGTCCCGTTCAGCCGAGGATGCCGCGCTTGAGCGTGTCCGCTTCCTCCTGCGTTAGCGCACCGGACGCGACCAACGCCTGCAGCCGTTCCAGCTGGGTGAGCACATCGGCTGCGGGAGGGACTGGAGTCGCGGGTTTGACCGCCGGCGGCCGCCGCCTTTCGGCAGCCCGGTCCGCGGCTTCGTTTGCGTGCCGGTTGATCTGCTCCGCGATAGCCCGCGGGTTCGAAAGTTGGTCCGGGTGCACCATCACTCGGTAGGACCAGCCGCGGCCCCCGACCTGGAACTCCCCTTGACGGGAGTCGGCCTTTTCCTTCTTCTGTAACGCGAGGCCGGGGATGAGAGCACTACCTGGTAACGGTGCCAGGAGGGCCATCCGTGTCAACGTCGGCCGAGTGGTCACCAGCTCTTGACCGTCCAAGTACACCTGCGCACTTGTGTACTGATCAATGAGTTGCACTTCGCTGGCGGTGAGGATCCGGTCGCTGTACACGGTGACCTTCTTCTCACCGAACGCAACCTTGAGCAGGCCGCCCTTTCGCCCCACCTGTGAGAACCCATTCTCGGCGGAAACGACGCCAAGAAATTTCGAGTCAACGCGAAGGCGACGCTCCGCTGTCATTCGCTGAATTCGAGCAGTCAACGCCTTTCGCGCAGCACGACCCCCATCGACCCTCGCAACTTCTGCCGCTGAGCGGAGCAACCGCTCCTCGTCCACGATCTCACCCTTAGCGGCATGCGCCGCCGCCGCGTCAAGCAGGTCATGCAACCGCGAATACACCAGCACCTCCGGCGGTACCTCCGCAGTCTTCCGGAACTCAGTAAGCGTGCCATCGGCGAACGCAGCGACTACCGCCGCCGAGGCGGCCGCCTCAGCAGTCTTCTGCGCCTTCGCATCGTCACGTCCCGCACGGCGGTCCGCCGCCGCCGCGTTCCACTCCGCGGTCATCTCCTCGCGCTCGCTACTGAACTGTCTGCGCTGCGCTTCGGCCCGTTCCGCGGTCCTCTCTTTGGCTCGCTCCAACGCTTCAACCTTGCCACGCAGCGTGACTGCCGCCTCGTTCGCCAACGGCCCAGACGGTTCCACCGCTGGGTCCACCCCGCTCGCGGCCAGCAGCTCCTCGTACAGTGCGCGACCGCTTTGCTGCGCCTTCCCGAGAAAGCGAACCGCAGTGATGCCAGCGGAGGTTTGAACGGTCACTGCTCCGTTCTTGAGCAGGGTCGCCGGACGGAACCTGACGGCGCTGATCTCGGCCACGGGGATGATCCGTTCCTTCGTACCGAGGGCACCTCGAGCAACAGCCGAGGTGGCGGTCACCACTAGCGCCGTCCCGTCGAACGCCGCCTTCATCCCGTAGCCCGACAACTCGCTCACCGCGAATCCCTCCGCACCATGCGTTCGAACGTGAGCGTAGGACACCTCAGTGGCAGCGTGAAGCCGGAGCGCGAGCCACCAGGCAGTCAAACAACGCCGCCCGTCAACCGCTGCGATGCGGCTGCGCCACGCGGCGCCCTTTGACCGCCAGTCAAACAACAGCTTGCGCGGCCGGTGCTCCGCGCATAGACCAAGCAGGACGCGGCAGCACCTGCTCGCGCCACCTCGAGTGAGGAGTATCCGTGCCTGAGCCGCAGACCGTGGAGGTCATCCTGTTCAAGCAGTCCGGGAAGTACTACACGACGGACTTCTGGCGTGTGCCGGAGCAGCACGCGGAAGGACCA
Source organism: Curtobacterium sp. MCBD17_040 (assembly GCF_003234805.2). Classification (GTDB taxonomy): domain Bacteria; phylum Actinomycetota; class Actinomycetes; order Actinomycetales; family Microbacteriaceae; genus Curtobacterium. The sequence continues at coordinate 263,520 of NZ_CP126274.1, forward strand.
GTGTCGATGCGGAACTCCCCCGACTACCGCAACATCGACGGTCCGGTCCTCATCCCCGAGAACAACCTCTGGGGGGCACCCGCACCTGCTCACCGGCGCGACCGCCGAGGAACAGACGTGGAACACCACCCAAAACGAGCGCCGCCGCGCCGACGACGAACAGCGACGACGCGACATCGAGCAGTCCCTGCCGGCCGAGGGAGCCAGCGCGTGAACGGCCACGAGGACTGGCGGCGGAAGCCGTTACTGGACCAGATGAACCTCGCCGTCGAAACGCTGCAACGCATCCGCGCGGGCAGCAGCGGCGGCACCTGGTACGGCGCCGACGAGACGATGCACGACGACAACCACAACCGAGTCCAAACCGCGAACCTCGTCCGCAACGGATGGGACATCGTCACCTGCCACGGCGGGGACGTGCCACCTACCGATGGTTCGCACGACGTCCGCGCCGCGACAGCGGTAGCCGACCGGGACCTCATCCAGATCACCGCCGGGAACCCGGCCCTCCTCGACATCATCGAGCAGACGATCACCGACGCGCGTTCCGCCATCCTGAACGCCATCGACCTGCTCGGCGGCGCGCTCGGCTCCGACACCATCTGGAAGCACGAACCGGCACTCATCGCCGCGCAGTCCATCCTCGCCCTGCACTACACCCCAGTGGAGTACCAGTACGACCGACAGCCACCGTTCGGAGTCGAAGCTGCTCTCAGCTGCCCCTGACGCACCCCTCAACGGAATCAGAACCGCACGCGGGCCACATCCGCGCATAGAAGCGCCATGACGACGTTCACAGCCACCAACTTGCTCACGTTCACTGTCACGGTCGGCGCGGATGGTGACATCGGCGCGGAGGACATCCGCAAGGCCGTCGAGCAGCAGCTCGTCACCGACACGCACCTCACCGTCGTCGAACAGGAGGTCACACCCGCGCTCCTGCCGTGGCAGGTGGTCGTCGGCGACCAGGTCGTCGCCGCGGTGCAGCAGGTCGAGGACGCCGCAGCGGTCATCTCCGACTCCCGCATCGTCGTGCCAGAGGACCTGCGCCGCGCATCCATTCGCTACGTCGGCTGACCGGCAAGGAGACGTCACCATGCAGTGCCTGCCCGCCATCGGCTCCGCCGTCCAGCTCGCCCGCCGGCGCCCGACACGGCAGGTAACGATCCGCGCGCGGCCGCAGGGCTCACGAAAGCTCCGCGCATAGGGTGACTGACCGCCTCAGTCCGCAAGGAGAACCTCATGGCCACCAGCACCGCGAACCTGCTGACCGTCGACCAGCTCGCAGCGCGTCTTCTTCCCGTGTACGGGCAGATGGACCGGGAGCGGGCACGCGCGATGGCCGAGGACGCCCTCGAGCTCCTCCGCGACGGGGTGCGTGGTCGTGCGGACATCGCCGACGCGTTCAAGGACACATGGGGGCAGGGCGACATGAGGCGGGCGTTGCGCATCGCTGATGGCATCCTCGACGCGGTGTACGCGACGACGCCGACCATGGAGGGCCTCCGCGAGGAAGGGGACCGGCAGGCCTACTGGCGTGAGCGTGCCGAGAAGCAGCTCCGGGAGACGGTCACCCTTCCGACGGAGGAGACCCTAGCCAGCGTCCTCCGCGCCGCCGGAGCCCTCACCGTCACCAGCTACGCCGACCTCGCCCGCATCACCCTCGCCGCGATCCGCGAGACCAACGGGCGCTGACCGGACCAGTAGTCTGAGGGCGTGTCAACCTTGGGGGAAGTGGTCGCTCGGCGTGCAGCGGCAGCAGCGGTCGCGTTCGCGCTCGTCGCCGGAGTCAGCGGCTGCGCAGCACTCACTGGAAGCGGGCATGCGGGTTCCGCAGCTGCGGTGAAGGCGAAGCACACGGCGCCGGCGAAGCGTCGGGCCCAGCAGCCGTTGCCGTTCGATGCGAACGGCACCATCGACGTGCCCGCCGACCTCGCCGCCACCAGCCAAGCGCAACACCAGAGCGGCATCGCCCTCGGCGAGGCGTGCGTCCCCGACGCCGGCTACGACGACATCACCAGCGGCGCGCAGGTGACCATCCTCGACCCGTCGGACACGAAAATCGCCATCGGTTCCCTCGAACCCGGCGTCGTCGTCAAGGGTGCCACCGACGCTGTCACCGACGCGCGCTGCCAGTACACTTTCGACGTCTCCGGAGTCCCCGGAAACTACAGCCTTTACTCCGTGCACATCGGCAACACGTTTCGCGGCGAGCAGTCGTTCTCGAAGCAGCAGCTGTACGCCGGCGTGACGCTGCACCTGAACAGTTGACGCCGGAGGAGCGGGGCTCCTCTCGTTCAGCCGCCGGCTCGCCCGCCGGGACCGCCTGAAGCGGGCGATGTCCGCGCATAACAGGCGTGAGCGCCGATGCGAGGAGATAACGCGATGAACACCGACACGGAACGTCCGCTGACGGAGCAGGCAGACCAGATGGACAGCCTCGGACACCACTGGTCCGGGCAGCCCGCGCACGACTTCTTCGAGGCGGCGACCGCTATCCGCGCCGTCGACGTCACTCTGAACGGCCGACACGCAGAGGAGCCCGTCTCCACGGAGTCCCTGCAGGCCCTGATGAAGCGCTTCGACTACAACGGGCACCTGTGGTCCGGTCCCGCTGCGCAGGACTTCTGGGCGGCCTGGGAGGCGCTCCGGAACGCCTACGACCTGCTCGCGAAGCGCAGCGACGGCGCCAGCGAGCGCCGGAACCAGGCGCCGGGGAACGGGCAGCCCGGGCAGGACCTCGGACCCGTCCTCCCGGCGGAGCACCTCCTCGCCGAGCAGCTCCGCAACTACGGCATCGCCGGACTGTCGAGCTTCGACATCGCCCACCTCGTGCACCGCATCGCCAACGGCGAGCGATTCGACGGCAGCGACCTCGACTGACAGCGGCGAGCTCCCGAGCGGCGAACCGTCCGCGCATAGAGGTGCTGACAGCCCCACATCAAGGAGCTACTGATGCCGACCATCGCTGAAACCGCCGACGCGCTGCTTGCTCGCGCCGCACGCCTCGATGAGAAGGCGCACACGCGCGCCGGGGACGGGGCGTCCAAGCTGGTCGCCGCGGCCGCTGACCTCCGCACCGCGGCCCGCGGACTCCGAGACGCGCAGGCGTTCCAGGACGAGTTCGCGGCCGCCCGCGACATCGAGTACCCGACCGAGATGGACGAGGCGCACGGCACGAACGCTTACCCCGTCTACGACCACGGCAGGATCGAGGCGCTGCACGCGAAGGTGCAGCTCACATCCGGACCCCGGACCGTGAACGGGACGGTGCGGGACGACGTCGCGAAGGCGCTCGCATGCCGCGACCGATTCGCGTGGGGGAGCCTCCTCGCGGAGGACAAGGACTGGTACCGCGAGTTCGCCGACAAGACCATCGCCATCGTCCGCGCGCACAGCGCCTGAACACGGAAGGACCAGCCACATGAACCTGCCGCTCGACTACGACGCGTTCTACAACCTCGCATTCGCCCCGGAGGCTACCGCGTCCACTCCCGACGTCACCGACGCACTGCAGCACGCCGGCGACATCACCGCCAAGCGACACTCCCTGCGCAGCGCCATCGAACAGCTACACGCCGACACCGAGAACGGGGACCTCACCGCCGCCCACGTGACCGCTCGCCTGGCTCAGATCCTCGCCGACGACACCGCGCACACGGTGCACACATCCGCCGGCACCGACCGCCACTGCAGCTGCAGCGTCCGCGCCAACCACTTCGAAGACGACACTGCCGAGGACTGAGCAGGGCTGGAACAGAACACGGCCATCGGGCGCCGCTCGCCGGGCGCGGCCGGCCGCACTATTGTCGGAAACGTCGGAAGGGGGACGGCGTTGATGGTCGACCTGCAGCGGAATCTGATCCCAGGTCCAACCGCGCGATGGCTGCTATTCGCCAGGGTGTGGCTGCTCGGGCTGTTCCTCGCGGACATGTTCACCATGCTCGCGTTCGTCTTCATCGACTTCACGGCGCTGAGGAACCCCATCTGGTACGTCGTCATGTTCGTTGTGATCGTCGCGTTCGCGACATCGAACGTGTACTACGCCGTGGTCAAGAAACGGGAACTCGCGAACGGCTACACAACCCTGCCGATGGACTTTCCCAACACTGAGCTGCGCGATCCCACGAACGGGCGTGTCCTCAACCCGGCAGGGCGGCCACTACCGGATGACTTCAGCCTGAAACGCGCTCGTGCGGAGAACGCCGAATCAGACGGCGACTAGCGGCGCCGAATCCGCCCGGTCAGACGAAGCTGCGTTCCTGTTCGAGGATGCGTTCAGCCCATTCCGCTGCGGCTGCCCTCGAACGGACGACGTCAATCTCGGTGAGTGCTTCCTCGAGCGCCTGCTGCACGCGGGTGCGGGCGACGACGAGGATGTGGAAGTCCTCCGCCGAAAGGTGGCACTCGGGGTGGATGTCGTGACCGTACTCGGCGTAGTCGTCCAACACCGCGGCGAGCGCTTCTTGTGCGGTGGCGTAGTCCTGTCGGTCGCGGCGGTCCTCGAGGCGGGGCAGGGCGTCGTCGGAGGCGAAGCCCATGAGGGGTACGAAGCGGTTGGTCGCTGGGATGCGGCGCACGAGCCAGTAGTTGTCGGAGGACATGACTGGTTCCTTCCTGGTCACGTGCTTCTATGCGGCGGCGAAGGGTGAGCCGCACGGACGGTTTGACTTGTCGTTCTCACGGGTTCGCCGCGATGGTCAAGTCACCCCGGATCCCAGTGTTTGCAAGGGGAGAGGGGCCACCGGAGGCCCCTGTCTTACTTACTTACTTACCTATTAGACTTAAGTGAAGGAAGAAGAAGTAGTTCGGGCCCTAGTTTCGGCACATATACATCGTCTCCTCCCCTCTATGGCTACCCCGCGGATGGGAGAGTGCGAGCCGATGCGGGGAATCCCCTGGTCGCGGGGCGTTTCCGGTCTTTTGGGCCGTGAGCGATGGTGATGGCAGGGGAGTCCCGTCCGGTCGAACGGGTCGGTGCCGCATAGACGGTGCATGCACCAGAGCATCGACCAGCAGCACCTGCGCAACGGCGCGCTCGTCATCCAGGACAGCGGCAGCGGTGGAACCGACATCGCGGTCGGCGTCGGCTGCCACTGGGTGGACCTGCCCGCGGTCCCCGACGGGACGGAGCACACGCTGACCGACACGGTCATCCTCGGCCGGATCCTCGCCGGAGCGCACGTCATCACCTGCGGGACGACCATCGACGCGGACACATTCTCCGGACTGCCAGACGGGTCGGTAGTCCGGGACCGGAACAGCCGCATCCTGCAGCGCAGCCACGGGTTGTGGTGGCGGATGACCGTCACCTGGGATGGTGAGAGCTCCGCTGTTGACCCCGAGGAGATCCTCGCCGACGGGACGGCGACGCTCATGTACCGGCCGGAGCAGTAGCCGCCGCATCTGCGACGGAGCATGCGCGACCAGCTCGTCCAACCGCTCACCGCCGGCGTCCTCGCAACGGTGATCCTGCTGTGCACGGCCCTCATCACCTGGGCGGTGCTGAACGTGCGGGTGCGCCGAGCGGTGAACGACGACACCCGGTTCCAGGTGGCGTACGCGTTCGCGCTCGCGCAGCAGAACACCACCCCGGACAAGTACACCCGAACGCAGGCGAAGCAGCAGCTGCACGGCGCGCACGCAGCGGCGCTCACCCGCGGTGCAGCGCTGCGCGCCGCGACCGTCCGTGACCGCGTCACCGCAGCGCACATGGTCCTCGCCGTCGCAGCTGGCATCACCGTCGCGTGCGCCCTCCTCGCCCGCGCATAGAGACAACGCGCCGGCCGGAGGAGGACCCCGTAAACAACGACGACGCAAGTCGAGCATGGCTGCGGAAGCAAGCGTTGAGCGTCCGGTCCCGCCCGGTCAGCGAGGAACGGAAAGCGTGGCTGCGCAGCCAAGCACCCAGCGCTGGCCCCCGGGCTGCTGCATCGAGCGGGCGGGCACCCGTGTGGCTCCTCGGCGGGGCAGTCGCCGTTGTCATCGTGGTCGCAGTATTGGTCGGCGCCTGATGGTGTGCGCCAGCAGCCTCGCCGACACCGCCGGCCTCACTCAGACCCAGGTCGCGCGACTCCTCGGCAGCAGCGTCCGCGCGATGAGCCATCCTCGGCAGGCCGACCGTGTCCGGCACCTCACCGCCGTTATCAAACCGTTCGGCACCACGCCAAGGGCCTGCCGCCGGGCGCTCCTCGCCTCCGGCAACGGCCGCAGCATCTTCCACCAGCTCGTCGACGAAGCCGGCAGCCGCAGCAGACGTACCACCGACCGTTCACGCCGCGAGAGCTGCTCGGCGCGTGATGCGCCACCCCTCGCCGGTGTCGGATCGGGCCGTGCTGGTTTCACCAGCGTGACCAGTATGCGTGAACGACTGCTCGGAACGACCGCCGCATACGGGTGGGCATGACCGCCACCGCGCCCCTCGACCGCCCTGCCGTCGCCGACCGGGTGAAGTTCTCCGACGACCGGTTCCTCTGGGATGTGAAGGCCACCAGTGAGCACTTCACCGCGCTCACCAGGCCGGCGGCGTTCCACCGCGACACCCTCGTGTACACGGTCATCGACTGGGAGCAGGGTGTCCGCGGACCCTGCAACCTCATCGGGCAGGGCTGGGGCGACGGTCAGTTCACGCGCGCCGACTGCGAGCGGATGCTCGTCGAGTTCGAGAACAACCTCACCGACGACCCGGCGAGGACCGAAGCGCTCGCCGCCGGCCGCACCTCCTGGACACCCACCCGCCGCGCCATCGAAGTGTCCCGCCGGAACCGGCTCCCGCTCCGCATGGCCCGCATCGAACGGTCCGCAGCGTGACGGACAAGGCCGCCATCACCGAGGCGCAAATCCGTGCTGCCATCCAAGCCGAGCGCGACGACCCCACGTGCTCGCAGTGCGGAGGCCGCGGACGCATCTGTCACTTCTCCCACTCGAGCGTCTGCGCGAAGTGCGGCGGCACCGGCATGAAGCCCGTCCCCGTCGAGTTTCGATGAGCCGCATAGGTCCCGTCATGACCGCACCGGCCCTCCACATCGACTGGCTCACCCGAGCGTGCAGCGCACCGGCACGACTGGCCCAGCTCGCCGCCGAGCTCCGCATCTCGAAGGGCCCTGTCCGGTACCAGGCGGCGAACGCTCTCGACGCGGCAGCTTCCCGCATCGACGCGTCGGACCGCCTCATCACGAAGCTGCAGGCCCGCATCGCCGCGCTTGAGGCGCCCACGGCGACCGCGCAGGTGGAGATCCTCGCCTCCACGCTGGTGTTCCCGACCGGCGCCGACCCGGAGTCGTCGGACTACAGCGACCTGCACCACTTCGCACTGAACGTGTGCTTCCGCGGCCCGCGGCAGGAGAACGGGCAGGGCGGCTGGGCCGTCATGGTTGGGGAGTCCCACCAGCTCTCGCGCGCCGGGAACTGGGCGTGGCCGCAGCGGTTCCAGCAGCACCAGTACCGGTGGGACACCCGTGAGGAAGCGCTCGCCATGGCTCGGAAGCACGTCGACCAGCGGAAGGTCAACGGCCGTACCTGGGCGGAATGGGAGCGCCATTTCGCCGCGCGGGCCGCCGGGTCAGAGGCATAGGCCGGCCATGCGTCTCAGCGACTACCAGCACAGGATCCTCCTCGCTGCCGCGGAGCACCGACTGTTCTACGCGACCCGGCAGTTCCAGTTCGGCCTCACCGACGCGGGCACGGAGACACCGGAGACCATCCTCGAGTGTGTTCGACCGCACGCGATGCGGGTCCTCCTCGGCCGAGGCCTGGTGTACGAAGCGCCGTCGAAGGAGCATCCGTTCGTGCCCGTGCGTCCCACCGAGGACGGCCACGACATCCTCCGCGCCGAACACGCAGAACCACCCCGGGACTACAGCAGCTCCCGACCGTTCTCACCGACCCACGACACTGCCGCAGCCGACGCCGACGTGGCGGTCCAGCATGGCTGAACCGCTGGTCGAGTACATCCTCGCCGGGCATCCAGCGCTCGAACATCCCGTCGTCACCGCTGACAAAGCGCACGCCCGCGCATGGTTCCGAGCGAACCAGCGGTTCCCGTCCGTCCGCGTCCACCGCCGTCTCACCGTCGTCGAACTCGACGTCCAGGACGCCCTCCTACACACCGCTGCGGAGGACCGAACCGATGACTGACCGACTCGACCAGCGAACGACCCGACGACTCGAAGACCTCCGCGCCGCCTGGCGGCTGACCCCGCACGGACTCTCCGTCATCCAGGGCCTCCTCCAGGAGGCGGGGGACCGGCAGCCGGGCATCTTCTTCGGCGAGTACGACGGCATCCGCCTCGAATGGCACCGCGACCACCGACACACCACCGTCGAAGTCAGCGCCGACGACACCATCTCCGCCTACCACTTCGACTTCAACGACGCTGCGGCAGCGGACCTCCAGACCCACAGCGCAACGGAAGCAGCAGCGTTCCTCCCCGGCCGAGTTTTTCGACGTCAGGGCAGTACTCCTTGAGGCGCTGGAGGACCGGATTAGTGCTGGCCGCCACGACCTGTTCACCCGCGCCGGACTCGGCCCTACCGCGCGCCGCACGTACGAGAGTCTGACCACTGCAGAGAACGCTCCGGAGGCCGTGGCGGATCGTGCAGGACTCCCCCGCGGCCGTGCACGAGCTGCCCTCGCACGGCTCCGCAGACACGCGCTCGCGATCGTTTCTCCATCGGGCTGGCGTCGGCGGCTCCAGGACTTCCGCACGTTCGTCGCCAAGCAGCTCGGCGTCGATGGGATCCTGCAACGCCGAGAACAGCAGTACGTCGACGAGCGTGAGCTCTGGGCCTGGTGGCAGAACCACCTCATCCGCAAGGCTGTCCGCCGCGGCCGCGACCGTACTCCGACCACCCAAGTCGTCATGTTCCGAACCGTCGATGACCACGGCGGCCCCGAGGCGTACCCGGCATACCCATGCTCGAGCGACGGCCGGGCCGACCACGAAGAAGCCATGCAGTTCGTCCGACACGGACTCCTGCAGCAGCTGCGCGACCTCGAGCTAGCCGCATGACGGCATGCCTTTTCAGCCCTGCATGCATGAAGGAAAGAAGACCCACATGCATGCTCGTTTAACAACCAGAAGGTATGCCGACATACTTTCTTGCATGTACAGCGAGTCCGGTGGGGTGTCGAAGACGACAACGGCAGTGTCCATCGCGATGATCGCTGCAGAACGAGGTCTCAGGACGCTCCTTATTGACCTCGATCCGCGGGCGGCTTCAACGAAGTGGCTCGACGTCGAACCGTCGGGGGAGGGCCTGCATGTGGGAGCCATTCTCGGTAACGAGGAACCGGAGGGGTGGGCAGAAGACCTCTCGGTGCCTACGGCATGGTCAACGAACCTCCGCGTTTTGCCCTCCGCACGCAACGTGTCGAACCGCGAGGCCGACCGGGCAGATCACGCCGAGCTCCGCCTCCGTACGTCACTCGAGGGCGTGCAGGCCGATCTCGTCGTCATCGACTGCCCCAACCGCCAAGGCGGCCCGCTGACACTGGCAGCCCTCAACGCGGCCGATACCGTCATCTACGCCGCCACCGCGACGAACGACGGCGTCGACGGCTTCAATGGGGCTCGGAAGACCGTGCAACAGTTTCGACACAGCCGAGAGCGCATTGGCGCACCCGTGACGCTGACTGAAGCTGGCATCGTCGTCGGAGGGGTCCGGGAAACGATCATGTCCCGACCGGCCGTGGCGAGCATCGACGAGCTCCGCGAGACAGGCATGCTCTTGGTACCCCTCATTCCGGAACGAGCGGTCGTGCAGGAAGTCCGCCTCAGGGGGGAGTGGTACGGCAATTACAGGAAGGGTGCGCGAGTGCTCGACGCGTACGCCGCCATCGCGGATCAGGTGATCCGGTGAGCGACCAGAAGCCGGAGCGACCCGGCGATCTCAGGACCCGGCGCCGGCCCCAGGCCGCAGCGGATGAGCGTGTCGACCCGGTTGACTATCGTCAGACCGAGCCTGCCCCGACCGCTACCCCCACTCCGGCACCGGTGGAATCGAGCCCCACTCCGCCGGCGCCGCGCCGCGGTCGCCCTCGGCGCGAGGTGACGGTCCCGTTCAGCACCCGCCTCGCGCTGGACGTGCAGGATCTCATCGACGCCGCCGTGGACGGCGGCGAAGGGACGATCCGAAGCGTCGTCGAGGAAGCAATCCGCGCGAAGTACGGCGAGCAGTACGGCGCGAGCGGTGGGGGAAGCAATGTCTGACATCACCATCACGATCGGTAACGGCGACCACTTCGAGTTCCGGGCTTGCCCGGCTCGGCTGCAGGGTGTGCGGTAGCCGATCGGCTCTAAAAACGACAGGATGCGGTCGGCTTCCCCCAGCTGTAGCATCCCCGGCCCAGCGGATGGTGAACCGACAGGGCGTGACGTTCGCCATACTCGTGGGGTGCACCTTTGTTATGTGGACGACTCGGGGGATTCGAAGCACGGTGTGACGCTCACCGGGCTGCTCGTGGAGGATGTGCACTGGTCCAAGGTGCTGAACGCATGGCTAGAGGGTCGTCGCGAGATTCACCGGGAGTTCGGTGTGCCGAAGACTGCCGAGCTGCATGGGACGAAGCTCTACAAGGGTCGGGGGGAGTACTGCGAAACGCCCAAGCAGAATGCCCGGTTCGGGACTGCAAGCCGGGCGGCGGCGGCGCGCATCATGCTTTCCGCTCTCGCGAAGCACGCGCAGTTCGTAGTGTTCACCATCGGCGTGACCGACGTGTCGAAGCCGGTGGCGTATGCCCGCTTCATCGCGTGGCTCGAAGACTGGGCGGATCGTGCTGACACGCAGGTGATGGTGATGTACGACGGCCAGCAGGGGCTGGGCGACCCAGGTGAGGAGCTCACCGCGCCGCGAGATCGAGAGTTGTGGGAAACGGCGGTCCGTGACGCCGCCCCGTACCGAGAAGTTCACCGTTCACTCGAGATCGGCCAGCGCCGCATCATCGAGGACGTAATGATGCAGGACAGCAGGTACAGCCAGCTCATCCAGGCCGCGGACCTCAACTCCGACCGGGCGACCGCTCGTCGTGTGGCGTCTCGACCGGCTCGGTCGATCGATCAGGCGCCTAATCGACCAGCTACAGGCGCTGGGGGAGCGGGGCGTCGGGTTCCGGTCTCTTCAAGAGACGATCGACACCACCTCGCCCGAGGGCCGGCTCGTCTTCCATGTCTTCGCCGCGCTAGCCGAGTTTGAACGGGACCTCATCAAGGAACGCACTCATGCAGGTCTCGCGGCTGCTCGAGCGCGGGGGCGGACCGGAGGCAGGCCTCCCCGGTTGTCGACTGACCAGGTTCGGACGGCACGACGGTTGGGTCTGCCCCGGGTACGAGCAGCAGGACGTGACGGTCGCACAGATCGGCGACGTCCTTGGCGTCAGCCGCACCACTGTCTACCGAGCGCTCAGACGCGAGAGCGATCCGGCCGTGGGGCGCCGCGGGAGGTCGTCCGGTTGACGATCCCCTCCCGGACGGCCGGGCCTGTGGTCAACGGCGTCGTGCGGGGTCGGTCACCCGGTGCATGAGGGCGACGGTGCGCCGTCGACTGAGCAACCGCATCGCGCCGGCGGCGAACCGGTTGACGCCTCCGTCGATCACGCTCGGTCCCGGGTCCCGCGAGTTGAGGTGTGCCAGTGCAGTGGCCACGACGTCCTCCGCGGATCGCGGCGACGCGCCGGCGGTGGCGTCGTCGGTCCCGACGACGCTGTTGAACTCGGTGCTCGTGGCGCCGGGCGACAACGCGAAGACGGTGACGCCCGTGCCGCGAAGCTCGGCCCACAAGGACTCGGTGAAGCTCAGCACGAAGGCCTTCGCGGCGCCGTAGACGGCCATCCGCGGGCTCGGGCTGTAGGCCGCCATGCTCGCGACGTTGATCAGCAGGCCACGCTCGGCGGCCAGTAGGTCGGGCAGGAACGCGGAGGTGAGTCGCACGGGTGCCATCACGTCGAGGGCCAGTTCGGCCTCGAGCCGTTCCGGGTCCTCGTCGGCGAAAGGGCCGAATGTGCCGAAGCCGGCGTTGTTGACGAGCCCGGTGATGCGGATTCCGCGCTCCTCGACCGCGGCCCGGAGGTCCGGACTCGCGGTCGGTGATGATAGATCGGCGGCGATGACCTCCACGCTGGCGTGGTGGTCACGGCGAAGATCTGCAGCGAGCTGCTCCAGGCGGTCACGTCGGCGCGCCACGAGGACGAGGGAGGCGCCTCGGGCGGCGAGGTCCACAGCGAGCTGACGACCGATGCCGGAGCTCGCTCCGGTGATGAGGATGGTCTGGGTGATGAGGTTGAAGGTCACGGTGGCACCGTAGAGCATCCTGCTACCGAGTGCCAGGTATTGCACTTAGGATGGGGGCATGGCTCAAACGACAGCGTGGGATCGTCAGCGCGCGGCCGTCCGTGATGAGATCTCCCGCGCGGCGATCGACCTCTTCCTCCGGCAGGGGTTCGAGGGCACCACGATCGACCAGATCCTCGAGAGCGTCGGCGTTTCCCGGCGGTCGTTCTTCCGCTATTTCGGGACGAAGGAGGACGTGGTCCTCGGGGATCTCGTCGCGCGGGGCGCCGCCATCGCCGAGGCCCTCGCCGCGCGCCCGGTGAGCGAGGAGCCGTGGGATGCCATCAGCGGCGCGTTCCATGCGGCCGACGAGACGACCACCTTGAACCGCGAGTCCACGCTCGCCCTTGGGCGGATGCTCTTCGACACCCCGTCGTTGCTGGCCCGCCACCTCGAGAAGCGGCTCCGCTGGCAGGACATGCTCGTGCCCCTGATCGCCGCACGCCTGGCGGACACGAACGATCGGGACCTCCGCGCTCACGCCATCGTCGCCTCGGCGCTCACCTGCCTCGATGCCGCCTCACGGGAGTGGGTGCAGTCCGGAGGGCGGCATGATCTCGCCGACCTCTACGACCAGGCGGTCTCCGCGGTCCGCGCCTGAGCTCATCTCAGCGCATTGGCTACTAGCGAACAGCCGGAACGACCTCGCGCATTCCGCAGGTTATCCCTGTCCGATAGGGGATCGCCTACCGGGCGGGCAGACAGGTGCTGACTAGGCCAGGTCCTTCGGCCCGCGAAGCTCACCCCAGGCAAACGAAGTCTCTGTGATGAAGTCCTGCACGGGAGCGCGCCGGCGCCAGCTGAGCGCCGAGACAATAGCGCCAAGTGCCCCGACGAACGGAAACATCAGCAACGCCGCCGTCCACAACCATTGAATGCCCGCCTTGAGCCGGCCGTGACACCACACCATCCGCAACGCCACAACCTCGAGCAGGAACCAGACGACAACCGTCGCGACGTGCGGCCAGACAATGAACACTGTGTTCCCCTCTCCACCCTCGTGATGACCGGAGCCTAGGGCGGAGCGACACCGGGAGGGGAACCCGTTTCCGCCGCGGCCGTCACAGGTTTAGCCTGGCGCGCTCACGTCGGGAGGAGCGCTGCCAGCACAAGTCAAGTCGTTCATCCGGCCGATGTGGACCAAGCACGATCGCGGAAGACTCGAGCCGTGTCCTCGCAAGCGTCGTTCGGTAGCCGAGTCGGAGCTTTTGCTCTCATCGTCGGAATACTCGGCGCGATCGTCGCGACCTTCGCGGCGGCGGTGTTCGGTATCAGTGTTGCCATCAGCGGTGCGGCCCATAAGGCTGCCGGCCCGACGAACGGGCCGTATGGAGAGTGCGATGGACGACCTCCGTGGCCGTGCGAAGCAGTGCCAGAGCGAACCATTGAGGCCCGCTTTGGTCGCACCATTCATGCAGGCTCCTCCGTGCTGACCGCGGAAGCCCAACCGACAGCGGACATCGTCGGGCATCCGCAGGTGCAAGTCGTGTTCGAGTTGCCAGCCGGCGTGAGCGCTGGTGACTGGCTGTCCCTCCTTGACACGCAGGACGCGGGAGCGGTCGCTGACCCGGATCAGGTTCCCGAACTCGGCGACCTAGGAGTCACCGGCATCTCCGGTGGAAGGACCGGTGGCCTCTCCATCTATGCCGGCGAAGTGAACGGGCGAACCTACGTGTGGGCGTATCGGGAGCTCTGATCACCTCGTGAAGTGCGCCGTGCGCGAGCGAGTCAGGTCAGGAGCTCGATCACCCCAAGCGCCGCGAGCCCGACGCCGACGACGCTCCCAGCGACACCGATCACGGTCACGCCCTGGGCCAGCAGATGGGCGATGCCTTCAGCCCGCAGCAAGTCCACCGTCCAGGCGCCGAGGAGCGTGACGACGATCGCGACAGGGAGCGCCGCGATCCAGGTGAAGCCCAGTATTGAGTCAGCAGCGGCGACGGCGGGCGGCGGGGTCTGGAAGACCCCTGGCCCACTGGCTCGATACGACGCGTCGATGGGAGCCGTGTGCGCATGCGCGAGAACACACGCCACCACGCACGCTCCGGCGAGGGCGAGCGCCAGCATCGGTAGGACCCAGACGAGCCCTCATGACCGTGGAGCGCCTCACCAACCACACGTTGCCAGGCCCACCGCGGAAGGTCGTCCGTCGAAGGAGTGACAATCGAGCCGATGTCGAGACCCCGATAGCCTCGGCCCGTGACTGCTGGGAGGGCGCCGCGGACATGAGCGAGTCGAACCAGGTGCGCGGCCGCGCGTTCTTCGAGTGGGTGCCCGAGATCAAGCAGCTCGTCCGCGCGAAGGACTTCGCCGCGGCGATCGCTCTTCTTCAGGAGTGCGCCGCGGCGTCGGGTCACCAAACCATCGGATGGACTCCGCGACGAAACCGTGCTGCGCGAAAACCTGCGCCCGGTCAGAGTCGACCCTTCCGCTCGCACTGTCACGGGCCGAGCGTACGTCCCGATCTCGGCCACAGATCCTGTCAGGTACACAATGAAGCGACGAGCAGGCGCGACTTCGAGCTGATCGTCTGGCGGCCATCATCCGCGAAGGCGTCGCCTTCGTCACCATCGTCGTCTTGACGACATCGACCCTCGTGACGCAAAGCCCTGCGATCGCCACCTAGGGACGGCTTGGACAGCCTTGGAGAGAGCGAGACCTTTACGAGACTGCTGTTCCGATAGTCGATCGGTGACCGGACGGGCCGCGGCCGGCACCAATGCGCACGAGCTGCACGTAGACCCGCTCGCGCGAGGCCTGCTCCACGAAGCCGGGGCAGCGCTGCGGGCCGGTCCGGGTGACGCCGGCATGGGGAGTCAGTACCGGGCGACGGATGTTACGACGTGTTCGGGTGGCAGGGTCGCGCGGACGCGCGCGATTGCTTCTGCCGGCGTCTCCGCGTCGACGGGCACGGCGGGAGTGGAAGTCTCACCCTTGGGTCGATGACGAACGAACCACGTCACGGGGCGAGGCTACGACGACCCTCCGTCGTCGGCGTGGCCGGGTAGCTGCTGCCGCGGGTCCGCTCCGCTCCTCCTTGCCCCTGCTGCCGCGTGGCCGTGAGGACAGCGGGCGGCGGTAGGTTCGCCGGTAGGAGAACCACACGGGGGCGGGGGGCGCATGGCATCGGCACGGGAGCGCAAGCACCTGCGCGCGGACCAACGCCCTGCGCCGGGAGCGGGTGACAAGCCGGCCGCGGTTCGGGCGACGGCATTCATCCAAGCATCGAGGTGGCGGCATCGCCCGGTGCGCGTGGTCCGCTACGACGCCTACTGGCAGGACGGGCGCGTCGAGTTCGACGTGAACCTCGTGAAGATGATGTACCGGGGTGCACCGGCCGACTTCGCTCCCATCGAAACGGCCGTGCACGCCGCATGCCCGGAAGTCGGCACCGGCCGCTGGGTGAACCGGTGGGGTGCCATCATCGACGGCCCCGCCGGGGTCGAGCCGCCATGGCTCGGAACCCGTGGAGGGAGGCCGACGAGATACCCACCGTCTTCGACTCCGGAGCTGCGCCCGGCGCGGCCTCGCCTGTGGCGTCTGTGGGTCGGGGTGGTCGGCCTTGGCCTTGGCATCCCACTCGTGTGCGGAGTTGCCGGTAACGGGATCGCCGGCGCGCTGGGAGTGGTGTGTGCGCTGCTCGGGCTGTCATCACTGGCCGGCCTGCTCCCCCACCGTGGCCGCCCATGGTGAGGCCGGCACGGACGGTCAGCGCCGTTCGTGCAGAGATTTCCGCGGCAATTGACCAGGTACGCGCCGTCGCCCGCGCCGAATACGACGCTCCCCGCGAGCACGCCGCCGGTTGGCTCACTGAACAGTTCACCGGCGTGACGACACGACGCGAACTACGCGCTGCCGCGAAGGATGCACGCCACCTCTGGGGCGGCAATGGTTCCTTCTCCGACGTCGGAACAGCGGAGTCCGCTCACGCCGTCGATCGGTTACGTGCAGGCCTTCGCCGGGCGCGTTCCTGGTTCCTCCGGGAGGGGTAAGCCCTCCCCCTACGCCTGATCGGGCAGGGCCGGCTCGGTCGTGGGTTTCGGTGGCCGTGCACGGGGGTAGCGGCCGACCTTTGCCTCGTAGAGCTGGCGGACGAGTGCGCCGATGCCGACGCCCGCGATGCCGGCGTAGAGAACGAGCGGGAGGGCATGCACGCTCGCAGCGGCGTAAGCGTTGATGAGGGTGCCGAACAGGGCGGCGTTGAATCCGGTTCCGCCGACGAGCTGCTTTGTGCTGACCTGCCAGGACCACCAACCGGCGGGGACCGCCCACGCGAGGCCAAGCAGGGTGAGGAGCGCCCAGGTGAGGACCGGGGCATGGCCGACGACGAGGTAGATGAACGCGGGCAGGGCGACCAGGAGCACGACGGAACCGATGGTGAAGTACAGCTGCACGCGAGCACCGGCGGTCATCGGCACCGGGCGGCGTTCCTTGGTGCGGTCGACGGTGAGCGGCACGATCGGTGGGCGGCGTTTGTGGAGGGCGAGGTAGCGCCCGTATGCGCCGAGGATCACGCCGACGATCAGGCCGGGCAGTCCCGCGAACATGGCACCGGGGTAGTTCGGCCCGACAGTGATCATCCCGGCGAACAGGCCGGCGATGACGGCGAGGTTCGCGAACACGGGCGGCACGAGCCCGTACAGGAGCCCGCCGAACACGATGCCGCCGACGAGGCCGGCGAGAACCACACCGAGGCCGTCCGCCCCGGTGTCACCGGGGCCGGCGGCCAGGCCGTAGAAGATGCCGAGGCCGGTCGCGAGGACCACGATGTACCACGCCAACGGCTGCGGGCGTTGGCCGCGCCAGTCGCGGAGCTGCCTCCACTGCGCGCGGCTGCGTCGCTTCCGTCGACGCTTGCGCGCACGCGCTTTGCGTTCGGCTTCGGTGTCACCCATGGTTCCGCTTTCTCGGTCTCGTGCGCTGCGACTGCTGCTGCCACATCACTATGGCGAGCGGATATTCCTCGGCTCCGCGATCGTTCAAAGCGTATGAGGCTGGTGGGCACCTGGCTTGAATTTGCTGGGAAAGAGGCGGCTCTGCCGTCTTCCGCCGCGTATACGGGTCGAGGCCGGAGCACCCCTTGTGGGGCTCCGTCCGCGTGGGGAGCGGCTGGTTGAATTGTTGGTGGAACGCCGAGGATCGGGGAGGGGTATGGCGTACAGGAATCTGACTAAGGGTGCCCGTGAAATCGCGCAGGCGATCGAGGCCGCGCAGCGGGCGCACGATGAACGCACCTGGTGGCGACGCGTTCGTGCTCGCACTCTCACGGACCGGCAACGCCGGTGGGCAGCGGTGCAGGCGGTCCGCGTTCTCGTGACCATGGCAGCGCGGAACGTGCTCACCGTCACCGTGCCAGCCACGCTGAGCCTGCACGACGCGATGCTCTACCTTGGCCGGCCCGCCATCGCCGCGGAGGCCTGGCGGCTCTTCCACGATGACGCGCTAACGCTCTCCTGACCCCAGCATTAGGAGCCTCACCCGGTCCGATATCGTCATCCCGTGGACGCCAGCGCAACTCATCACCCCGAGGGGGACACAATCACACCGGCGACCATCTCGGAGTCCGACGACGGCCTCACCGGTAGAGCGCTCGACAAGGGCACCGAGCTGCTGCCCGAGGAGCACGTGCCCGCCGAGTCGCGCAATTGAGCGGCTTGGGCCGGAACCGGAGGAGCAAGCGCAGACACCCGCTCCAACCTGTTCTGTGATGGAAGGGCGATGTGCTCACAAGACGAGGCGCGCCAGGCCGTCGCCTAGCCCAGTTGCACAGCGGGGGCGGAGGACTGTGGGACGAACGTCCGCGAGGGCCAGGCCGTGTTTGTCGTGATGTCGACGCGGCCATCCATGAGCGCGTGCTCGATGAAGAAACGGTTCTCGGCCGTCTGAGGGCAGCCGTAGTAGTACCACTCCCACCGAACCCGACGAGCCCGGTGAATCGTGAGCGCCCGTCGGGCGACCGAAATCTCCTCGGGCGCCCACACCATGAGGGTCTCGCCCTGGTCGAAGCCGACGACGAGACAGCCGTCGTCAGCTGCACGTACGGCGACAAGAGTGTGGAAGTTGTCGCCGGGTCGTCCGAACCAGTCCCCGAACACAGCGAGCGACCCGCTGATAGCCGGAGCGCTTTTTCGCAACTCCTCCACGATCCCCTGCACACCACCCACCCTCCGATCCTACGAAAGCTAGGACCCCACCACTCCCGTCCGGTAGAGGATCGGTGGCCGGACGCAGGTGCCAGCGATGGTGGCTGGGCGTTGGCGAGGTTCTTCCCGGGGGGATTGAACGTTTGCTAGCCGCTGCTCAAGCGCAACAGTGTTCGTGGCCGTTCACGGCTCGGCCGCGTTGCCCGATTCCGGACAGCGGTGGCGTGCTGCTGATTGTGTGGGGGGAGCCCTGATGCAGTGACCGGGGTTCCGGTTCGGCCGCCACGGAGAGGACGAAGCACTGTGACGGATATGACATCCTTCGGGTACACGCGTACCCGCCCGGCTCCTGCCGGGTCGCGGGGCGGTACCTCGCTCTACTCGGGCCTGCTGCGGCAGGTGAAGGACCGGGGCCTGCTCGAGCGTCGCACCGGCTACTACTGGGCCGTGTTCGGGGTGCTGGTCGTGGCGCTCGGCGGCGCGTGGGCCGCGTTCGCGTTCCTTGGAGCGTCGTGGTTCCAGCTGATCGTCGCGGCGGCCCTTGGCGTGTTGTTCACCCAGTTCGCGTTCCTGTCCCACGAGGCCGCACACCGGCAGGTGTTCGCCTCGCATCGGTGGAACGACGGGACCGCGCAGTACGCGGGCACGTTCCTCGCCGGCGTGAGCTACTCGTGGTGGATGAACAAGCACACGCGGCACCATGGCAACCCGAACACCGTCGGCAAGGACCCGGACGTCTCGTTCGCCGCGCTCTCATTCCGGGAGGAGGACGCGGCGTCCCGGAGCGGATTCCTTCGCAAGCTCGTCCGCGTGCAGGGGTACGCGTTCTTCCCGATGCTGCTGCTCGAGGGCGCGAACCTGCACTGGCAGTCCGCGAAAGTTCTCGCGAACCCTCGTGAGCTCCGAGGGCGGCGGATCGAAGCCGCCCTGTTCCTCCTCCGCTTCTGCCTCTACTTCGGCGCGGTGTTCTGGTTCCTGCCGCTGGGCCTGGCGGTCGCGTTCCTCGGTGTGCAGCTGGCCGTTTTTGGGCTCTATATGGGTGCGTCGTTCGCGCCGAACCACAAGGGCATGCCGATGATCCCGCACGACCAGAAGGTCGACTTCTTTAGCCGGCAGGTGCTCACGTCCCGCAACATCCGCGGCGGCTGGTGGATGGCGCACTTCATGGGGGGCCTGAACTACCAGGTCGAGCACCACCTGTTCCCGAACATGCCGCGACCGCACCTGGGCGCCGCGCGAAAGGTGGTGCGCGAGTACTGCATGGAGAACGACGTGCCGTACACCGAGACGAGCCTGGTCCGCTCGTATCAAATAGTGGTGGAGTACCTCAACCGGGTCGGGCTCGCTGCCCGCGATCCCTTCGAGTGCCCGATCGTCGCCGAGCGACGCATCCGGTAATGGGGCGGCCGCGGGTCAACACTCGGCGTCCTCCGACCATCAGCGCCGGGTGGGTGACGGACACGATGCTGCGCTGGCGTGCACAGAACATCGAGGACCATGGTGTGGTGTGTGCGTTGCTGATCTCCCTCCAGAAGGAGCGGTGATGCGAGAGGGATACGGGAAACCGTGGGAGCTCGTCAAGTCCGACGTCGCCGACGTCTCTTCCGGCTCGTTCCCGCGCTGACCACATCGCAGCGGCCTCTTCGCGCTTCCAGCGCGTTGAGCGCTCCGTTCAGCGATCGCGTAGGCGACCGTCGGATCACGCGATCCGTGCTCGTGTTACTGGGAGGCCGCGGACAGCGCGTGGCGGCGATTTTCTAGCATCGCTCCGTGTCGTGCCCGCGTCTCGTTTGACGATAGCTACCGGATCGAAGCTGACCGAGACGCTCTGCTGCGCGCATGCCCTAGGAGGCTCACCCTGTCCGATATCGTCATCCCGTGGACGCCAGCGCAACGCATCACCCCCAGGGCGACACGCTCACACCGGCGACCATCTCGGAATCCGACGACGGCCTCCCCGGTACAGTGATCGACAAGGGCACGGAGCTGTTGCCCGAGGAGCACGTGCCCGCGGAGTCGCGCAACTGAGCGGCTTGGGCTGGACCCGATAGGCGATCCTCGTTCGGACACGATTTCTCCACACCAGAACAGATCAGGGCAAATTGTCTAGCGGTGCCGCGGGACGAGATGATGGCGCTGCGTACAACGGCACAATGTTTCTGCACACGTTGCTCAGCGACCGAAACTTGTTTGTTCACGAGGGCGGCGCGCCGCGCTGTCACCCTGCTCTTTCCGCCGCTACCCCCGCCAAGGCCGTGAAGGCGCTCGGAGGTCCCGCTACTGCTGCTCCTCCTTGATCGCGGCGGTGACGAACTGCGTCTCTAGCAGAGACTCCGCGTGATCCTGCTTTGTCTTGTAGTTTTCGAGCTGAGTGTACGTTTCCCACTTCGTGTAGCCGGTGTAGGACCCGTAGGCGAAGAGGACGACCTTCCGCGCGAGCTTCGCTTCAGCGGGCGAGCCGATCATCCGCACCTTCACCTCCGCCCTGTCGAGGCTTCCGAGGTCCGCCAACCACGTAGCGAGATGCGTGCCATGAGCAGCCATGCTGGCAGCGTCGTCTTGATTCAATTTGAGGCGCCAGTAGACGTCGACGATGACCTGATCCATGGATGGGGTTTCGGCGTCGATCGCGGCTACGAACTGGGTGTAGGCGTCGAGTCGCTCACTTCGCAGCGCTTCCTGATGTGCGGTATTGTCGGTGAGGTTGGCACCGATGATCGAGCCGCCGAGCCCGATGACGGCACCCAAGACCGCAGCGATGGCGCCGACTGCCGCATCGCGGCCGAGTCGACGCCACCACGGTCTCCGCGACGCGTTCATAGTGCGCCGAGGGTAGCAGTTTGTTTGATGTCCACCAGCTAACCGCCTAAACGTGTCTGAAGTACGGAAATGGACGCGTTGCTTGGCAGTACCGACGGGTTGGGCCACGGCGGGTAGGCCGATGGCTTTGTCCGCCGCGACTCGTTCGTACGACATGCCATCACCGCGAGAGGTCGCGGACCAACTAGGGACTCGGTCAGGGCATGGGAGTCGAGGCTGCCGGGCGCCGCAGTGGGAAGTTCGAAGCTAAGTGGATACGGCCGGAAGCGACCCTCGCACCCGTCCGGTCGCCGGTCGTCATCCGGGCGACCGAGCCTACGCCGGTCGTCATCCGGGCGATCGAGCGCACGCCGGCGCAATACGTCACTCCCGGTGACCTCGTCTCAGTTGACGATCCCCGCGCGGACCTCGACAGGGGCTACGCTCGCCGCGTGGACGCCGACACGCAGAACGCTTTGATCGGCTTCTGGGGGGTCCTAATCGGTGCCTTGCTGTCACTGGTCGCCTCGGTCGTCGTCCCGTGGGTCCGAGACGGGCTCGATCGGAAGCGTGTAGCGCGCGAGGTCACCGCAACTGAGCGACGGGAATGGCTACTCAACACGATCGCGGCGCTGCTCGAGGTCCGTCAAACACGGGGTGGCCATGGATACAACCCATCTGGCGCAGCCATGGCGAAGTTCGGGAACGCGCTCAACCAGTTGAGCGTGCGCCTGACGAAGGACGAACAGCCCGTGCTCGACGTCATCGTCGCCATGCTGGCGATGGTGCAGGAGCCGCGACCGGGCATCGAGACACTGGTCGGCGAATCGATGGTCGTTCTGACCGCGTGGGTACGCGGCGATATTCCGACGGATCGCGTGATTCCTGAGGTCGAGGCCCGTGCCGGAGTCATGTTCTCCGAGGACAGGAAGACCGTCGGCGTCGTCAAAAAGCCGTCCTAGTCGCTCGGTCAGAGGGCTGATGCGGCCTGGTGACAACGTTAACTTCTTGGTTAGCAGGGACGATCGCCGCGTCGGCGTACTCGGCGTGGTTAAGCAGGGGCGATGGGATCATACGTACGTCGGCCATTCTCGGGACGATACCTGTGCCGAAGTTGATCCATTAGGCCATGTCGCTCGTGGCGGACAGATGGCTGTGTGCAGTTCGTCCGCGGCGGTCGACTGCCGCGCGAGGTCAAGAGGTGGCGTTCTGTTCCTCTTGATACAGGATCTTGGCGAGTTCGGAGAGCGGGACGTCCGCCTGGCCGTCGACGGCTCGCTCGGCCTCATCGACCCACCGGATGAGTGACGGCCGGCCGGTGGCGCGGACGTCGCGGGCGAGAGCACGAAGCCTCGCGCGGGTCTCCTGCTGCTTGTCCGGTTGGTCCATCCTGATGACGCGCAGTGGGCCGACGAGCGCGCTGACGCGGGCAGAGGTGATGTTCATGCCTCGCACAGTAGCGGCGACCACCGATCACTCCTTGGCGCGGCCGGCAGTAGGCCATTGGTGCCATGGTCACGTCCGAGGACCACCGCCATGTCGACGGCAAGACAAGACCTGGTTTGTACGTCACCGCGCCACCGGCGGCTTCGCTATGAGCGGTTTCGTTCGGTGTCGTCCCCCTCGCAGCGCAGTGTCGCGGACACTTCTCAATGGCCGATCGGTTACCGGGCGGCTCTGCCGGTTGCCGATCCGTATGTCCAGCAGTCGTGGCCAAGTTGCGAACGGATGACGGGGGTCCGTGTCACCATGGCTACATGGTCCCCACTCTCGAGGTGCTCACGATTCCCGAGATCAGCAGCCGCCTAGCCGAGCTCGAGGCACGCGCGGGTGCGTCGGCCGACGAGCTCCGTCGTCGGGCTGACCGATACGAGCTCTCGCAGGAGGGACAAGCGATTTTGCGGAAGCTTGAGGACCTGACTTACCTGCAGGAGCATGCCGAGCGCTGACTCCGGCGGACAGGCCGATGGGAACCTTCAGGAAAAGGTCTTCGACTTCATGTTGGAGATCATGGAGATGCTCGCCGCAGTAATTCCCAACGGGCTCGTCGGCCTGGACAGCACTGTCGTCCGGACTCGCGGCGGCGGCGTCGCGGTGGCCGTCGAGCCGACCGAGGATCTCGGCCTTCGCCTGGATATCGACGGCGCCGAGACCTTCCGGCTAGTCGTTCAGTATCGGCTCGTTCTAAGCCCAGTGAGCCATCTGGTGTCGGTGGACCGCTCGACCTTCAAGGTGAACGTGCACGGCTCGGCGCGACCCCTCTTCACCGTCGACTACCTCCGGGACAGCGGCAGTGACGTCCCGTCGGCGCACTACAACGTCCATGCCGAGCGTCAAGACATGACGGACGCGCTCACTGCTACGGGTGGGCGACGTCGCGGCAAGATCTACCAGAAGCGCGTGGCGAAGGGGGAGGTGCCGAGATTTGGCGATGTCCACTTCCCTACGGGCGGCCATCGGTTCCGCCCCTGCCTTGAGGACGTACTCGAGATGATGATCATCGAGTTCGGCATTGACACCGTAGACGGCGCCGGCGCTGCGCTTCACGAGGGACGCCGCCGGTGGCGCGTCAGACAGCTCGCCGCAGCGGTGTCCGATGACCCGATGACCGCTGCCGCAGAACTGGATCGGCTCGGATTCGACGTCATCGCGCGTGAGGGAACGGAAGTGTCGCCGCGATTCGATCGCCTCACGGCACTTTGATGGCGTTTGCCGCCATCTCGCGGGAGTGCCCGAAGTCGATCCTCTACCGGGCGGGAGTGGTGGGGTCGTAGCTTTTGTAGGATCGGAGGGTGGGTGGTGTGCAGGGGATCGTGGAGGAGTTGCGAAAAAGCGCTCCGGCTATCAGCGGGTCGCTCGCTGTGTTCGGGGACTGGTTCGGACGACCCGGCGACAACTTCCACACTCTTGTCGCCGTACGTGCAGCTGACGACGGCTGTCTCGTCGTCGGCTTCGACCAGGGCGAGACCCTCATGGTGTGGGCGCCCGAGGAGATTTCGGTCGCCCGACGGGCGCTCACCATTCGTCGGGCTCGTCGGGTTCGGTGGGAGTGGTACTACTACGGCGGCCCTCAGACGGCCGAGAACCGTTTCTTCATCGAGCACGCGCTCACGGATGGCCGCGTCGACATCACGACAAACACGGCCTGGCCCTCGCGGACGTTCGCCCCACAGTCCTCCGCCCCCGCTGTGCAACTGGGCTAGGCGACGGCCTGGCGCGCCTCGGCTTGCGAGCACATCGCCCTTCCATCACAGTCGCCCGTCCGCTGAACATTCGGTCAACGGGACACGAGGACGATGGGATGCACTGGAGCCAATCTCCCCGGACCTCGCCCGGCGGATCGTTGCGCGGGAGGAGCGACCCGGAGATGACTGGCACCGCGAGTACCCCTTAGACGATGAGCTGGACCCGTTGACGTCTCTGTCGGCCGCGAAACCAACAGCGACTCCCTTCACGATGTACCTGGTCCGGAGGACTGGCGACGGGCGCGCTGTCGGAGGCTTGGGTTTCTTCGGCCCACCGGATGCGACAGGTCAGGTCGAGTTCGGTTACGGTCTCGTGCCGTCGGCCCGAGGGGCAGGTCTTGCGACTGAAGCGGTTGGACTGGCCCTCGAACATGCCTCCGCATGGGGCGCTCGCGTCGCGGTCGCCGACACCGATGTCAAAAACATCGCCTCTCAACGGTTCCTGACAAAGAACGGTCTCGTGGAGGTCGGCCGTGACGATGCGCTGGTCTACTACCGACGCAGCTTCGCGTCTCGATAGCCAATTGTCTCTCGGACGGATAAGTGTTGCGAGCTGGGGTCCGCCTGCGATGGACTCGGGGGATGTTCGATGCTGCTGAGCGATCCGCCCTTCGCGCGAGCCTCATCGCGAAGGCTCGCGCCGACCCCAGCATCAGCGGCGCGGCGCTCGTCGGATCGGCAGCCCGTGACGCCGAGGACGACTGGTCCGACATCGACCTCGTCCTGCAACTGGCCCCCGACGCAGACGAGCCAAGAACCGTCGACGCGTGGACCGCACTGGTAGGCGAGCTGACCCCGATCGCAGACACATTCGACCTCTTCGCTGCCGGTGTCCGCTACCGCGTTTTCTTACTCGCCTCGTCCCTCCAGATCGACCTTTCGTTCTGGCCGCATGACCAGTTCCGAGCGACTGACAGTGCCTTCCAATTGCTGTTCGGCTCTCCGACGCCTCCTTCCTTGCCCACGCAGCCAGACCAGCATCAGACGATCGGCATGGGGTGGCTCTATGCGCTGCACGCCCGCTCTGCGCTCGCGCGGGAGAAGTGTTGGCAGGCCTCGATGATGCTCGATGAGCTTCGGTCCTCCGTGATCACATTGATGTGTCTTCGGCACGGATTGAACCCATGGCACGGCCGTGACGTCGACCGCCTGCCGGATCGTGAGCGGATGAAACTCGAGGCCAGTCGCGCGCCACGGGTGAGCGGCTGGGATCTCGATCCGAGTCGCTGCGAGCTAACGCGACTGCTGTTCGATGAAGTGCAACGAATTGACCGTGCACGCGGCCGCGCTCCGGCCGGCGTTCCAACAGCTTTGGACGCCGCTGATCACCGTCCGGTAGCCGATCGGCTACCGGGACGCGTGCGTGCTCATCGGAGCGTTGCCGGTGCGCGATCAGCGCTTTGGTCGAGAGGTCGTCACGTGTGGCCATACGAGGACCGTAGCCATCTCCAAGAGCGAACGATAGACGGTCCACTTCCGGGCGCTGTGCGCCCGGCTCGTAAGGTGTTGCTATGAGCACCAACGTTCGAGGGGTCGAGGACCGTGACGCTGCTGATTGGGCGTCGTTGTACACCGGATACCGCACCTTCTACAAGCAACCCGAGGACGCCGCCGCGGTTGAGAAGACGTGGCAGTGGGTACGTGCTGGTCAGCACGGCATCGTCGGCCTCGTTGCGGTCGACGAGCAGGACAAGCCGATCGCGCTGGCGAACCTTCGATGGTTCGCGCGCCCGTCGACGGGAACCATGGGGCTCTATCTCGATGACCTCTTCACCGTGCCGAACGCGCGCGGCCGTGGCGCCGCGCGGGCGCTCCTGGACCGCGCGTCCGAATTGGCGCGCGAGGGCGGTGCCAACGTGGTGCGGTGGATCACCGCGGCCGACAACGAGACCGCACGACACCTGTATGACGCCGTCGCGATCGCTACACCCTGGGTGACCTACGACATGCAGCCCGCGCAGGCGGCCGCGATCAGCGAGTGAACGCCGAGCACTGACAGTGGCCCCTAAGCGGATCCTCCGACGGGCGCTTCATGTCTAACGGGGTCATTCGTTCCTGCCGGGGCGGGTCATTCTGATCTCCTGGATGCCGTCCTCGGTCTTGGTCCGTCCGTCCGGCGTGAGGCCGTGCTTGCGGTAGAACGCCTGGGCGCGGGGGTTCGGGTCCGCGACCCACAGCGCTGCGGACTGGTCGGGGTCGAGCACCGCGTCGAGGAGGGCTGATCCGCCGCCGCGCCCGTAAACGGCGGCGTACGTGTAGAGGATGTAGAGCTGCTGCGTCCAGGTCGCGTCCTCGTCCTGGGGGCTCGACGCCATCGCCACGCCAACGACACGTCCGTCGGAAATTGCCGCCGCGATCCGTGCGGCCGGGCGGTTTTGCTCGGACGTCAGCGCTTTCGTCCAAAACCGTTCGCGGCGTTCGATGAAGCCGGGATCATCGAGCATGTCGTCGGGGACCAGTCCGCGGTATGTCTCGCGCCAAGACTCGACGTGTACACGAGCGAGACCCGGAACGTCGTCGAGCAGGGCCGGGCGGACGGTGATGGGCATGCCCCCACAATAAAGAAGCGGGTGCCCGGACGGGGCCGTGTTACAGAGCGGGCCACCTGCATCCCCGCCCCGCTTCCAACGTGTGACGAGTACGTCGTCCAAGGCTTCCACGAGGTGCCCGGTAGCCGGTCGTTCATCGGGACACACTGGCCTGCCTCGCGCGGCTCGATTCACACCCGCAAACGTCTGGCCCGTTCATTCCCGTATGCCTGTCCCGCAAAAATGCCCGATGACGGGGGTGTAAACGCTACAGTTGCAACGTGCTCATCGGATACGCCCGCGTCTCGACCTCTGGACAAGACCTCGCGGCGCAGCGGGACGGGCTGCGAACCCTCGGCGTCCTTGAGGAGCACGTGCACGTCGACCACGGCCTGTCCGGCACGACTCGAGCTCGTCCTGGCCTTCGAGAAGCCTTGGCCGCGTGCCGTGCTGGGGACACACTCGTCGTGACGAAGCTTGATCGGCTCGCGCGGTCGCTTCGAGACGCGACGGACATCGCGGACGAGCTCACGAAGAAGGGTGTGGCGCTGAACCTTGGGGGAGCGGTGTACGACCCAACCGACCCGGTCGGCCGGCTGTTGTTCAATGTGCTCGGTATGGTCGCGGAGTTCGAGGCTGACCTGATCCGCGCTCGGACGCGTGAGGGGATGGCGATCGCGAAGGCCGCTGGCAAGCTTCGAGGCCGGAAGCCGAAGCTCACCCCATCACAGGAGAAGCACTTGGTGTCGCTGCACCGTGCCGGCGGGCACACGACGAGTGAGATCGCCGAGCTGTTCGGGGTGGCACGGTCGACGGTGTACCGGGCGATCCAGCGTGGCGGGGTGGAGTAGCCGGAGCTGTACTAGGGCGCCGTGGCGCTGCGCACGGATCTTCTGATAAGCCTTGCGGCCGTACCCGACATGTCGGTCAGTCGAAAGTGCCTCGAAGGGGCGGCTGCACGGCAGCAGCTTTGGGAGCCGTCATGGTGGGAGACTCTGCATGAACCGTCATCAAGCGGAGGGATGTGGCGTCGTGCAGAAGACATCGTTGACGGCGCTGGCCAGGACGGAGCTCCGCGCGGCGCTGGACGCTTCAAGTGGCCGCAGTGCGAAGACCGTGTATGGCGGTCATGAGCACCTCCTGCGCCAAACGGTCATCGCGCTGCGAGCGGATGAGACGCTGGCGGAGCATGAAAACCCTGGCGAAGCCACGGTGCAGGTGTTGCATGGCCGCGTCGTCTTGGCGGCGGGTGAAGACTCTTGGTCCGCGTGGACGGGCGATCTGATCATCGTTCCGGATGCGCCGCATTCGTTGACAGCGGTCGAGGATTCCACTGTGCTGCTCACCGTCGTCAAACATCGCTGACGTCAGGCCTCTGCGACCCTTGCCGTCCCGAGGATCGCTGGAGCGGCGACACGTGTCAGCTGCTGAGGAGCAGGGTCAGAACTGCGGCTTCGCTGATTTCGGGTTGCTTCGTCGCGGTGAGCAGCGTGAGGGGACGTCCTTTGACGAGTTCGCGTAGGTGTTGGAAGGCCGCTGCTCGTTCCGGCTCTTCCAGCTCGGCGCGGTAGCGGGTCGTGAACTCCTCGAATCGCTCGGGAACGTGCGCATACCAGGTTCGGAGAGCACTTGACGGGGCGACCGACTTGCACCACTCATCCAGGTGCGCCCTCTCTTTGGTGAGCCCTCGCGGCCAGATCCGGTCGACCAGGACCCTAGTGCCGTCCGTAGCCAGGGGTTCCTCGTAGGCACGGCGGACCACTACAGGGTGATCACTCATGGTTACTCCTCTCAATTCACCCTGCCTCAGCCTCCGCCACCCTGGTGGCGATGATTGGATTGGTTCAGCCACTGTCCCCGGTCGAACGGGGGAGCCGCAGTGTGCCGGGCGGTTAGGATCCGAGCATGGAGCCTTCTTCGGGGGATCAACCTCGTCCTGCCGCCGATGTCGGTCCAGGAGGAACCCGAGCGAGCTTCCGGTCGGAGCTCGACAGCCACCGATACACCGTGGTCGACGAGGACTGGGCTGGAGGAATCCCTGCCCAGTACGGGGTCGCACCGCGGGTCAGAATCGGCCAGACCAAGTGGTTCAACCTGTTGTGGCTGGTCCCGATCGGGCTCCTGCTGCTGCTGATCGGAGTGGCCGTCGCGCAGGGCATCCGCGGGCTGCCAGCGGTGCACGCCTTCATGCGCACCTACCCAGGCATGTCCGAGCTGCCCGGCAACGCTCCGGTGGGGTTCCCGGCATGGGTGGGCTGGCAACACTTCTTGAACCTGTTCTTCATGATCTTCATCATCCGGTCCGGCGTCTCGGTGCTCGCGGATCATCCCCGGCTCTACTGGACGAGGCACTCCACCCCCGGCAAAGACTGGTTCCGCATCCAAAAACCCGTCCCAACCAGCCCCCTCTACACCGCCAAAGAGGACTCCATCACCCTCCCGAACGGGGTCGGCCTCCCCGGACGCCGGCACTCCATCGGGCTCGCCCGCTGGTGGCACCTCGGTATCGACACGCTCTGGCTCGCGAACGGGATCGTCTTCTTCGTCTTGCTGTTCACCACCGGGCAGTGGATGCGGCTGGTTCCGCTGCACTGGGACGTCATCCCCAACGCCGTCTCCGTCGCGATCCAGTACCTCTCCCTGAACTGGCCCACGGAGAGCGGCTGGAGCAACTACAACAGTCTGCAACTGATCGCCTACTTCGTCACCGTGTTCATCGCCGCACCCCTCGCCGTGCTGTCGGGCCTCGGCATGTCACCGGCGCTCTCCACCCGGTTCCGGCGAGTCAGTTCCGTGTTCAGTATCCAGTTCGCCCGGTCCGTGCACTTCCTCGTGCTGTGCTGGTTCGTGCTGTTCATCGTGATCCATGTCGCCCTGGTTATCTGCACCGGGGCACTGCGGAACTTCAACCACATGTACGCCGCCCAGAACACCGAGTCGTGGACCGGGTTCTGGATCTTCGCCGTGTCGATGGTCGTCGTCATCCTCGCCTGGGTGGCCGCCACCCCGTTCACCTACCGGCACCCGGGCGTCGTGCAGAAGGTTGGCTTCGCGCTCATCGGGCCCGCGCAGCGCCTGTTCGAGCACATCGACTCCAAGCCCGGCGAGTACACGGAGAAGGACATCTCTCCGTATTTCTGGCACAACGGTAAGTACCCCGACAGTGCCGAATACAAGCAGCTGGAAGCCGACAACTTCGCCGACTACAAACTCGTCGTCAACGGCCTCGTCGAGCGCCCGACTGAACTGAACCTTGACCAGCTTCGCGCCATGGCACACCACGAACAGATCACGCAGCACTTCTGCATCCAAGGCTGGTCCGGGGTCGCCAAATGGGGCGGGGTGTCCATGCAGGCGATCCTCGACACCGTGCGGCCGACCCCGGAAGCGAAGTGGGTGATCTTCTACTCCTTCGCGCTCGGCCCCGAGGGTGGCCTCTACTACGACGCGCAACCCATCGAACAGATGAGCTACCACCTGACGATGCTCGCCTACGACATGAACGACGAACCCGTGTCCTTCGGTCACGGGGCGCCGCTGCGGCTCCGGAACGAGACAGAACTCGGGTTCAAGATGGTCAAGTGGATCAAGGGAATCGAGTTCGTCGCGGACTTCGCTGATGTCGGCGGCGGGCGTGGCGGGTACAACAACGACCACGAGTTCTTCGGCTACCGACAGTCGATCTGACCCGATGTGGCACGAAGCGGCTGGCCGTCTACCGTCGAACGCATTCGCGTTCGTGATGGCGACCGGCATCCTCTCCACCGCTCGTCGAACGCCGGGGCAGTGGCAGGCGTCAGCGTCTCGGCTTCGATGTGGTGCGGGTCGGTCGGGCGCGCGTCATGACCGTAGCGAGGTGGCGGGCGTCTCAAATCGCAGCACGCAATGGATTCCCCTTGTTGGTTCGGCCGCAAGCACGTCATCGTGATCGCGGCGATCTCTTCGGCGAGGGGGGACGTCGACGTGTTTTACGGGAAAGAAGACGTCCGTGTCGAGGAAGTCCCGGAACAGTAACTGCTGGCTACCCGCGACGGCGTAGCGTGCAATGTCAGTGAGTGGAAGGACGATGATGCCCGACAGGATCGCCGACATTTGGGGGACGAGGACGCCGTTTGCGCGCGATACGCTCTGGCCTGTCCGACGCGACCAGAAGCTCGCAGAGGGACTCGACGATGCCGACGTGGATCGCTGGGTGCAGTCTGCCTGCACCCTCTGCAGCAACGGCTGCGCATGTGACATCGCCGTGAAGGACGGCCATATGGTCGGCGTCCGCGGTCGCACTGTCGACACCGTGAACCACGGACGGCTCGGTCCGAAGGGGCTCTTCGGCAGCTGGCAGGGGATGCAGGGGGCAGACCGGCTGACGCGGCCGCTCGTCCGCGTCGACGGGGAGCTCGTCGAGACCGACTGGGACACCGCGATGCAACGCATCGTCGCGCGGAGCCGACAGCTGCTCGACGACAAGGGCCCGCTCTCGCACGGGTTCTACACGAGCGGGCAGTTGTTCCTCGAGGAGTATTACGCTCTCGCGATCATCGGCAAAGCCGGTCTCGGGACCCCGCACATGGATGGCAACACGCGCCTG
The DNA here is from genome assembly GCF_003234805.2 of Curtobacterium sp. MCBD17_040. Taxonomy (GTDB): domain Bacteria; phylum Actinomycetota; class Actinomycetes; order Actinomycetales; family Microbacteriaceae; genus Curtobacterium. Next base: position 295,146 of record NZ_CP126274.1, read on the forward strand.
TGCACGGCGACCGCGGCCGCGGCGATGAAGGAGAGCTTCGGCTCTGACGGGCAGCCGGGCAGCTACGAGGACATTGACTCCTGCGACGCGATCGTCCTGTATGGACACAACATGGCCGAGACGCAGACGGTCCTCTGGATGCGGGTGCTTGACCGGCTCGCCGGACCCGACCGACCATTGGTGATCTGCGTCGATCCGCGGGAGACCGAAGTCGCCCGGCTCGCGGATGTGCACCTGCCGATCCGCCCCGGAACCAACCTCGCGTTGATGAACGGACTCGTCCGGGAGCTGTTCGTTAACGGCTGGGTTGATGATGACTATGTCGCCGCGCACACCGTCGGGGTGGACGAGCTCCGGAACACGGTCGAGCCGTGGACACCCGAGAAGGTCGCGGCAACCTGCGGCGTGGAAGCGGACGACGTCCGGCGCGCGGCACGGATCATCGGGACGTCCGAACGGGTGCTGTCCACGGTCCTCCAGGGTTTCTACCAGGCGTCGCAGGCCACAGCGGCGTCCTGCCAGGTGAACAACCTGCACCTGCTCCGGGGCATGCTCGGTCGGCCAGGCTGCGGGATTCTGCAAATGAACGGGCAGCCGACGGCGCAGAACACTCGCGAGACGGGCGCAGACGGGGATTTGCCGGGCTTCCGGAACTGGGAGAACCCTGAGCACATCGCCGAGCTCGCGGAACTGTGGGACGTCAACGTGGACAGGATTCCGCACTGGTCGCCCCCGACCCACGCGATGCAGATCTTCCGGTACGTGGAGCAGGGCAGCATCGAACTGCTGTGGGTGTCCGCGACGAACCCGGCAGTATCGATGCCGCAAGCGGAGCGCATCCGCGGCATCCTCGCTAAACCTGAGCTGTTCCTCGTTGTGCAGGACCTCTACATGACCGAGACCGCCCGGTACGCCGACGTGGTGCTCCCCGCTGCCGGTTGGGGCGAGAAGCAGGGTGCGTTCACGAACGTGAACCGCACGGTCCATCTGTCGGACAAGGCGGTCGAGCCGCCGGGCGACGCGCGCAGCGATCTCGACATTTTCCTGGACTACTCCCGGCGGATGGACTTCCGGCGGAACGACGGCGGCCCGCTGCTCGACTGGCAGGGGCCGGAGGACGGGTTCCGCGCCTGGCAGGAATGCAGCCGCGGCAAGCTCTGCGACTACACCGGCATCAGCTACGAACGCCTCCGCGGGGGTAGTGGCATCCCATGGCCCTGCAACGACGAGCACCCCGACGGAACGGTTCGCCTGTACGGAGACGCGGTGTTCCCGACGACGGTCGAGCGGGCGGAGAGCTACGGGCACGATCTGCTGACGGGGGCGACCGTCGGACCGACGAAGTTCTCCGCGATGCGCCTCGACGGCCGCGCGGTACTGAAGCCCGCGGCCTACACGCCGCCGCACGAGGAACCGGACGAGGAGTACCCCTTCCGGTACACGACTGGCCGTACCGTGTACCAGTTCCACACGCGGACGAAAACGCGGCGTGCCCGCCAGCTGCAGGGTGCTGCGCCCTCCGCATGGGTGGAGATCAGCCGGGGCGACGCGGCGAGCCTCGGCATCAGCGAGGGGGACATCGTCCGTGTGGCGTCCCGCCGAGGCGAGATTGTCGTGCCGGCGCGCGTCGGCGACGTGCGACCGGGAACCGTGTTCGCACCCTTCCACTATGGGTACTGGGAAGAGGATCGGTCCGGACCCGACGGTCACCCGACTGCAGCGAACGAGCTGACCGCGACAGAGTGGGACCCGGTCTCGAAGCAGCCGCTGTTCAAGGTCGCCGCGGTGCGCGTCGAGAAGGTCGGCGAGGCGGACGGCCCGGCGCCAGCGCCGACGACCACGGCATCCCGTCCCGCGGATCCTGCCGCGGTTCCGCGCACTATCGGCGGGGTCGAGGCGGAGGTGCGTGAAGACGTTACGGGAGAACAACCGCCCCGCGCCGGCTCCGAGGGCGAGGGACGCTGATGTTGCTGCCCGTGTACATCGGCCTGCTGCACCGCTCGGAGCAGTCGCTCGCGACGTCGTTCCGGCAGGTCGCCGAGGGGCACGGGGCGGAGCCGGACGTGTTCCACCTGTGCCACACCCTTGCAGCTCAGTGCGACGCACACGCCGAGGCGCTTCGACCGCTCGTCGAACGCTACGGCGAGCAGCCCGACGACGAGCCGGAACGGCTGCACGCCGACGCGCTCAGCTCCACACGCGAGGGTCCGCTCGGCCTGCTCCGCGATCTGCAGGACCTGTACCTCATCGCGTCCCTCGTGGACATCACGTGGACCCTGGTCAAACAGGCCGGACAGGGCCTCCGCGATGAGGAGCTGTTGCGAATCGTGTCGGACTGCGACGCCGAGACAGCACTGCAGCTGTCGTGGTTGCGGACTCGCATGAAGCAGGCAGCGCCGCAGGCACTCGTGATCGCCTCATGACGGACGGGGCCAAGAATGGCGCGGAGCGCCCGCTGGCATGGTGGCGAAGCGGCCGTGGCGGTGGCGCCGCATACTCCGCAGTACTCTGCGCGGTCGTGCTCGCTGTCGCTGGTGTCGTCGGGCTCGTGCTTCGGCAACCGTGGCTGTTCCCGAGCCTCGGTCCGACAGTGATGCTCTTCTTCAGCGCGCCGCGCCAGCCGTCCTCCCGTCCCCGCAACGCGCTCGTGGGGCACGTCGTGGGCCTAGCCGCCGGGTATGGCGCCTACCTCGCGTTCGGACTCGTCGGCTCCCCGTCGGCGCCGGCGGGTGGGCTGACCCCCCGCTACCTCCTCGCCGCGGTCGTCGCCGTGGCCGTCACGACGCTCGTGCTCCACCTGCTCGGCATGCAGCACCCGCCGGCCGGCGCGACCACGCTCATCGTTGCGCTCGGCATCCTCGCCACCCCGGTGGCGGTCCTCGACATGCTCGGCGCCGTCGTGCTCATCACCGTCGTCGGGTGGGGGCTGAACCGGCTGCTTCTCGGATCGCGACGGTGACCGTCCACGATGCCCTCGTCCTCGCCGGCGGTCGTGGGAGCCGCCTCGGCGGTGCGGACAAACCGGCGATCGTCTTGGGCCACTCGACGCTCCTCGACCGCGCGGTCGCGGCCGTCGCGTCCGCGCAGACGGTCGCGGTGGTCGGGCCGGTGCGGACGTCGGTTCCGGGAGGCACGGTGCAGGTCTGCGAGGACCCGCCGTACGGGGGACCGGCCGCTGCGATCGGTGCCGGCCTCCAGGCCATCCGTGGCCATCGTGTCCCGTCGCCCCTGACCGTCGTCCTCGCCGCCGACCTGCCGGCCGTCGTCCCCGCGGTGCGGGCGCTGCTCCGCTTGGTCGCCGCCACGGACCCGGCGGTCGACGGCTGGGTCGGGACGGATCCTGGCGGGCGGAGGCAGTACCTCCTGGCCGCATACCGGACCGAGACGCTCTGGTCGGCCTGCCGGTCGCTGACCCTCGAACGTGGTTCGCTGGAAGGCGCCGCCGTCCGGGCGCTGCTCCAACCGTTGCGGCTCGTCGAGGTAGCGCTGACCGCAGCACTGACCGCTGACATCGACACCACCGCAGATCTCGCTGCGGCGCGTGACTGCGAGAGGACCAGCGATGGCATATCCGCCCGAACTTGACGCCTGGGTTGCGGAACTTGCACCCGCCCTCGGACTGAACCAGGCCGATGTCGACATCACTGGAGTGCTGGACCTCGCGAGCCATGCGGCGCACTCCGTCGCTCGTCCTGCCGCGCCGCTGACCGCGTACCTCGTCGGCATCGCGGTCGGGCGCGGGGTTCCGTTCTCGGAAGCCGTCGCGACCGTGACACAGCTGACGCCGGAGCATCCGTGAACGTCCCATTCCACGAAGCCAGACGGACGGCCGGGCAACTCGGGGCGGAGCATCCGAATAGAACCGAGACGGTTCCGCTCCGGGCTGCGCACGGCCGGACGCTCGCCGCGCCCGTCCACGCTCGGACATCGGTCCCGCCGACGGACACCGCAGCCATGGACGGGTGGGTGGTCGCCGGCAGCGGACCCTGGCGGCTCGACGGGAGCGTGCGAATGGGAGAGGCGCCGGGGAACCCCCTCATGGTCGGGACAGCCCGCGCGATCACCACCGGCGGAGCCGTTCCAGAGGGTGCCACGGCAGTGCTGCGCAGTGAACGCAGCCGCGTCGTCGAGGACGTCGTCGTCACCGCCGGCGTCGACATGCTCCTTCCGGCACTTGCGGATGTCCGCCGCGCCGGAGAGGAGATCCAGGTCGGTGACATCGTTGTCGGGGCCGGTGTCCGGGTCACGCCAGCGGTTGTCGCCGCGGCCGCCGCGACGGGCACCGATGCCGTGCAGGTGATCCGGCGACCCCGCGTCGCGCTCGTCCTGCTTGGCGACGAGGTGGTGCAGGAAGGCATACCTGCACCAGGCCAGGTCCGGGACGCCTTCGGGGTGTCGATCCCCGAGATCCTCAGAGGAGCGGGCATGGACGTCACGAGCGTCACGTATGTCCCCGACGACGCGGCCGCTGTCCGTGACGCCCTCCGTCAGGAGGATGTCGACCTGGTGATCTCGACCGGAGGCACCGGTCACGGACACGGCGACCACCTCGTGTCTGTGTTGGATGTCCTGGGTGCTGCCGTCCCAGTACGGGGCGTTGCGATGCGGCCAGGACATCCAACGGTCCTCGCCCGAAGAGCGGATGGCGTGCTCGTCCTCGGGCTTCCGGGTAACCCTCTCGCAGCCCTGGCCGCCATCGTCGCCCTCGGGCTGCCACTGATCGCCGGACTCCTCGGGTCATCCGCACCACCGTTGCTCACGCGAGTAGCGGCACGTCCGCTCACAGGTCCACCGTCCGGAGTGCGGCTGATTGCCGTTGCGGAAACGTCCGATGGGATCGTGCCCGTGCAGCGGCAGGGGCCTGCGATGACGTGTGGGCTGGTGGGCGCCGATGGGATTGCAGTCGTCGATGCCGATGGTGTCGGGTCGGGTACAAGTGCGGATGTCCTCTCTGTGCCGTGGGCTCGTTAGCCGGCGGTTCGAACGCGGGGTGGGCACCCTCACCCGGAGTACCGATGGTCTGCGTTGCACCGCATCTAGACCCTCGCGCGGACCTGTAGCGAAAGGGTGAGACGCCACCCTAGAACGACATAAATCTCGCCCTCGTCTACCGTCGCGCTGAGGTATACCCCAGTCCGACGCACGTCCGCAGTGGGCGAAGTCCGTTGCAGCCGCTAGCTTGTGACAAGCGCTCATGTCATAGGGAGGGACGCGTGCTGACACTTGGAGACTTGCTCTCCGATGTAGCCGACCGCACATCGGAGAAACTTTTGCACGAGCCAAAGGTTGAACTTAAAGATGGATCATTCGATCCGGCAAAATTGCCAATCGACGCAGCAACCTGGCACTTCCTTAGCGACGTCGTAGCAGTCGTGTTTGACATGAGGGGCTCGACCCAGTTGGAGAACGGTCGCTCTGCTGCAAGCACCGCCAGCATCTACGACGCCGGTGTCGGAAGCGTTGCAAGAGTTTTAAGAGAATTTGACGCGGATTTTGTAGACATCCAGGGGGATGGCGGCTTTGGTCTCTTCTGGGGCGAGCGGCGATACGAGCGTGCGATGTGCGCCGCGATCACGATTCGGTCATACTCGGACGAATTCACCGCCCAGATTGAGCGCAAGTGGAAAAGCGCTCCCTCGACTGGGTTTAAGGTGGCTGTCGCCAGTTCCTCGATTATGGCGAAGCGTGTTGGCATACCGAGGCACCTTGACCTTCAAGAGCCCGTATGGGCAGGCCATGCCGTCAATTATGCGGCAAAAGCCGCACAACAAACCGACCCCCGAAACCTCGTCATAACGGCAAGTGTCTGGGATGAAATACGGTCGAACGATTATCTCAGTTTCTCATGTGGGTGCGACGGGAGCGGAAACCAAACGGGCCTGAGTGTTCTTTGGAAAGACGTGGAGTTGGATAAAATTCCGGATGAAGAGCGGTTCGGCCAGTCGGTGTCGAGCCCGTGGTGCAGTGTTCATGGCGACGAGTTCTGTGACGCCATCCTCAAGGGCAATAGGCACCGGCCCGACATAGCCGAAGGATTGAGAAGCGAGCGCAATCTCCGCGGCAGCTACAGTTCCACGCTTGTAACCCTCGCTCGTCGACGGGGCGAGAATCGTCGCCAGTTCGCTAACGATTCGTCCATCACGGCAGCAAGGGGCGGCGAACGGTGAGCCGGTCCAGGCTGTCCAAGCGGGCCGCAGAGCAAGCCGCGACAGTGCTCCTTGAGACACGTGAGGAACTAGTTCGCGCTGACTCTAAGGCGTCCTTGTTGCTCGCAGCCACAGGCGTAGCCGTCGGAGCTGTATCTACGGCGGTTCTTGCCGGGTCTTGGTCACCCGATTCACTCACGTCTTTCGGAGCGTACCTGTGGTGGATCGGCGTAGTTGCAGCCACGGTCGGTGTCGCTGCTCTTGGATACTCGGTTTTTCCGCGAACGAAGCGCTCGGGTCCTGCTACCGGTCCAATTTTCGGTTACTACGCGGATATGGCGAACTTGACGTCGGACGAGCTGGCAAGCCTCATCCGGGCTGCGGGCGAGAATCTGGATGACCGTTTGGTCGACCAGCTTAGGCAGATTTCAAAGATCGTGGTTCGAAAATATAGAGGTGTTCGTGTTGCTTTGTGGTCGCTCGCCATCGCTGCTCTCCTGTGCGCAATATCCACAGTGGTCAGCTAGTCGGATTTAGCAATAGGAGTGCGTGATGGATGGCAATTACAAAGAATTTAGCTATATCCAGAGCTCTAGGAGAATCCAAGAAATACTCGACCAGCCCGCTGGTGCGTTCGAAGAGGTGGATGGGCTCCCTGCCCGCGATAAGCTCACGTTCACTAACGGCTTCTATGGAACCTGCTCGGCCTTGTTCATTGATATCCGCGATTCGTCCGGCCTTGTCGCTAAATACAAGCGCCCCACGCTTGCGAAGATCTATCGGGCTTTTATTTCCGAGATGGTCGCGCTGCTCAACTCCGACCTTTACGTTCGAGAGGTGAACATCGTTGGCGATTGCGTGTGGGCTGTCTATAACACCCCACTGCGTTCGCATATCGACGATGTGTTTTCTATCGGAGCGAAGGCAAATTCGCTTGCGCGGTTGTTGAACTATCATCTTGCTCGGAAGGGTCTGGACCCACTACGTATGGGTATCGGCATGGAATGGGGACGCGCCCTGATGATAAAAGCCGGCTACAACGGGAGTGGCATCAATGAGGTCATTTACATGGGTGACGTAGTCAATGCGGCAGCGCATCTAGCCCATGAATCCGGGCGTGCCTGGCGCGACCCGATTTACGTTGGTGATGGGTTCCAAGGTAACCTTAATGAGGAAAACAGGGCGTTTCTATCTTCGCAATACGTGCAAGGTCTTGGCACTGTCCACACAGGTAATGTCATTAACACGTCGATGGATGATTATATCGATCGGCTTGAGTAGGTCGCGAACTGCTGCGTGCTTCTTGTGATCGAAGCATGAAGTGCATCGAGTTGGGTGATGTAGCTGCGGTGGGCGGTGTATCTGCGCGGTTGCCCAACCTGCGTCCGAACTCAGCAGGATCTCGATCGCGAGAGCTGACATAAGAGCGCCTTATCGGCGCGAACGCCAACGGCCGGCTGCCCTGTAGGACAGCCGGCCGTTGGCGTATGGGGGGGGGGGGCGTCAGTGGGCGGCGTCGTATGCGTCGCGGACGGCCTGGCTGATCCGGCCACGCGAGGACACGTCGTGGCCGTTCGCTGCGGCCCACTCGCGGATCTTGCCGAGCTCTTCCGCGTTGCCGCGTTTGGGTGGGCTGCCGGCGGAGCGGCGGCCGCGGCCGCCGCTGATTTTGCGTGCTGCAGCAATGTAGTCGGACAGGGCCTCGCGGAGCGCGTCGGCGTTGTCGTCGGAGAGATCGATCTCGTAGGTGCTGCCGTCGAAGCCGAACTGGATGGTCTTGCCGGCGCCGTCGTCGATAGTGTCGCCGGTGAGGTCGTCGACGAGGAGGGTGGTGACTTTCTGAGCCATAGGGCGAGCCTTTCTAAATGTGGGCGCTGCCACCTTGCCATATGTGTCTTTGGGGAAGGACCCGCCCAGCCGGTATCACTTGTCCAGTGAACAGCCGAGTGCAGCAGTTACTGGATCAACTCGATGAGGTTCTCGCCGCGGTTCCTGGCCTGTCCGATCGCGATGGCAACCATCGTCGACGCGCAGGCGAAGATGTCGCTGTCGGGGCGATGACCGTGACAGCCGAGTTCCATAGGCGCCTGCACCTCCGCTAGTGCGCGCGGCCGTGCTCAGCCGAGCATCTCGGACAGAATCTGGAACACGCCCGCGGTCCACGTGAGCATGGGCGCGTCGTTCCCTGAACTCGACACGGCGTCGTAGTTCTCGTGTATCCCGTTCTCGTCGACCATCCGCACGAAACGTGTGGCGATGTCCCTGGCGAGATCTCCCTCTCCCACCTCGGAGAGAGCCGACACGATCATGTAGGTCGGAGCCGCCCAGATCGGCCCGCGCCAGTAGCCGCGCGCGCGGAAGTCGGGGCTGTCGAACTGTTCTGTCGCGAGACCCCATTCGCCGAGGAACGGGCCGGTGGTGCCCACGGCCCGGACGGCCCGTTCGAGGACGTCCGACGGCAGACGCCTTCCCAGGATGACCGGGATCCAGTGCAGCAGGCTACGCGTCCTTATCGGCCTCGCGGTCCTCGCATCGCGGG